>JAJPKB010000515.1 GCA_021323915.1 Chloroflexota bacterium | reverse complement strand
GGTCAGACCTCTTGGTAGAAGAACTAGGAGTCACGATGGGAGCACTGTTGGAGGCGCGGCACGTCACGAAGGTATTCGGAGCGGGCCTCCTGTCGAAGCACCGCACCGTCGCCCTCGACGACTTCTCGCTCACCGTCGACGCGGCGCCTCCGTCGGTCACCGCCATCGTCGGCGAGAGCGGCAGCGGCAAGACGACCCTCGCCCGGCTGCTCCTCGGGCTCACCCCGCCGACGAGCGGCGAGATTCTCTATCTCGGCAAGAACGTCCACCGCATGTCGACCGGCGAGCGCCGAACGTTCCGCCGCGACGTCCAGGTCGTCTTCCAGGATCCTTACGACTCGTACAACCCGTTCTACCGGGTCGACCATGTCCTCGCCGAGCCGATCGCCAACTTCCGACTGGCGAAATCGGCTCGCGAGAAGAGCGCCCTGATCGAAAACGCGCTCGAAGCGGTCGGCCTCCGTCCCGAGGAGACGCTCGGGCGGTACCCGCACCAGCTGAGCGGCGGTCAGCGCCAGCGGGTGATGGTCGCCCGTGCCCTCCTCGTCAAGCCGCGCTTGATCATCGCCGACGAGCCGGTCTCGATGGTGGACGCCTCGCTGCGCGCCACGATCCTGGGTAGCCTGCGCAAGCTCAACCAGCAGTTCGGCATCTCGATCATGTACATCACCCACGATCTGACCACCGCCTACCAGATCAGCAAGAACATCATCGTGATGTACAGCGGATCGCCGGTCGAGGTTGGCGACGTCGACGCGGTGGTCCACCGGCCGAAGCACCCCTACACCCAGCTGCTGATCAGCTCGATTCCGCTGCCCCATCCCCGCCAGACCCGGAACGCCCCCAGGGCTCCGGCGGACCTGACCGGCGTCGATACGGCCGGCGGCTGCAAGTTCGCGAGCCGCTGCCCCCGAGTCATGGCGATCTGTCGCGAGTCGCCGCCCCCGCTGTACGCGACGGACCAGCACCGGGCGGCCGCGTGCCACCTGTACGCGGACGCGCCGGCCCTCAAGACGAAGGAGCTGGACGCGGTTTTCGTGGAGTAGATTGATAAGGAGGGGTTGAGCGATGACCTGGCGAGTTGGATCCGTCCTCGGCGTGCTGGTGAGCGCGGTCGCGCTGCTGAGCCTCGTCGCGTGCGCGCCGGCCCAGACGGCCGTGAAGACGAGCGACCTGGCATCCACCGGCGTCACCTCGGGTCAACCGGCCGGCGCGGCCGCGTCCGCGACGGTCGTCTGGGGAGAAGTCCCCAAGCAGTGCGCCTGACACGAGGATGCTCTGGCGCGTGTCGCCAGCGAGCTCAACCAGCTGAAGATCGGTGGCGGATTCAAGGTGGAGAGCGCCACGACCGGATGGCAGATCTTCTCGGTCACCTTCGACCCGCGCGTCGCTTCGCGCGACCAGGTCGAGAAGGCCATCGAGAACGGCGGCGGGGTGATCCTCGCGGGACCGCCCACGCCGACCGCGGGCCAGGCCGGCGGCTTGGCCGCGCGATGAGGATCCTGATCGTCGGCGGCACCGGCTTCATGGGACCCCACGTGGTCGAGCGCCTCGAACGGCTGGGACACGAGGTCGTGCTTTTCCACCGTGGCCAAACCAAGACCGAACGCTGCCGCGACGTCGCGCACCTGCACGGGGACGCGCGGCGCCTGGGTGACTTCGTCGACGACTTCCGGCGGATCGGGCCGGAGGTCGTCCTGAACATGATCGCCTTCGGGGAGCACGACGCTCGGACGTTCGTCGGCGCCTTCGCCGGCGTCGCCCGCCGCGCGGTGGTCGTCAGCAGCCAGGACGTCTATCGGATGTACGGCCGCCTCTGGCGCACCGAGCCGGGTCCGCCCGATCCGGTTCCCCTCGACGAGGACGCGCCGCTGCGCGAGAAATACTTCCCGCACCGGGGCGCCTTCGCCTGGGCGCAGGATTACGAAAAGATTCTCGTCGAGCAGGCCGCGCGGGGCGTTTCGGATCTCCCGGCGACGATTCTCCGTCTGCCGATGGTCTACGGCCCCGGCGACGGACACCGCATCTTCCCCTACCTGAAGCGCATGGACGATCGCCGACCGGTCATCCCGCTCGACGAGATCCTCGCCGGCTGGCGCTGGTCGCGCGCGTTCGTCGAAAACGTCGCCCTGGCCATCGCCCGGGCGGTCGTCGACGATCGGGCGGCCGGTCGCACCTACAATGTCGCCGAGCCGGACACGCTCAGCGAGGCCGAGTGGGTCCGAGAGATCGGAAAGGCGGCGGGCTGGCGCGGGGAGGTCGTCGCGGTGCCGGAGGGCTGGCTTCCGCCGCGGCCGGACCTGGACCGGCGCCAGGACTGGGTGGTCGATACCGCGCGGATCCGCGAGGAGCTTGGCTACCGCGAGATCGTGCCACGTTCCGAGTGCCTCCGCCAGACAGTCGCCTGGGAGCGGGCGCACCCGCCCGACACGATCGATCCCGCCAGCTTCGACTACCTGGCCGAGGACGCCGCCCTCCATCGCCTATTGTCGGGCTGAATCGTCGACGTCCTCCCGATTCGGAGACCCCCTGGCTCACGGCCGAGACACCGGTTGGCCCCTGGTGTCTCACTCCCGCCCCGGCAGCGGTTCCAGTTGCGAATAACCTATCCAACGGCCAGGCGTGAGCGGTCAAGCTTCTGCCCTCCGAAGGCCAGTCTCGCGCCAGGTCGTTCGTTAAGAACCCATCCTAAAACTCGTCGTAACCGATGGACGATCAGGGCACCGGCGAATTGGACCAGAGCAAGATCAGTAGCGGGCTTCTTCTCGTCGCGGATGCGCAACGTCCGGACGCGGGTGTGCCAGCGATTCGTGCGTT
>JAJPKB010000251.1 GCA_021323915.1 Chloroflexota bacterium | reverse complement strand
CAGGGCTCGCGTCACCGCCGGAGGCTCAGCCCATCAAGATCCGTCGCGCCCAGCGAAGCTTGTGCTCGTGGTGACTCGGGTACGCCTCGTGGCCGCCGAACGGATAGACCCGGATCTCCTTCTCGGACGCGATTCGATGATAGGTTCCGAAAATCGTCGACGGCGGGCAGATGAGATCCTGCAGCCCAACGGTGACCAGCACCGGGCAACTGATCCGATCGGCGAGATTCAGATTGTCGACGTAGCTCAGGGTATTGAAGACCGTCTCGACCCGATCCGGGAACCGGTGGCAGTACATCGCGATTTCCTGGTACGGATTCTTATCGGTCACGTCGAGGGCGCGCCGAAAATCGCAAAGGAACGGCACTTCGGGCATCGACAGCTTCGGACGACGGTCGAGCGCGGCGACGGCGAGGCTCAACCCCCCTCCCTGACTGACCCCGGCGATGCCAATCCGGTCGGCGTCCACTTCCGGTCGGTTCACGGCAAAATCCAGCGCTCGCACGCAGTCGACGTAGACGCCGCGGTAATAGTACGTGTCCGGTGAGGTAATTCCCTTGGTCATCCAGCCGGTGACGTGCCCGCCCGGGTAGACGTCGGAATCGGCGCTCTCGCCGGCCTGCCCCCGAACGTCGACCGCCAAAACGGTGTAGCCCTGCAGCGCCCAGCCCAGGTAATCGTAAACCTGGCCCTTGTTGCCGCTGTATCCGTGGTAGAAGACCATGGTCGACTGTGAGCGCGCGCCAGCACGGGCAATGAACCAGCCGCAGATTCGCGCACCGCGCCAGCCGTCGTAATAGATCCGGTAGACGTCGAGCTCGGGCACCGGATAGTCGAGCTTCTCGAGCTGAGCGTTCAACGGCGCTTGCGCCGACTCGGCGAGCGTCCGGCCCCAGAACTGATCGAGATCCGGCGGCGAGTTTGGCGCTGGCTGGTAGGCGCGCAGGTCTTCCAGCTTCATATCGACGATTGGCATATCTTCTCCTTCAATCCTTCTCACGCCTCGACGATTTTGACCGGTCGGCGGGTTTCTGGCGCGTAAAGCAGAAACGGAACGACGATCACCACGAACATTCCGGCCACGGTTAATAGCGCGCCAACCGGGCCCACTCCGTCCGCGATCACACCGATCGCCAGGGGACCGACCACGTATCCGACGTCGCTCAGCATGCGATAGATGCCCATCGTCGTGCCGATCGCCCCGGAGGGGGCCAGATCGGCCGCGTAAGCGGACGCCGGAGAGTTGTACAGGGCGCTGCCGATTCCCCAAAAGATCGCCGCGACGACGAACATGGGATAGCTCGTTTGGAAAGAGAAGAGAACAAAGCTGATCCCGACCAGCGCTCCGCCGGGGACAATCGTCGCCTTGCGACCAAAACGATCGGCGAGGAAGCCCGCGCCGGAAACCGTTCCAAAGTTTAGCAGGTTGGCCACGGTGATCGCGAGGCCAACCTGCCCTGGCGTTAATCCGCCGAAACGGTAGGCGGTCGCCGGCACGGCGCTAAAGATGCCGCCGGTTCGTGCCGTGGTCGCGGCGAAACCGATCATGCCCACCAGCACGAACCCGGGATTCCGCAACAGCCGGCCAAGGATCGACGGCTCTCCCGTCCGCTCCACCCACGGACCGGCGCTCGCAGCCTGGAGCTTTCGCGTCTCCGGCAATCGAAAGAAAGCGATCGTCAGGGCGAGCAGCGCCAGCAAAGCGAACACCAGGAAAGGCGAACGTGGTCCGAGAGCCTGATTGAGAGCGCCGCCAAACACCGGCCCGATGCCAACCGCCAACTGGAAGAACGTCATGTAGATGCTCATCAGACGTCCACGATTCTCCCGCTTCGAAACGTCGGCGACGATGATCTGGCCAACCGTCAAAACCGTGGCCGAGCCGATCCCACCCACGAACCGAAACGCCAGCAGCTGGGGATACGTCAGCGCCAGACCGCAGCCCAGCGAGCCAATCACCGTGATCGCCTCGCCGATCATGAGCACCGGACGGCGCCCGGCGCGCTCGGTGAGGTGGCCCATCGGAAGATCGAACAGCAGCCGAGCAAGGCCGTAGGCGGCGACCGCGGCGCCGACCGCCGCCTCGGTGCCACCGAAGGTTTGGACGAAAAAAGGAAGAACCGGGATCACCAGCCCGAAGCCAAGCTGGTTGACCAGAGTGATCAGACTCAACCAGAGGAGAATGCGATTTTCTCGCAGCACGTCCAACACACGAGCGAGCACGGCCTACCCCCAAACGCCGCGGGCCATCGTAGCACAATCGAAACGCGCATGCTAAACTTTAGCAGTCCCACGGGCGAGGTATCTGGTGGACTGGACGTACATCTCCGAGGTCGGCTCTCACGAGGGGCAAGACGTCACGCTCAAGGGCTGGCTCTACAACAAGCGATCGAGCGGCAAGCTCCACTTCCTGCTCATTCGCGACGGCACCGGTGTGATCCAGGGTGTGGTATCGCGCGCCGACGTCTCACCCGAGACGTTCGACGCGGCCGGCTCGCTGACCCAGGAGTCGTCGGTCGAAGTATCCGGGCGCGTCCGGGCTGATGCGCGGGCGCCCGGCGGATATGAGCTCGCCGTCGCCGAGGTGAAGCCGGTCCAGATCGCTCACGACTATCCGATCAGCCCGAAAGAGCACGGTGTCGACTTCTTGATGGATCATCGCCACCTCTGGCTTCGATCCAGCCGGCAGCACGCGATCCTACGCATTCGGGCGACGATCATCAGCGCGATTCGCAGTTACCTCGACGATCATCGCTTTACCCTGGTCGATTCGCCGATCCTCACGCCATCGGCGTGCGAAGGTACGACGACGCTCTTCGAGACGACCTATTTCGACGAAAAGGCGTACCTGAGCCAGAGCGGTCAGCTGTACCTCGAGTCGGCGGCGATGGCGCTGGGAAAGGTCTATTGCTTCGGACCGGCGTTCCGCGCCGAGAAGTCGAAAACGCGGCGCCACCTGATCGAGTTCTGGATCGTCGAGCCCGAGGCGGCCTATTTCGAGCACGAGGACAACCTGCGACTGCAGGAAGCGCTCGTCAGTCATACCGTGCAGACCGTCTTACGGGAACGACGACGGGAGCTCGACCTGCTCGAGCGAGACGTCTCGAAGCTGGAAGCGGTCCAGCCGCCATTCCCAAGGATCACCTACGATCGGGCGATCGAAATCCTGCGTGAGCGGGGCATCGAGCGGACCTGGGGCGACGATTTCGGTGCGCCGGACGAGACCGCTCTGGCGAACCTGTACGACCGACCGCTGTTCATTGAAAAATATCCCAGCAAGGTGAAGGCATTTTACATGCAGCCGGATCCGTCCCGCCCCGAGCTCGCCCTCTGTGATGATCTGCTCGCCCCGGAAGGCTACGGAGAGATCATCGGAGGCAGTCAGCGCATCCACGATCTCGAGTTGCTCGAACGGCGACTGGACGAGCACCAGCTTCCCCGCGAAGCCTACGAGTGGTACCTTGATCTGCGACGGTACGGCTCGGTCCCGCACAGCGGGTTCGGTCTCGGTATCGAGCGTACCGTCGCCTGGGTCTGTGGGCTGGAGCACGTGCGGGAGACGATCCCGTTCCCACGTATGCTGTACCGACTTTATCCGTAAGGTAAATACATGCGCATCAGTCCAGAGGAAGTAGATCACATCGCTACGCTCGCTCGCCTCGGGCTCTCGACGGACGAGCGCGAGCGATTCCGCGATCAGCTCACGACGATTCTCAGCTACGTCGACATGCTAAATGAGCTCGATACGTCCACCGTGCCTCCCTCGGCGCAGGTTATCCGCTTTGAGAACGTAACTCGACCGGACGTGGCTCGGCCAGGCCTGACCGTCGAGCAGGTGCTCGCGAACGCACCTGCCCACGAAGACGACTTCATCCGCGTCCCACCGGTGCTGGAATAACGATGAACCTCGCGGAGATCACCGCGCACGAAGCCGGCGACCTGCTTCGCCGACGGGAAATCAGCGCGGCCGAGCTAACCGACGCCGTTCTCCAGCAAATCGATCGAAGTGAATCCACGATTCACGCCTACATCACCCGGACGCCCGACGAGGCGCGTCGCCAGGCGGCCGAGATCGACCGACGATTCGCGGCGGGCGAGGATCTTCCTGCGCTCGCCGGCATCCCGATCGCGCTGAAGGACAACCTGAGCACGAAGGGCATCCGGACAACCTGCGCCTCGAAGATCCTCGACGGCTACGTTCCCCCGTACGATGCGACGGCGGTCGAGCGGCTGCGGGCGGCCGGCGCGGTAATTCTCGGAAAGACCAACCTGGACGAGTTCGCGATGGGCTCTTCCACCGAGTTCTCGGCGTTTTACCCGACGGCGAACCCCTGGGATCCTTCGCTGGTGCCGGGTGGCAGCAGCGGCGGCTCGGCCGCGGCGGTCGCGGCGAACGAGGCGACCGTGGCCCTCGGCAGCGACACCGGCGGCTCGATCCGACTGCCCGCCAGCTTTTGCGGCGTGGTCGGTCTCAAGCCGACCTACGGTCGGGTGTCGCGCTACGGCCTGGTCGCGTTCGGCTCGTCTCTCGACCAGATCGGTCCGCTGACCCGCGACGTGACCGATGCCGCCATCGTGCTGTCGGCGATCGCCGGGCGCGATCCACGTGATTCGACCTCGCTCGACTGGCCGGTTCAGGATTACCGCCAATCGCTGATTTCGGAGGTCAAGGGGCTGCGCGTCGGAGTGCCGAACGAATACTTCGTCGAGGGCATGGACCCGATGGTCGCCGAGGCGATCCGCCGCGCCATCGCGAAGATCGCGGAACTCGGCGCGAACGTCGACGAAACGTCGCTCCCGAACACCAGGTACGCGCTCGCCGCGTATTACGTGGTGGCGCCGGCCGAGGCAAGCTCGAACCTGGCCCGCTACGACGGCGTCAAGTACGGACTCCGCGTCGATGGCTCGGATGTCTGGGAGATGTTCAACCGCACCCGCGAGGTTGGATTCGGCGCGGAGGTCAAGCGACGGATCATGGTTGGGACCTATACCCTGTCGGCTGGCTATTACGAGGCCTACTACGTCCAGGCGATGAAGGCTCGAACCCTGATCAAGCAGGACTTCGATCGCGCCTTCGAGCGGTTTGACGTGCTCGCCGTCCCAACCGCGCCGACGGTGGCGTTCCCGCTCGGCGCGCGCATCGAAGACCCGGTTGCGATGTACCTGACCGACGTCTGCACGGTGACGGTAAACGCGGCGGGTCTTCCTGGCCTCGTCGTCCCGTGCGCGCTGGTGCGCGGACTTCCGGTCGGCCTGCAGCTGCTTGGGGCGCCCGGCAGCGAGGACACGCTACTCAGAATTGGCTACGCGTTCGAGCAAAGTGGAGATTGGAAGGCGACGCGATTGACATGAAGGAACCCGAGCCCACGCCCGTCGTCGACGACCTGTCGATGAAGATTCTGAAGCTGCTGGAGCGGAGCGCCGCGCTGACGGTGGACGAGCTGGCGACAATGCTCGACGCGCCGCCGGACGACGTCGCGAATCGGATCGAGCAGCTTGAAAAGGCGCGCATCCTCGTCGGACGGCACGCGCTGATCAACTGGGAGCGGATCGGAGACGAACCGGTCACGGCGCTGATCGAAGTTCGAGTCAGTCCCCAGCGCGAGGTCGGCTTCGGCGCGGTCGCTTCCCGGATCGCGCGTTTTCCGGAGGCACGCTCAGTGCATCTGTTGTCGGGAACGTATGACCTGGCGGTCGAAGTGACCGGCCGCACGATGAAGGACGTGGCCAGCTTCGTTTCGGAAAAGCTGGCTCCCCTCGAGGGCGTGCAGGGCACCACGACCCATTTCTTGCTGAAGCGCTACAAGGAAGATGGGGAGTTGTTCGACGAGCCGGAATCACCGCCCCGCCTTCCCTTCTCACCCTGAACGGCGCGTAAAGCTGGCGACCTCGGGGAGTTGATCGTGCAAACCATTCCTGGACCACGCGCGAAGGAAATCGCCCGACGAGACCGCATCGCGGCCCGCGTGCGATCGGTCGCGCCAAGCGGAATTCGCCGATTCTTCGACTTGATCCAAACCATGGATGGCGTGATCTCGCTCGGTGTGGGCGAACCCGATTTCACGACGCCCTGGCACATCCGCGAAGCGGCGATCTATTCGATCGAGCGCGGCTACACGATGTACACGTCCAACTACGGCCTCATCGAGCTTCGTCGTCTAATCGCCGAGCACTTGATCCGGCGCTACGGCGTTGACTACGATCCCCGGGACGAGATCATGGTCACCTTCGGCGTTTCGGAGGGGCTGGATCTCGCGATGCGGGCGATTCTCGATCCGGGCGACGAGGTGCTGGTGCCGGACCCGGGCTACGTGTCGTACGCCCCGTGCGTCACGTTCACCGGCGGGGTCGTCCGGGCCGTGCCCACGTTGGCGGACAACGGGTTTCGACCGCACCCGGCCGACTTCGCCCAGCGCGTGAACGACCGCACCAAGGCCGTCCTGGTCGGCTACCCGAACAATCCGACCGGCGCGGCGCCCGACCGTGAGACGCTTTCGCAGATCGCGAAAATCGTCGCCGAGCGCGACCTGATCGCCATCTCCGACGAGATCTACGATCGGCTGATCTACGGGCGTGAGCACGTCTGCTTCGCGTCGTTGCCGGAGATGCGCGATCGGACAATCCTGCTCGGCGGCTTTTCCAAGGCGTACGCGATGACCGGCTGGCGAGTGGGGTACGTGGCCGCCCCCCGTGACCTGATGGACGGCATGCTCAAGATCCATCAGTACACCGCGCTGTGCGCGCCAATTACCAGCCAGATGGCGGCGATCGAGGCGCTGAAGAACGGCGAGGCCGCGGTGGAGGATATGGTCGAGGAATATAATCGACGTCGACGGGTGATCGTCAAGGGACTGAACGACGCCGGCCTGAGCTGCCACGAGCCCGAGGGCGCGTTCTACGCGTTTCCGTCTACCGCGGCCACCAATCTTTCCGACGAAGAGTTCGCCGAGCAGTTGCTTCTGGAGGAGCGCGTCGCGGTCGTGCCGGGCTCGGCATTCGGCGAATGCGGGAGAAATCACGTTCGGTGCTGCTACGCGACCTCGTTGGCCCAGATCGAGGAGGCGCTGCGGCGAATCGATCGATTCGTGAAGCGAAAGCGACAAGGATGAAGACCATCTCACCCAACACCTACGACGTCGTCATTGGGCTGGAAGTTCATAGCGAGCTCCTCACTAACAGCAAGATGTACTGCGGCTGCGCCAACCAGCCTGGCGCGGCCCCGAATGGCAACGTCTGTCCGGTCTGCCTGGGCCTTCCCGGCGCGCTGCCGGTCATCAACCAGCGCGCGGTCGAATTGACTGTCCTGACCGGACTCGCGCTCAACTGCTCGATCAACGAGTTCACCCGTTTCGATCGAAAGAACTACTTTTACCCGGACCTGATGAAGGGCTACCAGATCTCCCAGTATCAGCATCCGATCGCCGAGCACGGCTGGCTGGACATCGCACACGGCGGTCAGACGCGGCGGATCGGCATCCGGCGCGTTCACCTGGAAGAAGACACCGCCAAGCTGACCCACCGCGTCGATCCAGTCACCGGCCAGTCGTACAGCCTGGTCGACGTGAATCGCGGCGGCGTACCGCTCATCGAGATCGTGGGAGAGCCGGACATCCACTCGGCCGAAGAGGCGCGCCTTTACCTGATGGCGTTGCGGGAGATTCTCCAGTATCTCGGGGTGAGCACCGGCAACATGGAAGAGGGCGCGTTTCGCTGCGACGCGAACGTGTCGGTCCGACCGGTCGGATCTGCCGAGCTCGGCACGAAGGTTGAGATCAAGAACATGAACTCGTTTCGGGCGGTCTACCGCGCCCTCGAATACGAAGCCGAGCGTCAGATCAAGGCAATCGCCGACGGCGAGCGCATCGTCCAGGAAACCCGTGGTTGGAACGAGGATCGTGGCGTCACCGTCGGTCAACGATCGAAAGAGTTCGCCCACGATTACCGGTATTTCCCGGAGCCGGATCTGCCCCCGCTTTCACTAACCCCGGCCTGGACGGCCGGCGTCCGAGCCCAGCTACCGGAGCTGCCGGCCGCGCGGCGGGCGCGCTTCGTCGAAGCGTTCGGCCTGTCGCCATACGACGCCGAGCTGCTCACCGCGACGCGCGCGACGGCGGATTACTTCGAAGAAGCGGTACACAAGTTCGACCGCCCGAAGTTCGTCGCCAACTGGATGACCGGCGAGCTGTTTCGCCTGCTCAACGCTAACAATCTTCAGATCGAGCAGTCGAAGGTATCGCCGGACGGGCTGGCCGAGCTGCTAGGCCTGATCGAGAACGGAACGATCAGCAACCGCGCCGCCAAGGACGTCTTCGAGCGAATGTTCCAAACCGGCGAGTCGGCGAATCAGGTCGTTCACACGATGGGGCTGAGCCAGATCAGCGACACCGCCGCGCTGGAGCGTCTCGTCGACGAGGCCATCGCCGCCAATCCGAAGAGCGTCGAGGACTTCAAGGCGGGCAAGGGCCAGGCGCTCGGATTCCTCGTCGGCCAGGTGATGAAGGCGTCGAAGGGAAAGGCGAATCCGGCGCTGGTCAACAACCTGCTGAGGGCGAGGCTCGATTCGGGAGCCT
>JAJPKB010000011.1 GCA_021323915.1 Chloroflexota bacterium | reverse complement strand
CGATCCGGTCGAGGTTCTCTCCGTCGAATCGCCGTGTCGGACCACTTGCGCTCATCGCCGCGACGACGCGTCCGGATCGGTCCCGGATCGGCGCCCCGACGCACCAGAGGTTTCGATGGCGCTCTTCGCGGTCGACGGCATACCCCTGCGCGAGCACCGCGTTCAACTCGCGGTCCAGCGCCTCGATGGATTGAATAGAGTTAGGTGTGCAGGGCCGCCACCCCTTCGCCGCGATGAGCGCATGGACATCCTCGCGCGGCAACCACGCCAGCAAGCACTTTCCCAGAGCCGTGCAGTGGGCAACCGCGCGACGGCCGAGGGTGGTGTAGATCGGTGGCACATAGGAGCGAATCGCGTAACCGATGTGGAAGGTATCTCCATCGAAAAGGACGGCGAGATTGCTGTTCAGTTGGACCTCGTCGGCCAATGCTTCGAGCTCCGGTAGCGCGTGGAGGCGCGCATCGATCTGGTTCAGGACGATGCCGGCGTGCTCGACCAGGCGAAGGCCCAGTCGGTACAGTCCAGATCGGTGGTCACTCTCGAGATAGCCTCCGGCCTCGAGCGTCGCCAGGTAACGGTAAAGGGTGCTGGGTGGAACGCCCATTCGCAGGCTGAGATCATGGGCGCTGAGGGATGGGCAACTCGCCGTGAAGCACTGCAGAATGGACAGCCCACGATCCATCGTTCGCGCGCCGTACGGCGATTTACCGGAGATCTGCAAGCCGGGGCGTGCTCGGCGCGGCGTTCGAGGCATCTGTCCGTTCCCATTTTGCATCGAGTGATCCCGGCTATGAATCATAGTTAGTCGGCGGCACGGCTGCAACATTCTTCACCTTCTATTCTCAGTATCCGAGAAGACTATCCCACAATGTATTGACTCGATTCAGGCTGAAAAATAGAATGCGTCCCATTGCTGCATGGTTCGCGGTCCTCACGTCGTGCCGTTGTTGGGCGCTTAGTTAGGTGGACGGCGTATTCGCGCCGCCATCGGAATAGCATCGAAGAGGAGGAGTATCCATGCCCACGATCAACCGCCCTTTGCTGTCCCGCCGCTCTCTGCTCAAAGAGGGAACGGCAGCCCTTATCGCGTCGGCCCTGCTGGCCGCTTGTGGGCCGTCGTCCTCAACCACGTCCTCGCCATCCGGCGGGACGTCCGCGACGTCCGCCGCGCCGACGGCAGCAGCAGCCGCCTCGCCCGCCGCGTCGTCTCCCAGCGCGGGAGCCTCGCCCACGAGTCTACCGGCCGCCGCGCCGACCAAACCCGCGGCCCAGGCGCAGCCAAGCGGTCAGACCGCTAACGTTCGATTCATCGCGATGGACTACGACGACCGCATGGAAGCGGATACCAAGAAGCTCATGGACTCATTCAATCAGAGCCAGTCGGGGATCCATGCCGACGTTCAGGTCGTGAAGTGGTCTGATGGAAAGACGGTCTTGTTGACGCAGATCAACGCGGGCCAGCCGCCGGACATCGCCAACTATTCGGGAGGTGGGCTTCTCGAATTCGTCTCCGCGAACGTGGTCGAGCCGCTCGACAACCATCTCGGGGCTGACTTCCTACAGAACTTTGTGAAAGCGGCGCTGGATGCGATGCGCGTGAACGGGAAGCTGATGGGCATGCCCTATTTCCTGGATCCACGCGGTCTGTTTTACCGCACCGATCTCTTTGATCAGGCCGGACTGAAGCCCCCGGAGACCTGGGATGACGTGATGCAAGCCGCCCAGAAGCTTCACAAGCCACCGAGCGTCTACGGCATGGGGATCGGCGTATCTGGACCATCAGGTGGTGGTGACTACTGGTGGTACTCCTGGATCGGAGCGATCGGAGCGGGAAATAACCTTTCGCGTTGGGGTGACGATAAGCGATCGCTCGTCGCGAACGATCACGGCGTCGCCGCGGTCCAGTTTCTCGTCGATCTCAACCGTAAGTTGAAGGTGACCCAGCCCAGCCCGGTCAACGCCGGACGCGACGAGGATCTCCAGCCGCTGTTTCTGTCGGGAAAGCTTGCGATCCTCGAGACCGGCTCGTGGTTCCCGACGATCATCCAACACGATTCGCCCAAGCTCGCGTTCGACGTCGTTCCGCTCCCGGTGGCGAAGTCGGGCATGCAGCATGCGAACGTCTTCTGGCCCGACGCGGTGATGATGTTCAGCGCGTCGAAGCAGAAGGAGGCGGCGACGCAGCTGCTGGAGTTTATGTACAACAAACAGAATCGGCTCGACTTCGCCAAGCAGCGCGGCGTCGTGCCCGAGCGCAGCGACGTGGGAACCGATCCTCAGTATGCCCAGACAAAGTACGACAAGTTCTTCTTCCAACAGTTGGAGAACGCGTACAACGTCTTCCAGACGCCCTGGCCGGCCAGCGGGACCGCCGATGACAAGACGGTCCAAAGCGGTCTCGCGAAGGCGCTCCTCGGCGAGAAATCGGTGAAGGACGCGATGCAGGAAGCAGCGACCGCCATCGACAAGTCGCATCATCTCTAGTCCAGACCGCCGTGGTGCAAGGAAGACCGATCGGCGACCACGGCCGATCGGTCTTCCTTGCACGCCTGGTTTCTGCCGGTACTTGGCTTGTCGGAGGTCGTCATGGCTCAGCGCGATGCGCTTGCGCGTTCTGTCCCGAGGGTGGGGCCGCAGATACACGTCGCGGACGCGATGGCTGCTTATCTACTGCTTCTACCGAGCCTCGCGGTGTTCACGGTGTTCGTTGTCTATCCGGTAGTGAACACGTTCGTCGCCGCGTTT
>JAJPKB010000253.1 GCA_021323915.1 Chloroflexota bacterium | reverse complement strand
TACCAGCCGAGCGCGCGGAAATCGGTCTGGTCTGATCCGCAGGTAAAGGCGATCAATACGATCTTCCAGCGCACCCTCGACTGGATGACCGACGGGAAGAACAAAGGGCCGTTCCCGACGCCCTACAACCTGCGTTTCTCGGAGCTCGAGGACAAATTCGAGAACGTCAGCTATCCCCTCTGGTACGGCGAAACGCCGTTCGAGCAGGGGCTCCAGAAGGTCCAGCAGGACTGTCAGACGATCATGGACGAGCCGCGTCCGTAGACTAATTGGAGGAGCGCGCGTGAAAGTCGTCGAAGTCAAGACGTACGTTCTGGAATCCCCGGGCCGTGATTACGTCTTCGTCAAGGTTCAGACCGACGAAGGGATCCACGGTTGGGGTGAGGGCACCCTGGAGATGAAGCAGGGGACGGTCGTCGGGGCGGTGAACGACCTCCAGGGCTTCATCGTAGGTGAGGATCCGACACGGGTCGACTTCCTCTGGCAGCGGATGTACCGCCAGGGATTTTGGCGCGGCGGCGTCGCCATTCTCAGCGCCCTCAGCGCGATCGAGCAGGCCCTCTGGGATATCACCGGCAAGGCGTACGGCCAGCCGGTGTATAAGCTGCTGGGCGGAGCGGTGCGCGATTACGTGCCGTGCTACACCCATTGCGGTGAGCCGGAGCGCGCGCTCCAGTTCATGGAAGAAGGCTGGCGCGCGTTCAAGTTCGGCGTCGGGGGCATGCGCCGCGGAGCGCCGATTGTCGACCGCGAGCTGGTGAGCGACGTGGCCCGGCGCGCCGAGGGACTCCGCAAAGCGGTCGGCGACGAGGTCGAGCTGATGTGTGACGCGCACGGCCGGCTTCGCCCGCCGGTGGCCATCCGCGCCGGCAAAGCCTCGAGCCCTACGAACTGCTCTTTTACGAAGAGCCGGTGCCGCCGGATAACGTCCAATCGCTCAAGACGGTCCGGGCGGCGGGGTTCAGCATGGACCTGGCGACCGGCGAGCGGGCCTTTACCAAATGGGGATACCGCGAGCTGATCGAAGGACAGCTGATCGACGTGATTCAGCCCGACATCTGCCACGACGGCGGGATCAAAGAAACGCTGAAGATCGCGGCGATGGCCGAGACCTACAACATCGTGGTCGCGCCGCACAATCCGAATGGCCCGGTCGCGACCGCGGCGAGCGTTCACGCGGCCGCGTGCATGCCAAACTTCCTGATCCTGGAGTACGCGCAGTCCCCGACGCGCGACGCCTGTCAGGCGGGCGACGTCTTCAAGGCGGTGAACGGCCGGATCGAGATGCCGACGAAACCGGGCCTCGGCATCGAGCTCGACGAGGATTACCTCGCCCGACACCCGTACCAGGGAATCAAGCTCTGGCCCTCGCTCCGCTACCCCGACGGCAGCATCGCGGACGTGTAGTGCGACCAAGCTCGAGTGTAGATAGTGCAGATATGGAGGAGTGGTTCGGTGTCTGACCTAGCGGTATCGCGACGAAGATTGCTGAAGACCATGGGAGTTCTTGGACTCGCCGTGCCGGTGCTCGCCGCATGCGGCGCGCCCACGGTTGGCGGCGGCTCGTCCTCGACGACGAGCGGATCGACCAGCAGCGCATCCCCGTCCTCATCCGCCGCGCCGACGACGCAGGCGGCGAGCGTGAGCGCCACCCAGGCGCCGAAGAGCCAGGCAGCCGCCTCCGGCGGCCCGATCGCCCTGAGCATCGCGACCTACGCGGGTGTCGCCGACGAGTGGCAGCGCGAAGCCGCGAAGACCTGGGCGGCGAAGAACACCGACGTGAAGCTGACGATCGACGAGGTCAACTACGCGGATGCTCCCAAGAAGCAGCTCGCGCAGCTCGCGACCGGCACGATGGAAGACGTCTATTTCAGCGGCATCAAGTGGTTTCCCTATTCGTGCGCCAAGGGCGCGTTCCGCGCGATCGACGATTACGTTAAGGCGAACGATCCCGGCATGAGCGACTTCTTCAGCGCGGCCATCGCCGGGGCCAGCTTCGAAGGCAAGCTCTTCGGTCTTCCCTACTTGATGCACCCGGGCAACCCCGCGCTGATCGCCTTCAACAAAGACATGTTGGAGAAGAAGGGCGTGGCCATGCCGACCGACGACTGGACCACCGACGACTACGTCAAGCTGGCCACCACGATGACCGACAAGGCGAACAAGATTTACGGCTCCAACTACTTCCCGAACACCTACTACGACTTTTGCTCGCTGGCCCGAACCTTCGGCGGCGACGACATGTCCGCGGATGGCAAGAAGTTTACTTTCGGCACCGACCCGAAGTCGGTGGACGCGGCGCACTGGGCCGTCGACCTGCGGGTGAAATACCAGGCAACCCCGACCCAGGCGGAATCGGGCCAACAGGCCGCGCAGCTCTTCCCGTCTGGCAAGCTGGCGACCTCGACGGCCGGCACTTACTCGATTCTCGGTCTGGGCCAGACCGTCGGCGACAAGTTCAAGTGGGACGTGGTGCTCTTTCCGAAGGGACCGACCGGCATCCGTGGCTACCAGGGCTTCGTCGAGTGCATGTCGATCTTCTCCAAGAGCAAGCAACCCGACAAAGCCTACGACCTGGTCGTCGCCGAGACGTCGAAAGACACTCAGATCATGGCGGTGGTGAAGTACCAGTATCAGCCCGGATCGCGCAAGTCAGTCTGGTCGGCGCCGGAGATCACCAAGATCAACTCGATCTTCGGGCGCGCCCTGCAGTGGATGAGCGACACGCCCGGTCCGTTCCCGATGCCGTACAACCTTCGCTACACCGAGCTGGAAGACAAGTGGGAGAACACGAGCAAGCCGCTCTTCTACGGCGACGTGGACTTTCAGCAGGGCCTGCAGCAAGTTCAGCAACAGTGCCAGGCGATCATGGATGAGCCACGGCCGTAAGCAGGAGGGATGGTGAGCGAAAGCGGTGTGAATGCGACCCGGTTAGCCCGCGCCGAGAAGGCCGTGCTCGGCGAGATCTGGACGTCGAGCGCGGCCTACGACAACCTCGTCTATCTCTGCGACTGGCTCGGCAACCGTTGGGCGGGGTCCGACAGCGAGCGGCGCGCCGCGAGCTACCTGATGGACAGGGCGCGGCAATACGGGTTGCGGAACCTCGAGGGCCAGGAGTTTCGCCACAACGGATGGACCCGGGGACCGGTGCACCTTGAAGTTCTCGCGCCGGTCGCGCGCGAGGTCGCCGCGATCTCGCTCCCCTACACTCCGCCCGCCGACCTCGAAGGCGAGGTGATCTGGGTCGGTCAGGGCGAGGAGGAAGACTTCAAGCGGCTCGAGGGGCAGATCGCCGGAAAGATCGTCCTGAGCGCCGCCGAGGCCAGCCCTGGGGCCGGCCAGCGTAGCTCGCACCGACGGGAAAAATTCGCCCGCGCGATCGACGCCGGGGCAGTCGCCTTCCTCTTCGCCAATCAAAACCCCGGCATGATGGCGATCACCGGCGCGCTCGCGGCCGGCTTTCCAGCCGAGATTCCCGGACTCGGGCTGCCGAAGGAGAGCGGGGATTACATCGTCCGTCTGCTCGACCACGGTCCGGTGCGGCTGAAGATCCACGTCGAAGCAAGCTTCGCTCCGACGTCCAGCGTCAACGTGATCGGACAGGTCGGGCCGGCCTCGCCCGACGGGCCGTTTCTGATCACCGGGGGACACTACGACGCCCACGACATCGCGGTGGGCGCGCTCGACAACGCCGCCGGCGCCGTCATCGTTCTGGAGGCGGCCCGGGCGCTCGCGACGGTCGCCGACGATCTGCCGATGCCGGTGCGCGTCATCCTCTTCGCCTGCGAGGAAGTCGGCCTCCTGGGAGCGTGGTATTACGCCGAGCAGGCAAGGAGCGACCTCGACCGCTGTCGGTTTGTGCTCAACGTGGACAGCGCGGCGGTCGGCGCACCGGGTAACGAGAACCTCACCCTGTGCGGCTTTCCCGAGCTCGTTCCCTACTTCCAGGAGGTCGGTCGCCGGATGTGCTACGAGGTGCCGGTGAAAGACGGCCTGAGCGCCTATTCCGACCATTTTCCCTTCGCCGTGGCGGGCGTGCCGAACGCGAGCATGGGGGCCAGAGACGAATCGTCGCGCCTCGTCGGACGCGGCTGGGGCCACACCGCCGCCGACACCGTCGACAAGGTCACCCCGAAGTCGCTCCAGGCGTCGGCGGCGACCACCGCGCGCCTGCTCCTGCGGATGGCCTTCGAGGAGAACTGGCCCGCGCGCCATCGCACCCGCGCGGATATGGCCGAAACGATCGCCAGCTCGCCGATCGGCTGGTACGTCAAACGGTTCGGTCGGTATCCGTTTCAGCCGGCTGAGGGCTAGAGCCGTTCCGGCCCAGCTTGACCAAGCTGGCGTCCCGGAGGGGTGAAGCATGCCTCACCCCTCCGGGACGCGCGGATCGTTCGCTCCTTGACGGCCGAAACCGCGCGTGGGACTGGACACGAAGGTCTAGCAAGGCGGATCATCGATAGAGACGAGAGAGTTTACCAAACGAGGTTTGAAATGGCGTCAGGAAGCTGCTACCATTCGCCCTGACTTGAGGATGCAGCGAAGGATTTACTGAGACCATGGATGCCTA
Organism: Chloroflexota bacterium; assembly: GCA_021323915.1. Taxonomy (GTDB): domain Bacteria; phylum Chloroflexota; class UBA6077; order FW602-bin22; family CADDYW01; genus JAJPKB01. Next base: position 14,984 of record JAJPKB010000253.1, on the reverse strand, counting down.
CACCCACCGGGTTTACCTGACCCGCGTTCGCGACTTCGTCGGGGGGGCCAAATTCCCGGCCACCCGGGCCGAGATCCTCGCCTACGCGCGGAATTGCAACACGCCCAGCGACATCTTCAGCGACCTGACCCGGCTGAAGGGCGATCGCTTCAACAGTCTGGACGACGTGGTGGCGGCGGTCGACGCCCTTCACTTCGCCGCCGGTTCCCGATAACCCAAAGATGGAACCGATCGACGAGGAAGAGCTCGCCCGGCTCAAAGCGCTTCCCTGGCTGTCGGCCCTCGACGCGGGGGATGCCGCCCAGCTGGTCGCCGAATACGAGGGCGCGCTTCGCGAAGCGTACCGCACCGGGGACCGGTCCCCGCTCGAGGCGATTTTGAACCGCTGGCGTGAGCGCTCCCAGGGTCCTTCGTCGGCGGCCGCGCCGTCCAGTTGACATGGGCGCGGTGCTTCAATTATCATCCTGGTCAGATCTAGTGCAGGATCAGGGCACCTATTCGGCATTGGTGCCCCGCCGCCCCGCCCCGGTTGGGGGAAATTCGGGGGACACCCCCGAACCCCCGCCCTGGCTGGGCACTAGTGGTGTCTCAGGGGCAACGCCAGGGCATTGCCCGAAATGGTTTTCCGCTGTAGTGCCCGGGCATTCGTTGGATGATCCACGGGCTCATGGAGGCCGTTGCGCATGGGAAACGAACGCACCACCTACATCACATCCGCCGAAGCCTGGGCGCTCGACGATCTGATTCGTCACACCTGGACGGAAGAAGGAAGACCGGTCGGCCGACTGCTGCTCCTGAAGGTATTCGCCGTCATCAAAGAGTTCGAAGCGCGCCGCAACGACTCGTATCCGCCCGAAGTCCTGCCGATCGCACTGTCCGAAGATGAGTGCTGGGCGATCAATTATCACGTTCGGCGGAGTTACGTCGATCCGGAAGGGTACCGAGTTGGCCGCCCGCTTCTTCTCAAGGTGTTTGGCCTCATCCTGGAGATGCGCAACCAGGAAGATCTTCACACCCTCCGCCTAGCCGACGGATCGATCGACGTGGAATCGTCCGACGTCGCCCGTCGCCTTGAGCAATGGCGCGAGCTTCTGAACGACGAGCACCCGGACAACGGTGGAGAGAAGCCACCGCAGGAATAGGCGGGCCAAAGTCTACCCGGCGTTAGGATATCAATAAGATGAGCGCAACGATCTCGCCTGACGACCGGGTGATCCAGGTTGGCGGCCTCGCCCTCCACGCGCGGGTGTGGTCGGAGAACGGCCCCCCGATCGTCCTCATGCACGGATTGGCATCTTCGTCGCACATCTGGGACCTGGTGGCGCCGTTGCTCGCGCCTCGGTTTCAGGTCATCGCCGTCGATCAGCGTGGCCACGGCCAGAGCGACAAGCCAGATGTCGGTTACGATCTTCCCACGTTCGTGGCCGACCTGCGCGGCTTGATCGAGGCGCTCGGTCTGGAGCAGCCAACGCTCGTCGGTCACTCCTGGGGCGGAAACCTTGTCCTCCAGTACGCGGTGACGTACCGCGATCAGGTCTCCCATCTCGCGATGGTTGACGGCGGATTCATCGAGATGCAGCTACGCGAGGGGTTGACCTGGGACGTTGCCGAAAAGCAAATGGCGCCGCCGGACATCAGTATGCCTCTGCCGGCATTTGTCGAACGCATGCGGAATCGTCTCGGTCCGATCTATAGCGATGAGATCCGCGACGCGATCCTCGGTAACGTGTGGATCGATGCGCGCGGCATCGTCCGACCGCACCTCACGCGCGAGCGACACATGATGATCGCGCGCGCCCTGTGGGAGCACCGTCCATCCCACATTTACGATAAGGTCGTCTGTCCTACCCTGGTCGTTGCTGCCGAACCCCCTAATCCTGGTGCCGACCCCGACCGGTTACGGTGGAAGCGACGGGCGATGGCTCTGGCGGAGCAGCGGTTGCCGCGTGCGCGGATCCTCTGGATGCGTGAAACGATCCACGACATACCGCTCCATCGGCCGGCCGATCTCGCGAACGCGATCGCACGCCTGATCCAACCCACCTGAGGAGGGGTTCCCTATGCCATACAACAGTCTATACATGATTCGCGAAAAGAAGGGGATGACCGTCGCTCAGCTTGCCGGGAAGACGAGCATCTCGATTCGAACCCTTCAAGCCTACGAGTCCGGCGAGCGGCCGATCGCGCCGGACGACCTGCGGAAGCTTTCCCGCGTGCTGTACGCGTCGACAGCGGAGATCTTACAGCCCGGCACACCACCGCCGGCGCCACCGCCTCGAGCTGCCGAACCGGCGCCGGTCCGCGCATCGGTGGCCGTGGCGCCCCCCGCCGACACTGCTCCCCAGCCACGTCCGAGCGTTCGTCCCGAGTCCGAGCCTCCGCGGGCAGCACCCGCGCGCTCAGGTGCCGCTCGCCCGACGGCCCCACGTCCGCCGCGGCCGCCACGCGAAGCGCCAGCGCCACGGCCACCTGGTCCGGCCTCGGCCGGGCAGATCGACCAGATCCGTAGCCTTGCCCGCCGCATGGGGCTCGACGAGGCCGGGCTGACCGAGCGCGTCGGCGGGCCATTGGAGAAGCTCGATCACCTCGGCGCGCGCACGGCGATCGCTACTCTGCGCAAGGAGATGGAAGAATCCGGCACCTGGCAGCCCAAGATCGCCGAGGGGCCCGACCAGGAAAGCGAATACCTCGGAAAGCTGCGCGAACACCACGCCACGATCGACGTCCAGCTCATCAACGGCGAAAGAGTCCGGGGAGCGGTCGAGGATTTCACGCCGTACGTGATTCGCATCCGAGAGGCCGACTCCGGAGCCGAGATCTACGTACGCAAGCTGGCGATCGCCTACTATCGGACCCAGGGACCGATCGATGACGCTGAGTGACCTGCTGATGCTTCTCCGCGCCCGCAAGGGAGGAATCTTCTACTCCGACGTTGCCGAGGCGATCGGGATTCCGACCCTTCACCTGGTGCGCGCCGAACGCACCTACACCGTGCCGAACCTGAGTCCGGATGAAATCAATCGCCTGGCCGAGTACTTCGGCGTTCCGGTGGACGACCTTCGGCGGGCGCAGCGGCAGCCGCGCTCCGAGCTGACGACCTACCTGGGGACGCGCGAGAAGGAGGCCGCGCCGGTCCAGCTTCGCCTGGCTGGCGAGACGCGGGTGTCTGGCCAGGTGGCGTGGCGCGACCGACACGCCGTTGCCCTCCGCCAACCGGACGACTCGGTGATCGTGGTCTATCGCTCCAGCATCGAGAGCTGGGGAGAAGACGCCGCGGGGTGAGGCCCGTTTACCGGGCGAGGAGAAGCACCAGCGCCGCCGCGAGAATCACCGCGAGTATCACCAACAGCGGCGGCACCAGAAACCACCATCGCCGTCGAACACGGTCGATCGGACGGATCGGACGACGCGGGGAACGCATGGACCTACCCCGAGGAGGCGGCTGGCCGGAAGGCCGCGACTAATACATGAAGCGGCCGGTGGCGACGGCGATTGTCTGGCCGGTGATCGAATCATTCTTCGCCAGCATCACCACGGCCGCCGCGCAATCCTCGAGGGTTGGCAGGCGACGCAACGGGGATTCGGCGATGGCGTTCTCGATATCCTTGTTGCCCCAGGCGCGGCCCCACCGCGTGTCGATCAGCCCGGGGGCGATCGCGTTCACGGTGATCTCGGGCGCGAGCGCGAGCGCCAGACCGCGGGTCAGCATTCCGCCGGCTGCCTTCGACACCGAATAGGGCAGCGAGCTGCCACCGGCGCGCAACCCGGCGGTCGAGGTCGTCTGGATGATGCGCCCGGCGCCCTGCCGCTTCATGATCGGAGCCACTGCCTTCGCGCAGAGCCAGGTTCCCTTGACGTTCACCGCCATGATCCGGTCCCAGTCGTCCTCCGATACGCCCTCGAGATCCTGGAAGGGCACGAACACGGTGGTGCCAGCGTTATTCATCAGAACGTCGATTCGCCCGAATTCATTGGCGACTCGATCGACCATCTCTTTGACCTCGGCCGCTTTCGAGACGTCGGCACGAACAGCGATCGCGCGCACGCCGAGCGCGCGTAGCTCGCCCACCGTCTCGGTCGCCTCCTTCTCAGACCGGGTGTAATTGATCGCGACGTCCATTCCTTCGCGCGCGAATGCCAGGCTAATGACCTTACCGAGCCCGGTGCCGCCACCGGTCACCAGCGCCGCCTTACCACGTAGATCCATCGGTTCGCCTCCGCATTTCTAGCCGTTTTGATGGTGAGAGGATAGCACAGTTACCCTTCGGGGAATAAGTCTCGCGCCTTGCATCGAAATCCGGGCAGCACCGGCTCGGCGTCAAGATCGTCGTCGACCGACTTTCGCTCGATCTGTTCGAGTCCACGGAAGACCAGGACGGTTCGAATCCCGGGGTAGACGGTCCAGACGACCTGCGTGCCGGCCTTCAGCCAGTCGTCGACCCTCGCCTGAACGTCCTGCGCGGAATCGCTCGGGGAGACGACTTCGACGACAAAATCCGGCGCGAGCGGAACGTAACCGGGCGGGCTGGTCCCCTCCGGTAGACGCGCGCGCGACACGAACGCGACGTCCGGCGCGCGCACTTTATCCGGGGACTGCTGGATGAGGAAGCCGGTTTCGGCAGCGTACAACTTTCCCAGGTGGCGCGGGCGCACGAAGTCCCGAATAACCCCACCAATCTCGAACGTAATCTCTCCGTGCTCCCCACCCGGTGGCGACATCTCGATCAACTCTCCGTCGACTAGTTCGTACCGCCTGGCCAGGTCTCCGGTGAAGCGCGAAAGCTCCTCGGCGGTCATCAATCGGGCCTTCTGCTCGATCGCCATGGCCACTCGCCTCCTCGTTCGGACACAGGTGCTCGGTCAATCCCTTTTCGAGGGGTCACCGCCCCTCCAACCCCGCCGCGCCGGAAACCGAGATTTCGTGGGGAAACCCCGCGCCCCGGCCTTGACGGACTATAGTGTACCAGACCCGCCGGCTCTCCCGGAGGAGCCCCGACCGGCGTGCTATCATGGGGTGATACGAGAGAATACTGGTGAAAACAGAGATGGTAGAATCCCGTCGGCCGCGGGTCCGGTACGCGCCGAGCCCGACCGGCTTCCCCCACGTCGGCAACATCCACACTGCGCTGTTCAATTGGCTCTACGCCCGCCACGCCGACGGCACGTTCCTGCTGCGCATCGAAGACACCGATCAGGATCGGATCGTGTCGGGCTCGCTGGAAGCGATCTACGAAAGCTTGCGCTGGCTCGGCTTGCAGTGGGACGAGGGGCCCGAGGTCGGAGGACCGTTCGGTCCTTACTTCCAGTCCGAGCGCCTGCCGATCTACCGCGGCTACGCCGATCAGCTGATCGCCAGCGGGCACGCCTACCGCTGCTTCTGCTCGCAGGAGCGGCTGGCCGAGCTGCGCGCGGCGCAGGAAGCTCGCAAGGAGCCACCGCGCTATGATCGCTTCTGCCGCTACCTCAGCCCGGCCGAGCAGGAAAAGCGCGCGCGGGATGGCGAGCCGTCCGTGGTGCGCCTCGCGGTGCCGGAAACTGGCGAGACGTCATTCCACGACATCTTTCGGGGAGAGATCACCTTCAAGAACGAGCTGATCGACGATCAGGTGCTGATCAAGTCCGACGGCTGGCCGACCTATCACCTGGCCAACGTCGTCGACGATCACCTGATGGAGATCACCGACGTCCTGCGCGGTGACGAGTGGATCAGCAGCACGCCCAAGCATATCCTGCTCTACGCGTTCCTCGGCTGGGAGCCTCCGCGATTCGGGCACTTCCCGATTCTTTTGACGATGAACCGCGCGAAGCTGAGCAAGCGCCGCGGCGCGCCGGACATTCTCGACCTGCGGGCCAAGGGATATCTTCCCGAGGCGGTGGTCAACTTCCTGGCGCTGATGGGCTGGGCGCCGGAGGACAAGTCCGAGGTGTTGAGCCGCGATGAGCTGATCCGCCAGTTCACCCTCGAACGTGTTGGCTCGACGCCGGCCATCTACAATCCGGAGAAGCTCGACTGGCTGAACGGATACGACATTCGCCAGCTAGACCCGGACGATCTCGCCCAGCGCCTGGTGCCCTTCTACCAGGAGGCCGGGCTCGTGCCGGGGCAGCCAATCCCGCCGGAGAAGCTCGCCCTGATCCGCCGACTGGTCCCGTTGATCCAGGAGCGGATCAAGACGCTCTGCGACGCGCCCGCGTTGACCGACTTCTTCTTCCGCGACGACCTGGTCTACGATCCGGCCCAACTCATGGCGAAGGGATGGACTCGCGAGCAGACGCTCGACGCGCTGAGCCGGGCGCGCGCCCGGCTCCTGCAATTCATCGGGCCGCCGGAACGGTTCGGAGCGGAGGCGCTCGAGGTCGGATTCCGCGCCCTTGCCGACGAGATGCAGGTCAAAGCCGGCCAGCTCTTCGGCATCCTGCGCGTCGCGCTGACCGGGCGGACCGTCGCACCACCGCTCTTTCAGACGATGGAAGTGCTGGGCCCCGAAAAGACGCTCAGGCGCGTCGATCAAGCGATCAAACTGCTCGCAACAGGGGCGACGACGGTCGGCTGATCTTTTGATGGCGCACACGCGGACCGCTCACCGCGCCGCGAACCGCCTCGATCACCTCGTCGGCCTCGAAAGGCTTGCTCAAGCAACGCGTCACGTCGGCGCCAGCCACGTCTTCGCCTCGTAATGGTGCGCCCGTCACGAGAATGATCGGCAGGGACGCGCCCCATCGGCGGTGTAACGCCCGGGCGACGTCCCGACCGCACCCGTCGGGCAGCTCCCAATCGAGGACGACACAGGACGGACGGCTCCGGTGGGCAACCGCCTCGGCTTGCGACGTCACACAGCAGACCGATAACCCCACTGCTTCGAACATCGAGGCGTACAGCTCACAGATTTCGTCGTCATCCTCGACGACCAGAACCGCGTCGTTCGGCACGTTCGGCCCCTTCTAGCCCACGACCAGAGAGCCTGGTTGGTCGTGACTCACCCTACCACATCCCAGAGGAGACGCTCTCAAGGAAAGTACACGAGATACTAATAATGGAGGTACCGCTGCGTTATCGGTCTTGCCTCGCCCTCGCCTTATCACCCCCTCACACGTCCGAGTATAGAATGACCAGAACAGAGTGTCAAAATATTATCCAGAAGATTGAGTGGGGCTTACCGCAGGTCCCGAGTTGTCGGGAAGCGTTGACAAGCAACCGCGGTTGATGGTACAAGCACCTGTGCGCCGCGCTCGCGGCGCTGCCCTTGGGAGCTCGGCGAGGAAGCTGGCCGATCGGGCCGTTTTCCCATCACAGATAGATCACGGGAGGAATGCAATGGCGGGCGACGAGCAATTCAAGAAGGTCGACGCGGCAAAGCTGGAGAAGCTGGTCGCGGCCATATACGCCGGGCTGGGCGTCCCGACCGAAGATGCCAATCTGCTAGGGAACGCGCTGGTCGACGCGGACCTCCGCGGGGTCAACTCACACGGCTGCCGCTACCTGTCGGTGTACGCGCGGAACATCCGCCGAGGCGGCGTGAACCTCCAGCCGGTTCTCCGGACGGTTCGCGACGACGGCGCGACCTGCCTGCTCGACGGGGACGGCGGGCTCGGTCACGTCCTCGCCGCGCGGGCGATGAAAACCGCGATCGGTAAGGCCAGGGAGCACGGGGTCGGCGTCGTCTCCTTGCGGAACAGCCAGCACATCGGCGCGCTCGCCTATTACACGCAGATGGCCGCCGACGCTGGCTGCCTCGGCTACACGACGACGAACGCCGGTATCGTCATGGTCCCACCGGGCGGCCGAGAAAAGGTCGTCGGACTGAACCCGCTGTCCTGGGCCGCGCCCACCGCCCGCCCCTGGTCGTTCAACCTCGACATGGCAACCAGCGTCGTCGCCGGCTCGAAGCTCGGCATGGCGCAGGAGCGCGGCGAGAAGATTCCGCTGGGCTGGGCGGTCGACAAGGACGGCAACCCGACCGATGATCCCCAGAAGGGTATGGAGGGCGGGATCCTCCCCCTCGGCGGGCCGAAGGGTTACGGCCTGTCGGTTATGCTGGACATCATGGCGGGGGTCCTCTCGGGTGGGCGCTTCGGTCGGGGCCTGGGCTCGAAGGGATCGGCGCAGCTGTTTCAAGCGCTGGACATCGCCCACTTCATCCCGCTCGACGATTTCAAATCGCGCATGGAAGAGCTGATCCAGCAGATCAAGGGGTCGGCGCTCGCGCCCGGTTCCAAGGGCATCTTCTTCCCCGGGGAGATCGAGTACAACCTGAAGCAAGACCGCCTGCGGAATGGCCTGCCGCTCGATGCTTTCGTGCGCGGCGAAATCAAGCGCGAAGCCGAGTCGCTCGGCCTGACCTACGACATCGAGCTGTAACCTTCCGGTACCAGGTTTTGAACGTAGCGACGGCCCGGGAAGCGCTAAGTTGTCCGTCAAAGCGGGGGCGTGGGGGTGTCCTCCACGAAATTCCTTTTCCCGGGGCGGGGTTGGAGGCGTCTCAACCCCTCGACGATGGATTGACCGAGAACAAGGGCGGAGCAGTCAGATGAGAGACGAATCGACCGGACGCGACCAGTCGCACGCGGGGTCCACGCTCAGGGTCACGCCGGTGGCGTCGAGCTATCTCCTCGCGCGCCTTTTCGGTGAGCAACCGGTGGATGGGGACGAATACCTCGCCCTGAGCCGCGACGGCAAACAGGTCGCGACGCTTCGGTTGAACACCCGCGAGGCGACCCTGCGCGCCGCGCCGGCCGATGGACCCGACGGCGAAGCATACGCGGCCGCCGTGCTGGAGTACGCGGTGCGTCAGGTCGCCGAGAGCGGCCACCTGCTCGACATCGACGATCCGATCCCCGAGCGATTGCTCGATCCGGTCGCCGATCAGCTGGCGTCGCCGCCAACTCGAGACGCTCCGATCGTTCGAGGCCGGTTCTTGCTCGGCTCGCTGGCCGGCGAGATCGCTCACCTTGGCGCGGCCGAAACCTACAAGCCGGACCGGTATCAGGTCAGGCTCGACCGGTCCGATGGCGGGCACCCGATCCTGCTGTCGTTCCCGGGCGCCGAGTCTCCCTGTCACCGGCGCGTGATTCGGGTCGCGCCCCACCAGACCGCGCTCGTGGTCGGCCTCGACGAGACGACGACCGAGCTGGCCGGCTATCTCCGCGCCCTCGGCCTGGACGTGGTCGTCGCCGAGCAGGGGGCGGTCGCGCGACGGGACCGGATCGACGAGCTGACCGAGCGCGGCTTCGCCGTGCTGGACGCGCGAGACTCGACCGGCCTCGTGGATGCGCTGGCGACCGGCGCGCCGGTGACGCTGATCGTCGAGGGCTACTGCTCCGACAGCGTGCTCGACGCCGACCAGGGCCTGGAGTCCGAGGCGAAGGCGCTGGAGGCCGCCAATCGGGCCGCCGTGGCAGCCGTTCAGGAGCGATTCGGTTGTCCGGTGCTGTTCAAGGACCGACCGGCCGAGGCGACGCTCTTCGACGCCCCGGCCCGTCGATTCCTGAGCGGCGTCCTGCTCGACGGCGCGGCGACCTCTCGGGCGCGATTCCGCTTTCTCACGCCGACCGAATCCGCGCTGGCGAGCGCGATCGTCCCGGTGCTCGCTGGCCGATCCAGCGCGACCAACGGCCTCGGCGCCGGCGACGGGACCGTCGAGATCAACGTCGACGTGCTCCTTCCGACCACCGTCCCGTACGGCGCGCGGAATCGCCACTCCCCCGACGACGTCGCGATCAAAGTCGCCCGGGGCGCCGAGCGTCGCTTCCTGGCGTCGCTCGAAGATCTCGATCCGCACCTCAAGGACCGCCTGCGACCGATCGAAGATCATGAGCTTCGGCGTGAGCGCACGCACGCGCTCGCCATTCACGAGCGGTTCGGCCCCTGGAACGTTCACAGCGTGCTCGACGTCGAGATTCGGGCGGCCGGTGCCGATGGCGCGCCGATCCGCGCGAGTGCCTACCGCGAGATCCTCGCCCGGTCCGGCGACGTCCGTCTGCTGCATTTCGACGATCTCGGGCTGGAGCGCGAGCAGATCCTCGCCCTGGACGGCGTTCAACTCCAGAACGTCGCCTTTCAGAAACTGGGGAAGATCCATCACTACCGGGCGACCGGTGTCGTCTTGCCGCTCAGCGACCGCGCCTTCAAGGTCATTCTCCTGGTGCCCCAGGGATCCGGAGGCTACCTCAATCGCCTCGAGGCGGCGCTCGCGCTGACCGGCCTCGCCGGTACCGACGCGCCGCTGATCAAGCGCCTGGCGGAAGAGGCGGTCGACCTGCCGCGCATCGACGCGCGCCTGGCCGATACCTTCCCGGCGCGCGGATCGGAGAATCGTCCTCGCGCCCTTCGCGCTTCCCGAGCCGCGCTGGTCGACGAGCGCGCCGACGACGCGCCCGACATCTCCGACCTGGTATCGGAATCTCTGCTCGATGTGACGGTCTCCGACGTCGGCCACACCCTCACGACGCGCCCATCACGCACCGTGGATTGGAGCGACGCCCGGCAGCGGGCCGCCTATTGCTGCGTTCTTCTCGATCACCTGCGATCCTACGCCACCCGGAACCACGCAATCGTCCAGGTTTTCGACGAGCGCCAGCGCGAGATCAGGCGCTTTCTCGCCAACGCCGCCTACGTCGCGGACCCCGAGATCTCCGGTCTCGCCCGGGCGCCGTTCCAGCTCGGTCCGCTCGCCGGCACACGCCTGCGCCTGGGGAGCGAGCGCGTTCCGGAGGCCGATCGTCTGGTCCAGGTCGACATCTTCCGCCGGGACGACCCAGCGGATGAGCCTTCGAGTGTGACCGTCACCGTCGCGGGCGACGACGACGCGCCCCTGATCGCCATGCCGACGACGGTGCAGCTGGTCTGCGGCTTCGGGAACATCGCGGGCGATGTCGGCGTGCTCGAGCGACGGCTCGGCTACCGGGTCGTCGGGTGGAATCGCTCGCCGAACGAGCGCGCCCGCCACGCCCTGGAAAATGGAATTCCCCTCTACGAGCTCGACGAAACGATCGCCCAGGATGGCCGGCGGATCGTTCAGACGAAGCAGCGAGAAGAGTACACCCGGCACCGGCTTCCGCTCGCCGGCAAGGTCCGCGACCTGCTGGACGACGGACTGGTCGTCGGCCAGACCGAGCGCGGGAAGCCGGTCAAGGCCCGGGTTCGCCACATCCTGGACGGTCTCTTCGGCTCCTCGCGCCATCCGGGCACCGGAAAGTCGACCAAGAACAGCGAGATCTACCGCGACCTGCTGTTCGGCGAGTACGAGGCGCGGGGCATTCCGACCATTTACAACGGCTACAACACGCCGGAGACAGTCGCGGCAGGGCGAATCTTCGTCCACGACGCGTTCCGCACCAGTCGGGTCGATCCGGGAAGCCACTACGAGGAAACCGGCGACCGGCGCAAGAGCATCATGTGCGTGTCGTGCAACACCACGAACATCACCAGCGTCCTGCTCCGCCTGATCGCCATCCCCGGTCTGAGCGACATGTCGGTGCGCGTCCTGACGAACCGCAAGACGTGCGACCCGTTCGTCGGCGAGGGCAAGCAGACGATCAACTATCAGGGGATGGCCTTCGAGTTCAACTACCACCACTGGGAAGACTCGAAGCTCTTCTTCGACGCGGTGCGCGACCCGGTGACGCGCGAGCGCCTCGGCCAGATATTCGCCCGCGAGGTGAAGGCGAGCGGATCGGAGCCGGAGTGGGCGATCTCGACCCACGCGACCGGCCAGGCCGGCACCGAGTTCCACGTCGGGCTCGTCCAGCTACGCGGACGGCTCAACGGTGGACCGCTCGACGCCGGGGCGATCAAGGCGGCGATCGCTCGATCGGGCATCGAGAACGTTCAGCTGATCGATTTCCCGGGGGACCGAATCAACAGCACGCGGTTCCTGGCGACGCTCCACCAGCGTATCGGCATCCGCAATCTCTACGTTCAGCCGTGCATGGTGGTGCAGGACGCCGCCGACGTGATCGTCGTCTTCTTCACTCCGCACCTCTACAACGTCAAGCCGAACAACCTCGTGGCGGCGCTGAACCGTGACGGCCTCGTTCCCAACACCGTCGCCGGCCTCGACGCCGCGACGACGATCGTCGCCCGGGCCCTCGGCCTGAGCCGCCAGCGCGCCGCGCTCCGCCGGTACTACCCGCCGCGCCTGCCTCACCTCGAATCGACTCCCCTCTCCATCGAAGATGGAGAGGGGCAGGGGGTGAGGCCAGCCTTCCCCCCGATTCACTTCTTCGGCCCCGGCGTGGCCGACGGTGCGGCGATCGCCGACGCCGAGGCTCGCCGCCAGCTGCTTGGCGGCAAGGGCGCCGGCCTCGCCGAGATGGCGACGATCGACTACGACGATCCGGTCAGCGGTCAACGCGCGTCGATTCCGGTCCCCCCGGGATACACTATCACCACCCAACAGGCGCGCCGCTACTTCGACAACGGCAAGCGGCTTCCCGAGGATCTGGTAGCGGCGGTCGACGCCGCCCAGGCGCGCCTCGAAGCCATGACCGGCAAGAAGCTCGGCGATCCGGCGCGCCCGCTGCTCGTCTCGGTTCGCTCCGGGGCGGCGGTCTCGATGCCGGGCATGATGGACACGATTCTGAACCTCGGTCTCAACGACCGGATCGTTGAGGCCCTGGCCGCCCAGACCGGAGACTCGACCTTCGCCTGGGATGCTTACCAGCGCTTCGTCGAGATGTACGCCGAGGTCGTCCTGGGGATCAACCGGGTCGAGCACCTTCGACCGCTCCGCGAGCGCATCCTCGCCGAGCACGGGTTGCCGGCCGAGGGGGTACCGTCCGCCGACGCGGCCCGGCGGCTGGTCGAGGCGTACAAAGCGACGGTCCAGCGGATCGCCGGACGGGCTTTCCCAGAGGATCCCCGCGAGCAGCTTTTCGCGGCGATCACCGCGGTTTTCGATTCGAGCTACAGCGAGCGCGCGGTGACCTACCGGCAGATCCACGGCATCCCGCCAACGGTCATCTCGGCGGTGAACGTTGTCACGATGGTCTTTGGCAACCTGGGCGACGATTCAGCGACCGGCGTCGTGTTTACGCGCGATCCCCTGACCGGCGAAAACGTGCTGAACGGCGAGTTCCTCACCCGCGCCCAGGGTGAGGACGTCGTTCGGGGCGTGCGCACCGGCCAGAAGCTCGACGAGCTGGCGAGCGCGGCCAACCCGTCGCTGCGCGGCGCCCACCGGCGGCTCGTCGCCATCGCCGACGCCCTGGAGAACCACTTCCGAGATGCACTCGACCTCGAGTTCACGATCGAGCGCGGCGCGCTCTGGCTCCTCCAGACGCGCCGCCTCGGCGGTCGGAGCGGTCGCGCCGCGCTGCGCATCGCGACCGACCTCGTCGACGAGGGCCTGGTGAACGAGCGCGAGGCGGTCGTTCTGTTCGGCGATCCGAAGGGATTGAGCGAGCTGCTCGCGCCGATCTTCGATCCACGCGCCGAGGCCGCGGCCCAGGCGGCCGGAAAGCTGTTGACCAGAGGAATCGCCGCCTCGGCCGGCGCCGCGAGCGGGAAGCTGGTGGTCTCGTCGGAGCGCGCCGAGGAGCTGAGCCACCGCGGCGAGCGGGTGATTCTCGTCCGCCCCGAGACGTCGCCGGAGGATGTCGGAGGGCTGCACAGCTCCCAGGGCGTCCTCACCGCGCGGGGCGGCATCGTCTCCCACGCCGCCATCGTCGCCCGGGGAATCGGCAAGCCGGCGGTCGTCGGCGCGAGCGAGGTCGCCGTCGACGAGGCGAGCGGCGTGGTGACATTCGGCGAACGTCCGGTCGCCGAGGGCGAGATCATCTCGGTGAACGGAACAACCGGGACGGTATACCTCGGAGCGTTACCGGTGGTTAATTCGCCGATCAAGCAGAAAGTGGCCGGCCAGCCGGTCGACGCCGAGGGCGAGGATCTGTACCGTCGCTTCAATCGTCTGCTGGAATGGGCCAGCGCGGCGAAGGCGATGCAGATTCGGGCCAACGCCGAGACCCCCAAGGACCTCGCCGTCGCGCTGAAGCTCGGCGCGGAAGGCATCGGCCTCGCCCGCACCGAGCACGCGGTGATCGAGCCGGCCGAGCGCCGGATCGCGTTCAGCGCGCTGATCCTCGCCCTCTCGCACGAGGAGACGGCGAAGGCGCTGGCGGTCCTCGAGCCGCCGATGGAAGAGGAGATCTACCAGATCTTCCGGCTCCTCCAGGGGAAGCCAGCGACCATCCGTCTGTACGATCCGGTTCCGAACGAGTTCCTGCCGCGCAGCGTTGAAGAAACCGGCCGGATCGCCGAGTTTCTCGGCGTCTCCCCGGACGAGATCCGCTCGCGGTCGGCCGCCCGGGCAGAGACGAACCCGATGCTCGGCCATCGCGGCGTCCGGCTCTTCGTCGTCGAGCCGGCCATCGCCGAGATGCAGGTGCGGGCGACGCTGCGCGCCGCGGCCCGGGCGATGCGCGAGGGAATCGCGGTTCGCCCGGAGATCCAGATTCCGCTGGTCATCAACCGGACCGAAATCGGCCTCGTCGCCGATACGATCCGCCGCGCCGCGACGGCGACCTTCGCCGAGGTCGGCGTCGAGATTCCGTACGACGTCGGCGTGATGGTGGAGACGCCGGCCGCGGTCCGAACCGCCGACGAGTTCGCCTCGGACATCCAGTTCTTCTCGCTGGGCGTGAACGACCTCAGTCAGACGGTGCTGGCGGTCAGCCGCGACGACACCGCGCGCTTCATCGGCCAGTACGAGAGCCTCGGCATCCTCGGCGGCGACCCGTTCCGATCGATCGATCGGATCGTCGGCTCGTTCATCGCCGAATCGGTCGAGCGGGCGAAGAAAGTGAATCCGGGCATCTTCATCTTCTCGGCGGGCGACGTCGGTGGCGATCCACCGTCGGTCAACCTGTTCCACGACATCGGCCTGGACGGCGTGAGCGCCGGTCCCTGGCTCGTCCCGCTGGGAATCCTGAGCGCGGCGCAGGCGAATATCCGGCGGCCACGGCGGTGAGGGGCAAAATGAGATCCG
>JAJPKB010000395.1 GCA_021323915.1 Chloroflexota bacterium | reverse complement strand
GTCCGCGGCCTCCCACAGTTCGGTGTGTGGCTCTGGACCGTGCAGTAGCCACAGGAGAACCCCCTCCGGCTTGGCCGCCTCGATCGCCGGGAGGAAGTCGCTATCACCCGCTACCAGGGCGGCGTGGGTAATCTGCTGTTTGGCCGTGAGCAAAGCGAGGTCGACGCCCAACATCATGTCGACACGCTTTTGCTCGAGAATGGGGCGCCCGTCAGCCGAATTGCCCCGATATGCCAGCCGTCCAAGACGGACCTGGAATCGCGGAATGCGTTCCAGACTGGCAACAAAGCCGCGCATCCGACCATAGCGTTCAGACTCGGTTTGAGTCGGCGGGTTGCTTTGATACGGAAGGCAATGGTAGTAATAGGTTCTCAGCAGGTCGACTCCACCGATCGTTCGTTCCGCGATCGTTCTGGTAATCGCCTGACTGAGCAAGTTGTAGTCGATACGGACGTTGTCGAACTGGTCTCTCAACAAATAATCGATGTACGCCCCGTCAAGGAAGATCGCCAGTCTTGCCAATCTCCACCTCCACCAAAACAAAAAAGGCAGGGCACATAATGCCCCGCCTTAGCTAATATGAATACCCAACTGGCGTGCGCAAACCCGGAGGACGCGGACGTCAGCGACTATTGCTGCCAAGATCATGCACCGCGTTCGGGAATTTGTCAAGACCCGGATGCAGCGCAGGCATTCCCTAGCGTGGCCTCCTGGTTTCACAGTTGCCATACAAGCTGCCTCAAACCTCTGCTGGTGTACCCGTCTCTACCGTAACCCAGCGCACCACGGCGCTCGGTGAGGAAAACGTCGACTGAGATTCCCACTCCCTTTAGGGCTCCCCGCCCGGCCCGAGCCGCGGCACGCCGTGCCGCTGCGGTGATCGCGTGCCCGGCTCGATCACCACCGGCACGTGGAACGGCCCCGTCGGTGTGTCCTCTGGCAGACGCAGATGGAGCATCCCGGTCCTCGCCAACCTCGGCGATCGCCTGGGTCACTTTCATTGCCGATTGACCTCCTTATGCCTCGACCAGTTCACTCCAGGTGCGCGGCTCCGGAATCGGTTGCTGTTCCAGACAGAGCCCCTCGAGATGGAAAGCGATGGCCTCTCGGATGTTGCGCCTCGCGTCTTCCAGGGTCGCGCCGGTCGCCACGCAGCCGGGTAGATCCGCGACGTACGCCGCGTAATTGTGCGGCGCCTTTTCGCAGACCACGGCATATTTCATCAGAAACCGCTTCCCTATCTCTAGCTGGCCGGCACTTCCACCAATCCGGTCCAGGTCACCGGCTCCGGCACCGGCTCGTTCTCTTCGCGGAGGGATTCGATGTGCAGCAGGATCGCTTCACGAATCAGTCGCTCGATTTCATCTTTGGTATCCCCGGCCGCGACACAGCCGGGCAGATCCGGCACGTACGCTGACCATCCGTCCGGGGTCCGCTCGTATACGACGACGTATTTCACGGTTGCTTCTCCCCCTTCAGGCCTGCTTGCTTTATGATGCTGTTCCAGGTTCCCGGCGCAAGATCCTTACTCGGGCGACCAGCAATGGTCACTGTACCACGCTTTGCCGGATGCTTGTACTGTCGGTGGCTTCCCGCCACGCGCACCAGCGCCCATCCGTCGTCCTCGATCAGCCGAATAGCGTCACTGACCTTCGGCATAGCCCAACTCGGCCAGCAATTCGTTCATCTTCGCCACCGCGGCGTCGCGCTCGCGCTCCAGCTCGCGCAGCCGCGCCAGCGCCTCGCGAACGTCGATCGGCTTTTCTTCCACGGTCGTGTCCACGTAGCGGCTGATGTTCAGGTTGAAGTCGTTCGCTTCGACCTCGGCAAGGTCGGCCACGTGGGCGAAGCGCGGCGCGTCGGCGAAGGCTCGGTAGGCCTCGACGATCTTCCGGATGTGCTCGGCCTCCAGGTAGTTCTTGGCTTTGCCGGCCCGAAAGTAGCCCTCCTGGGCCGCGTCGACGAAGAGTATCTTTCCTCGGCGCTCGGCCAGCTTGGCCTTGTTCAGCACGCAGATCGCGACCGGGATGCTGGCGCCGTAGAACAGGTTCGGCGCCAGGCCGATGATCGCCTCGAAAAGATCGGCCTTGACGATGTTGGTTCGGATGATCGCCTCCGCGCCTCCTCGGAAGAGCACGCCGTGGGGCATCACCACGCCGATCATTCCGGTCGGTCGGGTGGTCGCGATCATGTGCAGCAGGAAGGCGAGGTCGCCCTTGGTTCGCGGCGGGATCGCGCCAAAGCGGTCGAAGCGGTGGTGGGGATCGGTCGGGGCGAAGTCGTGTCCCCACTCCTTCAGACTGAACGGCGGATTCGCGATCACCCGGTCGTAGGCGAACAGCCGGCCACGCTCGTCGGTCAGGCGCGGGTCGAGAATCGTGTCGCCATCCTCGAAACGCGCCGAGCGCAGCCCGTGCAGCAGGAGGTCGAGCTTGCCGATGCCCAGGGTGCTGAGGTTCTTCTCCTGGCCGTGCAGGACCAGGTTGACCGGATTGCCACCGTGGTCGCGAACGTGCTCGGCGGCGTAAATCAGCATGCCGCCGGAGCCGGCCGTCGGGTCACAGATCCACATCCCCTCCCGCGGATCGAGTAGCTCGACCAGCAGGCGCACGACCGAGCGCGGTGTGTAGAACTCGCCGCCCTTCTTGCCGGCGTCGTCCGCGAACTGGTTGATCAGGTATTCGTACGCGTCCCCGAGGACGGTTGGCCGGTCCAGGTTGTCGTCGCGGAGGTTCAGATCGCTGAAGTGCACCAGCAGACTCCGAATGATCCGATCGCGGTTCGCCGGGCTGCCCAGCTTACTGTCGTCGTTCCAATTTGTCGCCTTTAGAATGCCGTCCAGCCGGGGCGCGTTCGCCGCCTCGATCTCGATGCCGGCCCGATTGAGCACCTCACCGAGGCCAACCCGCGCGGTGACGATCGCTGCCCATCGGCAATCTCTCGGCACGAAGAACTCGTGCTCGTCCGGATCGTTTTCGGCGGTGGCCGGCTCGACGCCTTCCGCGACCGCCTTCTCAACCTCCTCCTGGAACCGATCGCTCAAGCGCTTCAGGAACAGCATCGAAAAGACGTAGTACTTGTAATCCGCCGAGTCGATCTGGCCCCGCAGGATGTCGGCCGCCCGCCAGAGCTTGGACTCGAGCTCACCCGGTGTCAGCGTCATTCTTCTCCCCCATCGCGTTCGCTGGCCTGCCATAAGCGCTCGATCAAGGCGTCGCGGATCGTTTCCCGCCGAAGGTGGGCGGCATCGGTGGCCGCCGTGTAGGCGCGTTCGGACGCCTCGACGAGATCGACCAGGCGATCGAGCACGCGCGGCTCAGGCAGCGGCAACTCGATCTCGGTGAGGCTCGTCGCCGACAAGAAGAGCAGCGTCGTGCTTCCCTTCATCGCTCCGAGCACCCGTCGCCTCCCCGCCGTCGACGTCAAGAACCACCACAGGTATCGCCCCAGCCCCGGTTCGTCGGCCCGTACGACGAGCAGCGTCGCGTCGGCGACCGCCCGGTTGAGTGACGGCGGGACCAGCGCGGCCTTGACAATCGTCGACCGCGCGCTCACCAGCACGTCGTCCGGTTGGAGGAAGTGCTTCCCCACCCTGGCGTTCGGCTCGAGGTCGGTCGTCTCGATACCGTCTGGCGCGAGCCGGTCGTCCTGAATGTCGCCAACGCTGACGAAGCGGACCGTCGAGCTGCGCGCCCGCGGGTCCACGGCGTGGGGGCGAGCGCTTTTTGCCCTGCCTGGGAGGTTCATCCCTTGGGCCACCGTCGCGACGTCGCCGAGCCGGACCAGCTCTGCCATTCGCCCTTCCGCTCCTTGTAATCGTACATTACCATGGGGGGAGAGTCATTTCAACTGTTTCAGCTACTCTTGTAGATATCACTGAAACTAACTACTCTAAGGCCGGCCAACCCGTCAGGGCTTCGTCCGGAGCGGCTATCGACAGTCCCGCGTTCTCCGCGTACACTACGCGGGTGGCTAGATCGTGGCGAAAGTGAGCTTCCTCGACTCGCGCTCGGCGCGGCATCCGCGTCCGGGCGCGCCTGCTTCTGGCGTTCGAGCCGGGCCGATCGGCGCTCTCTTCGTCGCTGCCATGCTGGTGGCTTGTTCCGGCTCGCCGCCGCCTCCGGCGGCGCCCACGAGCCAGCCAACGATCTCCGCTACCCCGACGTTGCCCGTGCCGACTGCTACCCTGGCGCCGAGCCCAACGCCGTCGCCGGC
>JAJPKB010000502.1 GCA_021323915.1 Chloroflexota bacterium | reverse complement strand
CTTGATGTCGCGGCGCATGACGCGCTGAACGTCCTCCTTGTTCTGCCAGTCCACGATCGACTGGCCGGCCACCATCACCCGTTCGATGCTCAGCGCGACGTCCTTCACGCGGGCATCGAGCGCGAGTTGGTACGGCGCGGGCTGCTCACGAAACGCGCGCGGGCCCTCGCCGCTGGTGCCAGCCCCGTTGGCGGATGGATGGTCGCGTCGCGTCGCCTGTTCCAGGAGCTCGTAAACGGCGAACGACACTTCCGACAATCCACGTTGGGCCGCGACGTCGGCGATGCCGAGCGCCGAGCGTTGAAGCAGTCGCATTTCCCTCACCGCGGTTGCCGAGTCGATGACGTGCTGGCGCATCTGGGCGATGATCCTTTCCAGTTGCTCGGACAGCTTTTCGTAGAACGCCGGATTCTCGGTCAGTCGCTCTTTGATCTGGGCGCGGATGGCGTGCTCCATGACCGAGGCGCGCGCCTCGTCGTGTGGGAGCGCCGCGATCTTATTCTCGAAGTCTTGATCGAGGATCGAGACCGGCTTCATCAGCTCGACCACGTCGGCGTCGATCCGATCGTCGATCAGCCTTTTCACCTTGGCGGAGACGCCGTTCCAGTCGATCGCGGCGTTTTCGCGCTGGAAGGTCGCGCGCGCGTAAGCGCGGATCTTCGTCAGGCGGGTGAGCCGCCCGACGTAGGGCAACGCGTCCGGATTCGGGAGGAAGCGATCGACGAGCGCGGCGAAATCGCGGTAGTCGGCGTTGAACTTTTCGTAGAGGTCGGCTTTGTAGTCGCCGGCCGTCGTCGCGTCCGCGGCGAAGACCATCACGCAGGTCCAGGCATCGTCGAGATTCAAGCCTTTGAAGTAGCGCTCGGCCCGCGTCGCGGCGGACTCGATCACCGGCGCGGGATCGACGGGAAGCTCTTGCCAGGCGTCCTGGCGGTCGGACTCCTCGAATTCCGAGAGCGCGTCGTCGAGATCTCGGGAGACGCCCCAGTAGTCCACGACGAGTCCGTAGGTCTTCTCGACGGTGACGCCCTCGCGCTCGAACGCGCAGCGGCGGTTAACCCGGGCGATTGCTTGGAGCAGCCCGTGCTCGCGCAGTCCGCGGTCGAGGTAAAGAACCTGCTCGATCGGCGCGTCGAACCCGGTGAGAAGCATGTCGACGACGACCAGAATCTCCGGCTCGCCGGCCGGATCGATGAACCAGCCGATGATCTGGTCCTGGTTCAGCTCGCGCGCCGCCTTGAAGAAGGCGGGGTCGTCGTTGCTGGTCGTGATGATCGGGTAGGCGCTGATGCCGAAGCTCACCAGCCACTCGGCGTACTTCACCGCCGACTCGCGGCTCGGCGCGACGAGCTGTCCCTTGAAGCCGTTCGGACGAACGTGGGTCTTGAAGTGCTCGGCCACGTCCAGGGCGATCCGCTCGATTCGTCGCTCGGCGAGGGCCAGCGTCTCCTTGTTGGCGTAGCGCCGCTTGATTCGGGCCTTGACGTCGTCGGGCTCGTCGCCAAACATCGCCTCGAAGAGCCGATCGACGGTGTTCGGCCCCTGGATCGACAGCTCGGGAAGCCGCGCCTCGTAGAAAATCGGGACCGTCGCGCCGTCCGCGACCGACTGGGGGATGGTGTACTTGTCGATCAGCGGACCAAAGCGGCGGAGGGTGCTGCGGGCGAAACCCTTGTCGATCGGCGTGCCGGTGAAACCGATGAACGTCGCCCGGGGCAGTGCCTTCCACATCAGCGCCCCGAGCAGGCCGTACTGGGTGCGGTGGGCCTCGTCGACCATCACCACGACGTTATCCGCCTGGCTCAGCGCGTCCAGGTCGCCCGCGGCTCCCCGCAGAACCTCTTCGAACTTCTGGATCGTCGTCATGATCGTCCGTCCGGCGCCGGTCGTCAGCTTCTCACGGAGCAGGCGGGTGCTCTCGGCCTGCTCCGGCGCGGGAAAGCCGCAGCGGCGGAACGTCTCGGCGATCTGTTTGTCGAGCTGGGTCCGGTCGGTCACGACGACGATCGTCGGGTTGCGGAGGCGCGGCTCGCGGCGCAGCTTTGTCGCCAGCCAGAGCATCGTCAGCGACTTGCCCGACCCCTGGGTGTGCCAGACCACGCCGCCGCGCTCCTCGGGCTTCGTCTTCGTCAGGAGACGCTGCATCGCCGCGGTGACCGCGCGGTACTGCTGGTAGCGCGGTAGCTTCTTGACGAGCCGCCCTTTCTCTGGCTCGTAGACGACGTAATCGCGGAGGACGTCGAGGAGCGTCGTCGGCGCGAGAAGCCCGACGAGCAGCGGCGCCTGCCCCTGCGCCGGCACGCCGAAGCGCTCGGGAAGCTCCGACTCGAGGTAGGGCGCGACCGACTTCCAGGAAACGTACTGACTCTCCCCCGCGCCGATCGTTCCGTAAGCCGCCGCGCCACCGCTCAGCGCCACGCAGAGCAGGTTGTAATCGAAAAGCTCGGGCGCCCCGCGTCCGTGCCACTCCGGGCCCGCCTCCTGGTAGCGCAGCAGCTGGCGGACCGCTCGGGCGCGCCAGATGGCTCCGACCAGGGTGTGCGACTTCGCCTCGATCACGACGAGTGGAATGCCGTTCACGAAAAGGACGAGATCCGGAATCACCAGCTTCTCGTCGTCCTCCGCCTTCGTTGAATCTTTCTCGGCGCCGCGACGAATCCGCAGCTGGGTCGTGACGACGAACTCGTTGCGCCCATCCGACGGAGCGGGGTGGTCGAAGTCGATGAAGGAGACCGACCGGGTCCGTCGGCCGCCGGACTCGTCGACGTCGAGCGGCATACCGTAGGTCAGGTACTCGTGGATCGCCTGGTTGCGCGCCATGCCGACCGCCTCGACGTGCTCGAGCTTGAAGATCGCGCGCTCGGCGTGGTCGTCGGTCAGCCAGGGGTTGAGCCGCAGGAGCGCGCGGCGCAGTCGTCCCTTCAGGAGGACTTCGCGCTCGCCGTCGCGCTCCGCCGCCAGGACGTCCCGCGGCACGTAGGTGTAGCCAAGTCGGCGCAGGAGCTCCTTCGCCGGTTCCTCGGCTTCGTTCAACTCGTTGATTTTATGGAAGGCGAGCGCGTTCACTGCCGTGTCACTTTCTAGATCTCGCGCCGATCGTCGCTGACGGCCCGGGTCGCGGACACACCGGCGGGCCATTCCTCTGTGATTTCATCCGCTAGATGGTCCAGCTCGGCCCACAGCGCGGCGAAGCGCACGCTCTTTTCCCTCGGCAGCCTTTCAGAAACCGAGCGGGCAACAGGCTTGCCTCGCATATCCACGACGAACGCCGTGCCGTTCTCACGGACCTAACGCAGAACTTCGCCCAGATGCGCCTTGAGCTCACGGCTTCCAATCGCGCGCACGGGCCGACTCACCTGGTGATGTACACGGGTGCACCTTCGTTGCGTTCCCGCTAACCGATGGATCCGCCTAATCCGCCTCAAATAAGGCTCGCTGAGCCTGCTCGCTCATGTCGTTGCTGGCCTGGCTTTCGCGTGTGCCTTACGCGGGCGCTTCGCTTGTTCTGTCACCCGCATCAGGTGGTTCGCCAGTACCAGGAGTTCCAGAGCCTGGTCAGGCTCGTCCCTCAAAAGATGCTCGTGGGCGCGCGGATTCCTGATTCCGCGCATCACGCCAGCGAAGATCAGCATGTAGCCGGCTT
>JAJPKB010000604.1 GCA_021323915.1 Chloroflexota bacterium | reverse complement strand
GCCCACCTTGCCACCGATATCTTCGTCGACGACGTCCGCGCGTTCTTCCAGGCCCTGCGCGATCAGCACCAGTGAGCCGTGGCGCCCTGCACCGGCCACGAGAGGTCGAGGCGCGCTTTGCCCGGCGCCAGCCCGGCCCTTATTGTCGAACGAGCCAGGCGGCGACCTTCGCCATCGCCGCCTCCCAATCGTCCGACAGGAACGCCGCCCAGGATGCCTCTTCCCACCGCAGATCGAAGCGCCGCGGCTCGAGGTAGCGGATCTCGAGGGGACAGGCGTCACCGACCGCCAGGTACGTCCAGACGGGCCCGTACGTGAAAAGCTCGTCGCGACTCGGCCGTGCCGCTCTCCGCAGCCGCCAGCACGTGCTCGACGCGATCGACGACCTCGGCGGGTTTCGGCAAAGTCCACAGCTCTCGGAGGTCCCGCCAGTCGCTCCCCAGGGCCACCACGATCTGCCCGACCGCCTGGCCGGCGTGGCCATGTCCATCATACGATTTTCACATCATTCGAGCCATTGCGTCGACGTTGAGCGATTGCTATGATACCCGCGCGTTACCCCGGATTACCAACGGTGGTGCGCAGAGGCGGGCCGATGGAAGACGTGGTCACCGCCGACGAGGCGGCGCGGTATCTCAAGGTGCACCCCAAGACGATCCAGCGCTGGTGCCGAGAGGGGCGGATTCCGGCGATTCGGGCGGGGAACCGCTATCGGGTGCGGATGAGCGACCTGAATCGATTGGACGTCCACCGTTTGGAGGAGCGTGAGCCCGACGGGCCGCGCGTCGAGGCGCCGGTCCGAGAGCTCCGATCGGCTGGGCGCCGGGCGCGGATCATCGCGATCGCCAACCAGAAGGGAGGCGTCGGCAAGACCACCACCGCCCAGGCGCTCGGGTCGGCGCTGGCCGACCGGGCGAGCGGGTGCTGCTGGTTGACCTCGACCCCCAGGCGTCGCTCACCGCGTCGCTGGGCTACCGGCCGGCCGAGCTGACCGAGACGATCTACACCCTGATCGGTCAATTTATGGAACGGGAAGAGGCGCCGGATACCGGCCGGGCGATTCTCTCGATCGATCCCTGGCTCAAGCTGATCCCGAGCAACATCAACCTGGCGGCGGCCGAGGTTACGCTGCCGAACCAGGTCCGACGCGAGTACGTCCTGGGCGAGGTTCTCGGGCCGGTGCTCGGCGACTTCGATTGGGTTTTCCTCGACTGCCCGCCGTCGCTCTCGCTGCTCACGATCAACGCGCTGACCTGCGCGGACTCCTGCGTCGTGCCGGTCGCGCCGGAGCCGCTCGTCACCGTAGGGGTCGGTCTGCTGTTTCAGACGGTCGCCCGGGTCCGGCGCACCAAGCTCAATCCGAGCCTCGAGATCGAGGGCGTCGTCATCACCAAGGTCGATCCGCGTCCGACCCTCACCCGGGGAGTCATCGAGGACCTTCGGGCGACCCTCGACGGCCGGGTTCCGATCCTCGGTCAGGTTCGGAACAGCATTCGGATCCAGGAAGCGTCGGCGACCGGCCAGCCACTGAGTCGATACCGACCGGCCGCCGACGCGGCGGCGGCGTATCGCGAGATCGCGGAGGTGATCCATGCCGCGCACCGGAAAGGCTAATTCCTTCCAGCAACGGAACATGCTGCGCCGCGACGACGTGGAGATGCTCTTTCCCGAGCCGCCGGCCGAGGAGGATTCCGACCGCGTCGTCGAGCTGCCGATCGACGAGCTCTGGCTGGACGACCAGCCGCGGCAGATCGTTCCCGACGACGTCCTGGCGCGCTTGATCGACGAAGACCGGGCCCAGCCGGCCGCGCTGCTGACCGAGCTCAAGCGGGTCGCCGAGGCTCACCCCTACTACGGCGGTGTGCTGCGGGGAATCGCCGACCTGGCGCGCACGATCGCCGCCGAGGGCGTGCTGGAGCCGCTCCTGGTGGTGAAATCGCGGGGCCGCCAGGTGGTGCGCGACGGCCACCGGAGAACCCTGGCCTCGCTGCTGGCCGGCCGCGATCGGGTGCCGGTCCGGATCGTCGACGAGCCCTCCGACGTCGAGGCCACCGCCCGGCAGCTGGTCGTTAACATCCAGCGCGAGGACCTCACCGCGCTCGAAAAGGGACGCTGGCTCCTCCGCCTGGCCCGACTGGTCGAGCGGCAGGTGCGCGAGGAGCGCGGACTGCCGATCCACGAGTCGGTGATCGATCAGTTGGTCGGCGGGGAGCCGACCGCGGACGAAGGCGATCCGGACCCCGCCGTTGACGCCGGGCCGGTCGGCCGCGACCTCGCCGCCGAGGTCCGGCGCCGAATCTGCGATCTGGCCGGCCTCGGTCAGCGCCACTACTACAATTTGATGTACCTGAATCGGCTGTCGCCGGCCGCCCGCGAGGCCGGGCTCGGGCTGTCCGAAGGGCAGCTTCGGGCGGCGACGAGCCTCCCGCCGGACGAACAGGCCGAGATTGTTCGCTTCATCGCCCAGCGAGGGCTCACCTCTCGCGAGGCGAATAGCCTGGTGCAGGTCGCGAAGAGCGGCGACCGCGACGCGGTGCGGCGGGTGATGGCCCGTCTGGCGAAGGAGGAGACCGAGCGACAGCGCGCGTCGGTGTCCTGGGAGCCGCTGCTCCACGCGGTTCCCCGCGACCTCTGGCCACGCTGCGCTTCGCTGCGCGCCGAGCTGGGAGCCTTGCCGGACGACCTGCGCCAGGTGCGGTTGAAGGCGATGTGGGAGCAGCGGCGCCTGGCCGGCGAGCTGCAGCGGCAGTTCGACGAGATCCTCGACCTGTACGGCTTCGTCGCGCCCGACGACGGCAACGGCGGCACCCCGCGCGCTCGCCGCCGCCCCCAGCGCTAACGGCCGCGATCGCTAACCGGACGGACGCCGTTGCACACGTGTGCAACGGCCACCACCCACCCGATCGGTCGGCACGCCGCGTCAGCTTCGTTGGCGACT
>JAJPKB010000192.1 GCA_021323915.1 Chloroflexota bacterium | reverse complement strand
GTCGCGCGCGACCCGTGGGCTGGCGGCGCCCTCGATCGGCCGGCCGTTCAGCAGGCAGTCGACGAAGTAGCGCTGCTCGGCGCCGGCGCTCCCGGAGCCGCCTGCCGTCGCCAGCGGAGCCCGCCAGCCTCGAAGGTTGTCCGGCTGGCGTCCGTGGCCCGCCCGCCCGCGCAGGTCCAGCGGCTCCCAGCCATCCGGGATGGCTGGCTCGCCGGTGCTGTAGAGCTCGGTGCCGGCCGGGCCGGTGACGAGGGTTCCGTGACGTCCGTGATAGGAGGTTCGCGCCGGGGCCGGTCCGACCTGCCCCCACTTCGCATCGATGATGCCAAGGGCGCCGCTGGCGAAGCGCAGGATCGCCACGGCGTTATCCTCCACGTCGGCCGGCAGGTAATCGCGGTAGCCGATCTGGGCGGTGAACGCGCTCACTTCGGTCACCTTGCCCAGGTAGTCGATAAATCCGTCCACCAGGTAGCAGGCTTCGTCGACGAAGGCTCCGCCGCCGTTGCGCTGCCGGTCGAACAGCCATTCGCAGAAATATTTGGAGCAGCCGAACTCGACCGGACCGCCGTGACCGGTGATCCCTCGGGCGAGATAGACACCGCCGATCGCCCCGCCGTCGAGCATGCGCTTGACCTGGGCGTAGAGCGGATTGAACGCCGAATGGTAGGCAACCATCAGAGTGATGCCAGCGGCTTCGACTGCCCGGAGAATCCGATCGGCCTGGGCCAGCGTCGCCGCCATCGGCTTATCCTGGTAAACGTGCACCTTGCGCCGCCCGGCGTCTTCTACGACGTCGGCCTTGCCCGCGTTGTCCCCGCAGACGAGGATCGCGTCGAGCTCCTCGCGCTCCAGCATCGACCGGTGATCCGCGTACGTGCGTTGGAGCCGCCACCGCGCCGTGGCCCGCTCGCGGAGCTCGGGATAGGCCTCGGCCCCGGCAACCAGCTCGACTTCGGGCAGGGCGGCGAGTCCGTCGCCCATCGCCCAGACGTGATCGCTGGTCATGCCCGCGATGCCGAACCGCAGCTTCTTCGGACCGTCCATCGGCCCCTCCTTAAAGCGTGGTGCTGATCTCCAGAGTGCGATGCTCGCGCGCCGCCTGATAGCCTTTCTCGATAATCTCGACGACGTGCCGCGCGTGCTCGCCGCTCGGGATCGGATCCCGGTCCTCCAGGATGCAATCGATCAGGTGCATCACGTCGGCGTAACCGTGCGCCTCGCCGATCTCACGATGAGGACCGACTCGATAGGGCATCTCCGGCAGCTCCAGCTCGAGCTCGCCCCCGTCGAGGCGCGTGCTGCTCACGACGACTCCGCTGCCACTCCGAGTCGCCCCGGCCCCCCGGCCGCGCGGTCCACTTGCCTGGACCGTTCCGTCGGAGCCAAAGATCGCCAGTCGGGGCAAGATACCGCCTCGGCAATTCGCGCCGAAGGCAACGCCGAAGGTGCTGTCGCCGAAATCAAGCGAGATGATGGTGTTATCGTCCATCTCCACGTCGATCGTCTTGTCCTTCCAGTGGCGGACCGGTAGTCCGATTCCCGACATCGCCGACACTCGCTTGACCGGACCGAGAATGCCGGTGAGCTCGTGCAGGCAGTACACCGTCATATCGTAGATCGGGCCGCCGCCCGGACGGTAGTACCAGGTGGGATCCACGCTGGAAAGCACGTCGTCTTCTCGCCGGAACGCCTCGTTTTCGTGGCCGCTCGACTGCATGCCGGCGATGGCCCAGTAAACCCGTCCGAGCAGCCCGTCCTTGACCACCTGCTTGATCTGGGGCCAGGGCGGCCGCAGCATCTCACCCGGCGAGGAGCAGAGCTTCAGTCCTTTCGTTCGAGCCGCTCGCACGACGTCGTCGGCCTCGGCCAGCGTCGTCGTCATCGACTTCTGGACGTAGACGTGCTTGCCGGCTTGCAGCGCCGCCATTACCTGGCGGTAGTGGAGCGGAATCGGCGTCGCGATCAGGACCGCCTCGACGTCGGCGCGCTCCAGCATCTCATCGTAATCGGTGTACGCCTCCCGCCACTTCCATTTCTCCGCGGTGGCCTCGGCGCGGCCCGGCACGTTGTCGCAGACCGCCACCGGCTCGATCTTCTCACGAGCGTCGTCCTGGAACGTGTGCGGCAGAATCCCTCGCTGCGCCAAGCTGCCCAAGCCAACCAGTCCGACCTTGACCCTCCGTCCCACGTGAGCCCCTTTCTACTCGCCACCGGAGGCCCTCTCGGCGCGTGGCCCGGGAGCGCCCGTCCCAGAAAGGCTGAGAGCCCACCAGGTGGCCGTCCGAACGTCCAGATTCGATTGTCGATGATCCTAGCACGTTGGTTATTATCTTCGCAAGATGTCTTTATCGTGGAGATTTTCTTCTGTTGCACCGTTATGACGCCTCCGTAGCTTGGAAAGCGGGAGACCGGCACCGCTCGCCATCGGGAGAAAACCTCCATCTTGACGGGCAATTGACAAGATAAGCACCACCGTGGTAGGCTTCGCGTCAGGTCGGCCGACAGGCTGTCGCACCACCCGCCTCAACACTGACCGATGGGTGAAGGGAATGAAGCTATCCGTGCGCGAAGGCGCTTTTCGCCAGTCCCCGGCCGAGCTGCCCCTGGAGCAGTCATTCGCCAAGTTAGCCCGGCTGGGCTACCAGGGTGTCGAGCTCAGCACGGTTCCGGACCGCGAGGCGCGGGGTTACCGACAGCGGCGCGGGATCTGGGCCGAGATGCTCGACCCGGGCAAACGCGCGCAGATCAAGGCCGCGGCCGCGGCCAGTGGTCTTGAGATACCAACCCTCTCGTCGGATTGGGCGTGGGGTTACTCCGACTTTCACCCAAAGCTAACCGCGTGGGACCGGGGCGCCGAGCTGATCGTCGAAGATGCTCGGCTGGCCGCTGATCTCGGCGCTCGATCGATCTTGATTCATTTCGGTACCTCGACCGGCACCTGGGACCAGGCCAGGGGCATCCTGAGAGAGGTGGCCGCCGAGGCGGCCAGGTACGGCGTGGTGCTGGGCTTCGAAGGCAGCATCTGGTTCCGGGTTGGTCTGGGCGGCCAGGAGACCCTGGTGCGCATGGTCGACGAGATTGCCAATCCGGCCCTCCGGATCTACGTTCACCCCCATGGCGATACCGCCTCCCAGGTGCGCGATATCGAGCAGGTCGGAGATCGGATTTGCGCGCTCCACGCCTCGGCGCTGAACCCGGAGGTCGATTACGGACAGGTCTTCGCGGCCCTCAAACGGGCAGGCTACGACTGGTACTGGTGCTTCGAGGTGAGCGAGGACCTCTTTGCCTCGAGCGTCACCGGTTTCGCCGAGCTCGCCCGCGCGCACAATCAGTCGCGGACGTAGGCCGAGGTCAGGAGACCGCCGGCCGACGCCGCGTGGGGAGGTGACCGACGAGAGTAGTAAGATGAACCGGTTCGTCGCGCGTGTGTATAACCTGCTAGGGAGGGCATGCTGGGTATACCTTCCACGTGCCGACGTTTCCTCGCCGCCGTGGCAGGCCTGGCGGGCGCGGCCCTCTCCGTGGCACGCGACTGATGGCAATGTGTCTAATCGGGTTAGGAGGGTATGATGAGCGCGATTGTCACGCGGAAGCAGTTTCTCGGGGCCGCGGCGGGACTCCTCGGCGTCAGCCTCCTCGCCGCCTGCGGCGGCGCAAGCTCGACCGCTCCGTCCGGCGGCGCGACACCCGCCAACACCAGCCAGGCCGCGGCGAGTGGCGGCCCAGCACCCACGCCGACGCGCGCCGCGATGACCGCTCAAGGCAAAGGCAAGATCGACCTGACCTGGGAGGTTAGCCAGAGCGACGCCTGGATGAAGGCGTCAGTGGCCACCCTGCCGTCGCTGCTCGACAAAGTGCCGGATATCGGCAAGGTCACCGTCGAGCCGACACCCGGCGACTGGGAGAACAAATTGATCGCCTCGATGGTCGCCGGCACGGCGCCGGACGTGTTCGACATGTGGGGCGACATCATTCCGCCGTTCGTCGAGAAGGGCCAGGTCGAGGACGTCCAGCCGTACGTCAACCGCGATTACAAAGCCGCGGATCTGCAGGATTTTTACGAGTGGCAGTGGCGTGACTTCGTGATGCCCTGGCTGAACAACATCCGCTTCGGCATGCCACGCTACGTCAACATGATGTTCACCTGGTACCGCAAGGACCTGTTCGACAAGGCCGGGGTGAAGTACCCGAGCGTCGACTGGAACCACAACGACTACGCCGACGCCGCGCAGAAGCTGACGGTCAAGGACTCCTCCGGCAAGGTCACGCAGTACGGGCTGGCCTACCCGGCCTGGAGCTGGGACCGTTACTGGTACAAGCCGGTGATCTGGGGCGGCCATACGGTCGATCCGACGGACAACACCAAGGCCGTGTTCGACTCTGATCAGTCCCTGGCGGCCTTCGAGTGGTCGCGCAAGCTGATGTGGGATGACAAGGCGATGCTACCGCCGCTGGAGATCCAGAACCAGTCCTTCCTTTTGCACTGGGCGAGCGGGATCATGGCGATGGCCGAGGACGGCATCTACCCCTTTGAGATGGACGATCAGGTCCAGGGTAAGTTTGAGTGGGCCTACATGCACGTGCCGAAGGGACCGACCGGTCAGCGCAAGGTCCTCGGGACGACGGACGGCACCGCGCTGTGGAAGGGATCGAAGAACAAGGACCAGGCCTGGGAGCTCCAGAAATGGGTGGCCGGGCCGGACTACCAGCTCGCCATCGTCAAGGCCACCGGCCGGGTTCCGGTCCGCCACTCGGTCCTCAACCAGTGGGTGGACAGCAATATCAAGACGCGGCCGAACCTGAAAAACGCCAACCTGAACGTCGCGATCGAGGCCATGCAGATGGGGTACCCTGGCGCGCGCGAGTTCTTCAAAGACAACACCGCCGCCCAGGAGATCATCAACCCGGCCTTGCAGAAGGTTTACGTCACCGGCGGGACGCCGGTCACGTACATGAAGCAAATCGCGCAGCAGGTGACCAACGCCGAGAAAAACGGCGCACGGTGAAGGACGATGGCAGAGGCACGCAGGTCCACGGCGGCCACGGCAACTCGTGGCCGCCGTCTCTCCCAGCGGAAGGTCGAGGCGATCTTTGGGATTCTCTTCCTCTCACCTTACATTATCCACTTCGTCGTGCTGCAGCTGGGGACGATCCTGTACTCACTGTTCCTGAGCTTCTTCAGCTCCGACATGCTCACCACGATGCAGTTCATCGGCCTCGATAACTACCGCTACCTACTCGAGAACGAGCCCCTCTTCGGTCAGGCGCTGAAGGTCACCGCCATCTACACGTTCGTGTCGGTGCCGGTCGCGACGATCATGTCAATGCTCATCGCCGTGCTGCTGAACCAGAACGTGAAGTTTCAGGGCATCTTCCGCACGCTCTACTACATGCCCGCGGTGGTCTCCGGCGTCGCGGTCGCGCTGGTCTGGATCTGGGTCCTCAACCCGGACTACGGCCTTTCGGCGGTCGTGTTCAGCGCGTTCGGTCTGGGCAGCCCGCGCTGGTTCTGGTCGGAAGGCTGGGCGCTGCCCGGGCTGATCCTGATCTCACTCTGGGGGACGGGCACCAACATGCTGCTGTACCTGGCGGGCCTGCAGTCGGTGCCAAGCCAGTTGATGGAGGCGGCGCGCATCGACGGCGCCGGCGCGGTGCGCGTCTTCGTCAGCGTCACGCTGCCGCTCCTGACGCCGACAATCCTCTTCAACGTGATCCTGAACATCATCGGCTCGTTCCAGGTCTTCACCAGCGCCTACGTCATTACTAACGGCGGGCCGAACAACGCGACGCTGACGATGGTTTTGCTGATCTACCAGAAGGCTTTCCAGAACTTCCACTTCGGCTACGCCTCGGCAATCGCCTGGGTGCTCTTCATCATCATCCTGTGCTTCAGCCTGATCGTCTTCCGCAGCTCCGACCGCTGGGTCTATTACGAAGGTGGAGCTCGCCGATGAGCGCCGTGAACGTCGCTATCCCCGGCCGTCGCGTCTCGTCACGGGCACGCCTGGCCCACGGCGTTGGCCGAACCACCCTCTACGCCGTCATCTTAGCCGGCGTGGTCATCTTCACCTTCCCCTTCTTCTGGATGATCTCGGCGTCGGTCAAGCCGGGCTACCAGATCCTGCTCGTTCCGCCGGTCTGGATTCCCGAGCACTTCGAGTGGGCCAATTACGTTCGCCCGTTCCAGAACCTTCCCTTCGTCCAGTTCTTCGAGAACACCTTCATCATCACCATCCTCGGCATGACCGGCGTCGTCGCGTCGAGCTCGATCGTCGCCTTCTCGTTCGCGCGGATGCGGTTCCCCGGCCGCGACGCCTTTTTCGTGGTGATGCTGGCCACGATCA
The DNA here is from genome assembly GCA_021323915.1 of Chloroflexota bacterium. GTDB lineage: Bacteria > Chloroflexota > UBA6077 > FW602-bin22 > CADDYW01 > JAJPKB01. The sequence continues at coordinate 3,015 of JAJPKB010000192.1, read as the reverse complement.
TGCTGCCCTATCCGGTCATCATGATTCCGAGCTACGTCCTATTCGTGAAGCTCGGCTTCATCAACACGTTCCTGCCCTTGATCGTCCCGGAGTGGCTGGGCAGCCCGTTCATCATCTTCCTTCTCCGGCAGTACATGATGACGGTTCCGCTGGAGATGGACGATGCCGCGCGGATCGACGGCTGCGGCTGGTTCGGCTTGTTCTGGCGGATCATGCTGCCGCTGTCGGGGCCGGCGCTCGGCGTCGCGGCGATCTACTCGTTCACCTACCACTGGAACGACTTTTTGGCGCCGCTGCTCTATCTCAATCGAACCGAGCTCTTCACGGTTCAGCTCGGCCTGGCGCTGCTGGAGACCCGCTACACGACCGATTTTGGAGGCATGATGGCGGTATCGACGATCTCTTTGGTCCCAGTCCTGATCGTCTTCTTCACCGCCCAACGTCACTTCATTCAAGGTCTGGTCATCAGCGGGGTGAAGGGGTGAGCGCCAATCGGCTGAGGTGTCAACCTCGGAGTAGGGTCAGAATCGCTTCGTCTTACTGATCGCCTGCCGTCCCCGAGCCAGCGCCTGCAGGCTGTCGCCCTGCCGGCGCAGCGCGGTCGCCGTGGCCAGGACGTCGATGACCGCGAGCTGCGCCACGCGCGCGTTCAACTGGTGACCGCCTACCACCGTCGGACGTGCCACCGCGAGCAGGGTGACGTGGGCAACGCGGGTGATCGGCGAGCGCAGGTGACGGGTCAAGCAGATGCAGGTGGCGCCGGCATCTCGCGCGGTCTGGAGCGCCTCGATCGTGTCGCGCGTGCTGCCCGAAGCGGACACCGCCAGCGCGACGTCCCCCGGCCGAAGCTGCACCGCGGACATGACCTGTAAATGGGGATCGGTGACGACCACGATCGGCAGACCGATCTGCATCAGCAGCGAATACGCATCCTGGGCGATGGCGGCCGAGCCGCCGACGCCATACACCTCGATGCGCCGGGCCGCCCCGATCGCCTCGATGGCCTGGCGCAACGCGTCGTCGTCGAGGAGCCGCGCGGTGTCGTTGAGACTCTCGATGCTGGCCTCGATGACCCTCTGCTTGATCGATCCCACGTCGTCGTTTGCCGTCAGCTCGCCGGGCAGCGGGGGTGCCGTCTCGTGGAGGTTCAGGGCCAGGGCGATCTTCAACGCGGCATACCCCGGGTAGCCGAGTCGCTGCGCGAAGCGAATTACCGTCGCTTCGGAGGTATCGGTCCGGTCCGCCAGCTCAGTGATCGAGAGATGCACCAGCTCGACCGCGTGAACAAGCACGTACTCGGCTATCTTGCGCTCCGACTCGCGCAGACTGGGGGCGATCGTCTCGAGGCGCGCCAGCACGCCGGTCGAAGCGCCGATGACCGGGCTAGAGGGTACCCGCGTCGACATGAAGGAAATCTCCACCGACCTTCGTACTTGCCGAGTTAAGCATCACCATGCTACTATCACTCAGGCGTGAGGTCAAGCAACGACGCGATCCCGCGTCGCGCAAAGGTGCCGTTCAGCCCGGTGTGGCCAGCGTCCCGCCCGACACCCGGGATCGACGCGACCGTTTGCGAGATCTGGAGCAACTATCGATGAAAGCCGCACGCTTGTATGGCATCCGAGACCTTCGGGTCGAGGACGTTGCCAGCCCCGATCCGGGACCCGGCGAAGCCATGATCCGAATTCATTCCTGCGGGGTCTGCCCGAGCGACCTCCGGGGCTACCTCGGAACACGATCGTCCGCCGGTCCGACCAGCCTTCCACGCACACCCGGTCACGAGTGGGCCGGCGTCGTCGTCGCCCTGGGCGACTCCGCCGCTCCCGAGTCCGACGGCGGACCGTCGACGCCCACGATCAGGGTCGGCGACCGCGTCGTGGCCGATTGGCGCTACGTCTGTGGGCAATGTTACCAGTGCCGGCGCGGAGTCTTCAACTATTGCGAGAACCTCCGGCGCGGGGTCCGGGGCGGCTTCGCCGAGTACGGCGTAGCGCCCCTCTCGCAGCTGCGGGTGATCCCCGACCACGTCTCGTTCGAGGAGGCATCTTTCTGCGAGCCGCTGGCGTGCATTCTCAACGCGCACAGCTACACCCAGATCGCGGTGGGCAACGACGTCGTGGTCGTCGGCGCCGGCCCGATCGGATTGCTGCACCTTCAGCTCGCCCGCAACCGGGGCGCCCGAGTCATCGTGAGCGATCCGATCGCATCGCGACTGGATGCCGCGCGGGAGCTCGGCGCGCACGACGTCATCGACGCCTCGAACACCGATCCGGTCGCGCGGGTTCGCGAGCTGACCGAAGGGCGAGGTGCCGACACGGTGATCGTGGCCGTCGGCGCCGCTGAGCCGATCCGTCAGGGGTTGGCGATGGCGACGATCAACGGCTGGGTGAACTTGTTCGCCGGCACCTACCCGTCCCAGGAGTTGCCGGTGGACCCGAATCTGATCCACTACAAGCAGCTTCGGGTCACCGGTAGCCACGACTTTACCCCGCACAACTTTTCGACCGCGCTCAAGCTGATCCAATTTGGCATCGTCCGGGTCAAACCGCTGATCAGCCATCGCTTCGAGCTCGACGCGGTGCGCGACGCCTTTGAGACGGCGGCCGGTCGTCTCGGCCTCAAGTCCATGGTGCTTCCAACGAAATAGCGGAGGGCTAGACGCCCGGGGACAGCTACTATGCCGGCCTCCTACCTGCTTGGCATCGACCTCGGAACGACGACCTGCCGCGCGGTGATCTTCGATCTGGACGGTCGGGAGGTCACGACCGCTCACCGCGAGATGACGGTGCGGTATCCCCGGCCACTCTGGGCCGAGATCGACCCCGAGGAATGGTGGCGCGGCAGCGCCGAGGTCGTGCGTCAGGCGCTCGAGACCGCGCGCATTGCCCCGGAGCGCGTCGCTGGGATCGGCCTCTCCGGACTGATGCACGCGCCGGTCCTGCTCGACGATGCCGGCCAACCGGTCGCGCCGGCCATGCTCTGGATGGACCAGCGATGCGCGTCCCAGGCCGAAGC
>JAJPKB010000683.1 GCA_021323915.1 Chloroflexota bacterium | reverse complement strand
GAATTCGAAGCCTATCTCTGTCGCACCTTCTATACCTGGATGATTCGGTTTCTCCGGCGAAGCTACACCGGAGTCGACGTCGTCTTCATCACCTGTCACACCGAGGCGAAAGAGGTCGGCGAAGAGGAGTTCTTTCACGTCGGAAGCTCGGGCGGGACCCGAATGGCGTCGGCGTACGAGCTCGCCCTGGATCTCATTCAGCGACGCTACGCTCCCGCGGACTGGAACATCTACCCGTTTCTTTTTTCCGATGGTTTCAACTGGGGCGATCAGGACTGTGTCGACCTGGTCCGGCGCTTCTTGCGGGTAAGCAACCTGGTCGGCTACGGAGAAATCGCCAATTACGGCTACTGGTCCGGGCAGGAAGCCGACCGCGATCTGGCCTGGGCACCGCTCGGGCGAGCCTACGCCGATGCTTTCCAAGACGAGCGAAGGTTCGTCATGGTGCGCGTGGCCGGGAAGGACGACGTGTGGCCTGCCCTTCGCAAATTCATGGGGCGGCGCCACGAGGAGCTGGTCGCATGAACGATTCCGAACGAAAGCAATTGAGAGAGGCGATCGACTCGCTCGTCGACGTCGCGTTCAAGCTCGGTCTTCAGCCGCCGGACGTGCGTTTCGAGGTGGTTCCGGTCGAGGCGCTGTACGAGATGGCTGCCTACCATTTCCCCGAGCGTTTCGCGCACTGGACCCACGGCGCAACGTATTATCGGCAGAAGACGCGCTACGACTTCGGCATGGAGAAGATTTACGAGCTGGTTCTGAATACCGACCCGTGCCTCGCCTACCTGCTGGATACGAACAGTCTCGTCGAGCACAAACTGGTGATCGCCCACGTCCTCGGGCACGCCGACTTCTTCCGGAGAAACGTCTATTTTCGCGAAACCGATCGCAAGATGGACGAGGCCGCGGCGCGCCACGCGAAGATCATCCTCGATCTGGAGGACGAGCACGGGGTCGAGCCGGTCGAGCGAACTCTCGACGCCGCCCTGGCCTTGTCGTTCCACGTCGATCCAACCGCGGTCGGCTTCCGCGAGAAGCCCGACGCCGAATACGAGCGGGAGCGTCTTCGGCCGCCAACCGGGCCGACCACGCCCTACGACGACCTGTGGTACATGGCCCAGCGACCGGAGACTCCACCGGTCAAACCGAGGCGGATTCCTCCCGAGCCCGAGCACGACCTGATCCGCTTCCTGGCCACCTACTCGTCGGCGCTGGAAGATTGGCAGCGGACCTTGCTGTACATGATCCGCGAAGAATGGCTCTACTTCTATCCGAACATGCGCACGAAGATTATGAACGAAGGCTACGCCTCGTTCTGGCACGAGCGGATTCTCGAAAACGCGGAGTTGTCACCCGACGAGCACGTCCAGTTTCGACGCCTTCACACCGGCGTCATCTCCTCCGGCCATCGCTACTCGCTGAACCCGTACGCCGTCGGCTACCGAATCTGGCGCGACGTCGAGCGCCGCTGGGAGCACCCCGAGGAAGAGCAGACCTGGTACGGGGGAACGATCCACCGCCAGGGAGGCGAGGGCCTCGCCAAGGTGTTCGACGTGGCATCCGACCATCGCGACTCCGAGTTCATCCGCGAGTTCCTGACCCCGAAGCTCGTCGAGGATCTCGATCTTTACGCCTACGACTTCCGAGGCAACCCGAAGAAGCAGAGCGGTCAATGGGTCGTCGAAGACGAGCCGTGGGAGCGCGTGCGCGATACCCTGGTGGACGAGCTCGTCAGCATGGGAATCCCTTCGATCTCGGCCGTCGACGGCGACTATCACGGTCACGGCGAGCTGCTGTTGCTCCACGATGCCGAGAGCGGTCGCCACCCGCTGGACCTGGACTACGCGAAGCGAACGCTCACCCTGGTCAACCGACTCTGGGGTAAGCCGGTGCATTTGGAGACGGCGCTCGACGGAAAGCGTCAGCTGATCAGCGTCGGCGGATAGGTCAGCTAGCGTCGTCCCACGCACGTTGACGCAGAGAACCGCGGTAAAAGATTCGTCGGCGAAGGGTAGGCGCTGCTCATCGGCGATGGCGGCAGCCAATCCGAGAACATCCGCGCCATCACGTAGGTGGCCAAGCCGCGCCGTGGCTCCGGATCCGTATTCGACGCCCACGCCGCGTCCGGTTGGTCCGACCGCTGGCGCGACGTAGCGAAGCGCGTGTCCCTCACCGCAGCCAACGTCCAGCACGCGATCGCCCGGTCGCGGATCCAGCAAGCCGATCAACTCCAGCCAGCGCTCGCGCCGGTCGGGAGCCGGCCACGCGGTACTTCGCGTGGATTGAAACCCACCGGTCCGCGTGGTACGCTCATCGGCGTGAACGATCGATTTTCCCTCGAGGGACGAACCGCCGTCATCACCGGAGCCAGCCGCGGCATCGGTCGGGCGATCGCCCTCGGGTACGCACGGGCGGGAGCGAGCCTCGCGCTGGTCGGGCGGGACTCGGCCAGGTTAGCGCCGGTGGTCGAAGAGATCGTCGCGCTCGGACGGACGGCGGTGCCAATCATCGCCGACGTGTCCAGCCCGTCGGACGTCACGCGCCTGGCGGCCGAAGCCGACCGAGCGCTCGGACCGACCGACATTCTGGTCAACAACGCCGGAGGCAGCCCGATCTACCGTCGCGCCGAGGCGACCACCGACGAAGATTGGGAGATGGTTCTCGGTCTCAATCTCGACGGTACGTTCCGGTGCTGTCGCGAGTTCGGTCGAGGGATGATCGCCCGTCGGAGCGGACGGATCGTCAACGTGGTATCGATCGGCGCCCGCGTCGGACTCCCACGTTTGGCGGCGTACTGCGCGGCGAAGGCCGGCGTGGAAGGATTGACTCGCGCCCTGGCGGTCGAATGGGCACCCCACGGCGTTCTCGTTAACGCCCTGGGACCGGCGTTCGTGGAAACGGATCTGACCCGAGGTCTGCGGGAAAACGGGCGGATCCGGGCGGACCTGCTCGCCCAGACGCCGCTCGGGCGGTTCGCCCAGCCGGACGAGGTCGTCGGAGCGGCTATCTTCCTGGCGTCGGAGGCCGCTTCGTACCTGACCGGCCAGACTCTGTACGTCGACGGCGGCTGGACGGCGCGTTAGCGCAGGATCAAGGCACCCGGCCCAGAGAGTACCGGCCCGAACCCCCGCCCCGGCCAGGTGCGAGGGCGCCCTCCAGCCGCGTCGCTCCTCTGAAATCGGGAGCACAGTTCGTGAGGAAACGGGAGGCCATGTGCGCAGCGCGGAGCAATACAGAGCGAGCCTACGCGACGACCGAACGGTATTCTTTCGCGGGCGACCGGTCGAGGACGTAACCGTCCACCCCGTGATCAAGGTCGCCGTCGATCACGCCGCGATCGACTACGACCTGGCCGAGGATCCGCGCGCCGGGTCGCTGGCGGTCGCCGTCGACCCGGCGTCGGGCGAGCCGATCAGTCGATACTACCTGCTGCCCAGAACCGCCGAGGATCTTCGTCTTCGCGGCGCGCTGATCGAAGAGAGCACCCGTCGCGGCGCGACACTCGTCGTCCTGATCAAGGAGATCGGCACCGACGCGCTTTTCGCGCTTCAGATCGTTGCCCGGCAGGTCGATGAGAAGACCGGCAGCAGCTACCTGCCCCGGGTACGCGCATTCTACGAGCGATGTAAGCGCGAGGATCTCGCGCTCGCGGTCGCCCAAACCGACGTCAAAGGCGATCGAGGACGCGGACCGGGCGAGCAGGCGCATCCGGACTACTACGTGCACGTGGTCGATCGGAACGAGCAGGGGATTGTCGTTCGGGGCGCCAAGGTCCACACCTCGGTCTCGGTCAACGCGAACGAGATCGTCGTGCTGCCAACTCGGGCCCTCGGAGAAGGCGATCGCGACTACGCGGTCAGCTTCGCGGTACCGGCGAACGCGCCGGGGCTGAAGCTTCTAGCCAGCCCCTACGGCTCCCCGGCGAGCGCGCCGGGCGGCGAGCCCGCGCACCGAAGCGAGTTCGAGCACCCGATCTCGTCGCGGCACAAGATGATGGAGACGCTGACCGTCTTCGACGATGTGTTCGTTCCCTGGGAGCGCGTGTTTCTCTGCGGCGAGTGGCAGTTCGCCGGACCGCTCGCCCTCGGCTT
>JAJPKB010000433.1 GCA_021323915.1 Chloroflexota bacterium | reverse complement strand
GACGAGGACGAACTCGCGCTCGACCTTCGGCAGCGGCTGATCGACCGGATCGACCACCACCGCGCCGTACATGCCCTCGGCCAGGTGCTGGAGAATCGGGGCGGTGCCGCAGTGGTACATGAACACCCCGGGATCCTTCGCCACCCAGGTGAAGCTGTAGCTCTGGCCCGGCATCACGTTCTTGTAGTTGACGTTCGGAGCGGTGCGCGCGGCGTGGAAGTCGATCGAATGGGCCATGGTGCTGTGGTTGTTCAGGGTGAACCGAACGGTGTCGCCCTGGCGAACGTGGACGACCGGCCCGGGAATCGTGCCGCCGAACGTCCAGGCGGCCATCGTCACGCCCGGCGCGATCTCAACGTTGGTATCGGTCACGTTGAAGGTCACATCCTTGACCGTGCCCGACTCCACCGCCGGGAGACTCGCATCGGTTGCCTGGTGTGCCTGTCCCGCGGCTGTGGTCGGCGCCATCACGTGGCCGCCGGCCGATGAAGAGGCGGTCGCTTCCATACCGGGCATCGCCTGCTCGGTCGGCGCGGCGGAGGTCGACGCGGTCGCGGCGCTCGGCGTGGCCGTGCCGGCCGGTTGATCCGTCGCCACGCTCGTACCGGTGACGAAGACCTTGGCATCCATCCCGGCCGTGCTGTGCCCGGGCAGAGTGCACTGGAGATCGTAGGTGCCGGCCTCGGTGGCGACGAAGTACGCGGTGACGCTCTTCCCCGGATCGACCGCGAACGAGACCTGGCCATCCGGCGCTTGCTTGATCAGACTATCGAGGGTATCCGAGGTCGGGGTCCGGGCAAGCGACGCGACGTCCTGGGCGCTCAGCACCTTCGCGGGCATCTGTGGAATCGTCAGGCGATGGGTGACCGTGTCGTCGTTGTAGTAGACCAGCGCGATCGGGCGACCGGCCGGAATCGTGAGCGCGCTCGGATCCATGTGAAAGCTCGCGGCGTGGATCGTGATGTTGACCGGCTGGGTCATGGCCTGAGCCGACACCTGCTCCTGACGCGCGATGTTGGCGTAACCGTTGTTCACGTTCGACAGATCCCCGGCCGCTGGCGCAAGCGCGCACGCGGACAGCAGCAGCGCGGACGCGAAGGCCAGGGAGGGAAGGGCTCGCGACGTTCCGAAGATCGATGGCACCACAAACCTCCTCCGTATTGGTCGTCATCGGGCGATAACTCAATTCTCCGCTCGCCCCCTGAAAACGACCCGAATACGTCTGGCTGCTCACTGAACAAATCCTGAAACGATTCCCGAAGGTGATTCGCCGCTCTTGACAGGGGCAGCGGTGGAGCGTAGCGTGGGGTCCGAGTGGTAACGTCGATCATTCGATGTCAGTGGGCTTCCAATGGAAGGTACAACCAGATCTGAGAACGAAACGCCAGCGATCGAGTCGGGATGAGGTCGATCTCGGACGCGCCGCGAACCGACCGCGTGGCTGGCGGCGCCTGATCGATGGCCACGCTCACACCGCGCCAATCCGACGAGCGCCTGACCGCGATGGCGGTTCCCCTCCTCCTGCGACTGCCGTATCCGCTCCGCAACATGATCCGCCGCTGGCGCGGGATGCTCGGCATGATCGTCGGCGTTGGGATCGCCCTGTCGATCGGCATGACGATCCTGGCGGTCATCCAGGCCGAGCTCGATCAGCTCACCGGCGCCTACCAGGCCTCCGGCGCCAGCCTGTACGTGGTGACCCACGGGGGCTCGCTGGTCGCGCTCCTGCCGGGCGAAACACCGGGGACGATCAAGTCGGCGCGTCAGACCATGGCCGAAATCCGCGGGATGCCCGGCGTTCGCGCGGTCGTCGGCGCGATGGGCTGGACGATGGCGCGCCAGCAGCCCGGGGCCCGGCGACGGGACGCGCCAACCGAGCTGCTTGTCGTCATGGGAATCGACGGCGATCCATCGGCGATTCCCCGCTTCCTGGATCTGAAGGAAGGGCGCTGGCTGCGCCGTTCCCGCGAGGTCGTCCTCGGCTCCAAAGTGAGCAAAGACAAGGGCATCGGCGTCGGGGGAACGATCGACCTCAACGGCGAAAGCTTCACCGTCGTGGGCATCGGGAAGCTTCAGGCGTTCGGGTTCGGCGCCGATTCGGTCGTCTACATGGATGGCTCCGCACTGCGCCGAAGCGGCGAGGTGGGCGACGTCGTCAACGTGATCGCGGTCGATACGACCGACCCATCCCGGACCCTGGCCCGGATCCAGAGCCTGGGCACTCTTTCCGCGTTTACACCGGATGAGCTCGTCCAGCAGACGAGGGAGGCGGACGCGGGGGGAATCGCGATCGATTGGATCCTGATCGGGCTCACCCTCGCGGTGGCCGCGCTTTTCGTCAGCAGCATGCTGAATCACTCGGTCAGCGAGCGTCGTCTCGAGTTCGCGACGTTGCGGGCGATTGGCATGCCGGCCCGAACGATCCTTCTCACCGTCGCCGGGGAGGCGATCTTCATCAGCGCGGCGGCGAGCGCGGTCGGCGTCGCCATCAGCCTCGGCCTGGGCGCGCTGCTCAACGCCTATGTGGCTCCTTCCTACGACTTCGACTCGCTGTACGACGCGAGCGTCGGGCTGTTTCTGGTGGTGTTCGCGCTCGCGCTCGGCCTCGGCATAGTGTCCGGGCTATTCCCGGCCCGTCGGGCGACCCGGGTCGATCCGATCGAGGTGTTGCGCGAGGTATGAGCGCGTGCTGAGGCTCCGCGACGTCTGGCGAAGCTACCGGGTCGGCGACTCGGAAGTCGTCGCGCTGCGCGAGGTCAACCTGGACGTCGGAGACGGAGAGTTCCTCGCGATCGTCGGCCCCTCCGGCTCCGGCAAGAGCACGATGCTCCAGATCATCGGCCTGCTCGATCGGCCGAGCCGTGGCGCCGTCGAGCTCGACGGGCGCGACGTCGGGACGCTGAGCGACGGCGAGCGCACCTGGATTCGCTTGCACACCCTCGGCTTCGTCTTTCAGCGCTTTCACCTGCTGCACGATCTGACGGCGATCGAGAACGTCGCGCTGCCCCTGGAGGCCGCGGGCGTCGGTGCGGTGGAGCGCTACCGACGGGCGGCCGTCCTCCTCGAATCCGTCGGTCTGGGAAGTCGGCTGACGTTCCAGCCGGCGCAGCTTTCGGGAGGTCAACGTCAGCGGGTGGCCGTCGCCCGCGCCCTGGCGAACGAGCCGCGCCTGATCCTGGCCGACGAGCCGACCGGCGAGCTACACAGCGACGACAAGGCCCGGGTGATCGAGCTCTTCCAGCAGATTCACCGCGCCGGGCGCACCGTCGTGGTCGTGACCCACGACCCGGAAGTCGCCGCGGTCGCCCGGCGGCAGATCGAGATCCGCGACGGGCAGATCAAGGAGTCGAGTCCGTGAATCCGCCAGGCAAAGCTCCGCCGAGCGACGGGACGAGGGAGAAACCGATCGTGGGGCGGGGATACCCCGCGCGCTCGCCAGCTCGGCGACGAACGATCATCGTCGGCGCGCTGGTCGTCGTGGTCATCCTGGCCGCGGCGATGGCGACCGGCGCGATGGCGCTGCCAGGCCGACCGGCCCCGGTCGCGACCGCCACGCCCGTTCCGCCGCCGGCCTACACCGCCCACGGCACGGTGCGGCCGATCGCCGAGGCGAAGGTCGGGACGCTGACCGGCGGGACGATCATCGAGATCTCGGTCACCGCCGGGAGTCCGGTCGACCAGGGCCAGGAAGTTGCTCGAGTGCGCCTGGGCGACGGAACCGAGATCATCACGGCCCCCTGGCGCGGCACGGTCGCCGACGTGACCGCCCAGGTCGGTGACACCGTCACACCGGGCACGACGTTCGTCACGATCGACGACCTCAGCCGGCTGCAGATCGCGACCACCGACGTGGACGAGTTTCTGCTCCCTCACGTCCGGGTGGGCCAGACGGTCGAGATGACCATCGAGGCGCTCGACGGGCGCGCGCTGACCGGCCGGGTGCGCACGGTCGCCCTGGAGCCGCGCCTGACCGCGACCGGCGACGCCGATTATCCAGTAGTCATCGATCCGAACGGATCGACCTCCGGGCTCAAGCCGGGGATGACCGTCGACATCACCTTCCCGAATTGATGTGCTACCGGTGCCCGAAGAACTAACTGCCGTCCAACCGGTAGCGCGGGGGCTTGTCCCGCTCGTCCCGTTGTCCGGAGCGGGAGACAAGCCCCCGCGCTACGAGACGCCTGGTCGTCGTCGTCCCGAGGGTGCTACGCCTTCAGACGGGAGAGAAACGTCTTGCGCGCCTTCGCCACCTTTGGCGCCACCACCACCTGACAGTACGGCTGGAAGGGGTTTCGCTCGAAGTATCGCTGGTGATAGCCCTCGGCCGGGTAGAAGGCGGTGAAGGGCTCGAGTCGGGTGACGATCGGATTCGGCCAGATTCCCTGTCGGTCCAGCTCGGCGATTGTCTGCTCGGCGGTGGCTCGTTGCTCGGGCGTGTGGTAGAAGATGATCGAGCGGTACTGCGTTCCGACGTCGTATCCCTGCCGATCGAGGGTCGTCGGATCGTGAATGGTGAAGAAGACCTCGAGGATGTCCTTGAACGAGATCACCGACGGATCGAAGGTGAGCTGGACCACCTCGGCGTGACCGGTCGTCCCCGAGCAGACGTCCTCGTACGACGGGTTCGCCACGGCACCGCCGGCGTAGCCGGACTCCACTTTTTCGATCCCTTTCAGCTCGAGGTAGACTGCCTCCAGGCACCAGAAGCAGCCGCCACCCAGCGTGGCAACCTCCCTCCGCGGAGGTGGTTCCTGGCTCATCATTCGTCCTTTCAGTAAGCGTCGCGATGCTTACCCGGCGGTCGTCAACCGCTCGCGGATCGCCCTGGCGATCGTCTCGGAGGCCGGGAAGCCGCCATCCCGATACATGGAGTGTACCAGCTCGCCGTTCACCGACACGTCGAACGCGCCGTTGAACCACGGAATGAGCTCCAACGAGGAGACCAGGAGCTGGAACTCGCCGAGGAGCGCGTTGGCGAGGGCCATCGCCTGGGGCTGGTAACCGCAGTCGCTGCAGTAGGTGATCGCGACCTTGACCGGCTTCTTGAGCTGATCCGATCCCCCTTCGCTGGCCTGATCGCGCCGACCGTAGGCCGGGGTCGCCTTGACCGAGGAGACGATCTCACGAAGGGCCTGGACGACCTCGCGGTTATCGATCGGCTTGATCTCCTCGCGCATCGCGGTGATCGCCTGGCTGAGCATGCCCCGGATCTCATCCGAAAGCTGATCGGGCGGCGTATCGGGCGATCCGAGCTCGGGATGCCGGGCGAAAATCTCCCGTCGCTTCTGGGCGCGGCGCTCGGTCACGCTGTTCGGTCGCTCAACGAAACGGCCAATCTCGTTGAGCTGATCGTCGAAGAACACGAAGACGGGAATCGAGCGATACTTTCCCTCTTTCAGGTACTGATCGATCAGATCGAGGTTCTGATCACGCAAAAAAACCTTCAGATTCAGCTTGCCGCTCTCGGCGGCAAGGCGCGCGAGGATCGGAAGATTATCGACGACGTCCCCACACCAGTCTTCCGCGATGACGAGCACGTCGAGAGGCCGGGGAAGCCCCTGGAACGCGGCGAGGTCGGTCGGATCGATCTCGAGCCGGCGCTCGTTGGCCTCCAGTCGCTCCCGATTCTTCGTCATCTGATTCTTGAACTGCTCGTAGCTCATCCCCTGAGCGAGCCGATCACGAGTGACGGGCACTATCTCCTCCGGTTGTTCCTATCAATTTGAAAGCGCTGTGCATGGAGATGATAGCAGGTCGAGCAGCGGTGGCCCAGGTTTTTCTCCCACCCAGGCACGTCGCGGCTTGTCCGTTACCGGAAGCGATCTCGGGTAACACGGCCGCCCGGGTAGTTTCGAGCCGCCCGTTCAGGCTCCATTCAGGGCGCTGCCGTCGATTTTCATGGGACGTCCAGTTCCCGGACCGTAAGATCCGGGCGGCAATCGCGACCGAGCCGCCCGGAGCCTTCCCGAGACTCCGGGACCGGCGTCGCCTTCTCGGTTTGGGATCCGATCCCTCCTCACGCGCTCCGGACGGAGGAACGATGACGCTCGCGGACAAGCACCGGGAGCCTGGCCAGACCCCGGGCACTCCTTCCCACG
>JAJPKB010000108.1 GCA_021323915.1 Chloroflexota bacterium | reverse complement strand
CTCCGGCGGCGAAAAGTCGGAACCGGCGATTTACGTCTACCGACCGCAGGAGTGGGAGCAGGCGACCGGGAACAAAGTAAAGCTCGAGCCGATCCCCGGCGGCAACGACTACATCCCCAAGATCGACGCCCTGGCGGCCAGCAACACGATCGGCGACCTCACCTGGACCAGCGACGTCTACAGCGAGCACACCCACCTGGTGAAATTCAAGGTCCTCGATCAGGTCGATTCCTACCTGAAGACGTACAAGATCTCGAAGGACGAATGGTTTCCGGCGATCACCAACACCCTCACCTTCGACGGGGTGATGTACGGGCTTCCGAAAACCGGCCATCCGGCCGACGCCTACATCTTCATCAACCTGAACATGTTCAAAGAGGCCGGGATTCCCGAGCCACCGACCTACGGGAACACCTGGGACGACGTTCGGAATTGGGCCAACAAGCTCAGCAAGGGCCCGAAGGACGGCCGCGACGTCTACGGTTACTACTCCGGGATCACCGGCATCATGCCGATCACCGACGCGGTTCGCTCGTTCGGCGGCGACCTCGTCGACAAGGACGGCGTGACCAGCCTCGTCGACAAGCCAGAGTTCTCCGACTGGCTGAATTGGAACTACCAGATCGTGGTGCAGGACAAGGTTCACCCCTTCAGCCAGGCGATTCCCAACGGCGACCTCGCCGCGGTGTTCGCGGCCGAGAAGGTGGCCATGATCCACGTCCAGCGATACTTCCAGTTCGCGGCGCGCAACGCGGTAAAGGACAAGTTCCAGTTCACCTCGATCCAGTTGCCGCGCGGCCCCAAGGCAATCGGCTGGCTTTCGGCCATCGACACTCACAGCGCGACCGCCGCGTCCAAGCACAAGGACGAGGCGTTCTCGCTGATCTACGCCCTCGCCGACAAGCGATTCGCCTACCTGGTGGGCAAGTTCCAGGGCTACTTGACTGGACGCAAAGACAACCTCGAGGATCTCGGCCCTTACGCCCAGGACCACTTCATCCAGCTTCAGCAGAAGTGTACCGAGCAGGAAACCCAGCTCTGGCGCGCCAAGAACCTGCGTGCCTACGAGTTCGAGACCGCCCTGAACAACACGCTCGATCTGGTCTGGCTCGGCAAACGCCAGCCGGACAAGAGCTTCATCAACGATCTGAAAAAGGCGCTCGACGACGTCCTCAGCAAGCCAGCTTAACGCACGATCCGGAGGCGTGCGATCACGCCTCCGGATCACCGCGCCCTCCGCGTGGGAGACGTCGAGAATCCCCAAATCCGACCCTGAGCGGGAGCGAAGGAACGATCGATGGCAACCGCGAGCTACTCATCCACGAGCGCGGCGGCCGGGCTGCCGAGAACGCGTGGGATGACCCCGGCGCAACGGCGGGAGGCGATCCAGGGCTTTCTTTTCATCTCACCCTGGATCCTGGGCTTCCTCGCGTTCACCGCGTACCCCATGGCCGCGTCTTTCTACTACAGCTTCACCGAGTACAAGATCCTCGGCAGCCCGACCTGGATCGGCTTGCGCAACTACGTCTACGCGTTTACCGGCGCTCCGTTCAACGGCGGCGGCGATCCACTCTTCTGGCTCGCCCTGCTTCGCACCGTGACCTGGGTCGTCATCCTGGTGCCGCTCGGCGTCGTCGGCTCGCTTCTGGCGGCCGTGCTGCTCAATCGCGGCATCAAGGGAACGTCGATCTACCGAACCTGCTTCTTCCTCCCATCGCTCACGCCCATCGTCGCGGCGGCGCTGCTCTGGGCCTGGATTCTTCAGCCCGACATCGGCGTGCTCAACAGCGTAATTCAGAGCGTCGCCGGCGTCAAAGGGCCAAACTGGCTCTACAGCCTGACCTGGTCGATGCCGGCGATGGTCATGATCGCGCTCTGGACCAGCATCGGCGGCGATCGCATGATCATCTTTCTCGCCGGGCTCCAGGGAATCCCGATGGAAGTGTACGACGCGGCGAAGACGGACGGGGCGAACGCGTTCCAACGCTGGCTTCACGTCACCGTCCCGCTGATCTCTCCGTCGATTCTCTTCAACCTCGTCCTGGGAATCATCTCGAGCTTTCGCGTCTTTGCGCTCGCGTTCGTTACGACCGGCGGCGGACCGGCCTACGCCACGTACTTCTACGCGCTGCACCTCTACGTCCAGGCGTTCAGCAGTTTCGACATGGGTTACGGCTGTTGCCTCGCCTGGATCCTCTTCGCGATCGTCTTATCGATCACGATGCTTCAGATCAAGCTCTCCAACCGCTGGGTGTACTATGAAAGCATGCGCTGAGCGGATCGGGGACTGACGAGATGAGCGCAGCCGCGACAGCTAATCAACGGCGTCACCGTTCGAGCGGGTTTCTGATCGGTCGAGGCGCGCTCTACATCGTGACGATCGCCCTTTCTTTGATGTTCCTCTTTCCCTTTGCCTGGACCGTCAGCAGCTCGCTCAAGACGGCAGTCGAGGTGACCGCCTATCCGCCGTCGCTGATCCCGAAAGTGATTCAGTGGGGGAACTACTACGAAACCTGGACCAGCATTCAGTTTGGCACCTTCTTCGAGAACAGCCTGATCGTCGTCGTCCTCACCCTCCTCGGCGGCACGACGAGCGCGTTCGTCGTCGCCTACGGCTTCGCTCGCTTCCGATTCCCAACCCGCGACGCCATCTTTGCCCTCTGCCTGAGCACGATGATCCTGCCGCCCGAAGTGACAATCATTCCGCTCTTCATCGTCTTCAAGCAAATCGGCTGGCTCGATAGCCTCAAGCCGTTGATCGTCCCGTCGTTCTTCGGAGGCGGAGCGTTCAGCATCTTCCTGTTGCGCCAGTTCATCTTGACGCTTCCGTTCGAGCTGGACGAGGCCGCGATGATCGACGGCGCCAGCCGACTGCGAATTCTCGTCAGCGTGATCCTGCCGAACTCGAAGCCGGCCCTGGCAACGGTCGCCATCTTCAGCTTCATCTTTCACTGGAACGACTTCTTCGGTCCACTGATCTTCTTGAACTCACGCGAGAACTTCACGATTCCGCTCGGCCTGTACTCGCTGAAGACCTACGCCGGGGACCCCGGCGAGCCAAAAGACCAGCTCCTGATGGCCGGCAGCGTCATCGCGACCGTGCCGATCATTCTCGTGTTCTTCCTGGCACAACGGTACTTCATTCAGGGGATCGTCACGAGCGGACTGAAAGGGTGATCGACGATGGCGGATGAAATCATCGTGGCCGTCGAATCCCTGCGGACCCTTTGCGAGCAAGCGGCTGGGGCGCTCGGCGTTAGCGCCGAGGACGCTTCGATCCTGGCCGACAACCTGGTCGAGGCGGATCTCCGCGGCGTGCACACCCACGGGACCAGCCTCCTCCTGGGTTACAGCCGACGACTCCGCTCCGGCGGCACCCGACCGAGCGGTGCCCTGACCATCGTTCACGAGTCGCCCGGCGTCGCGGTGGTGGATGGGGGCGACGGTATCGGGCAGGTAATCGGGACCCGCGCGATGCGGCTGGCGATCGAAAAAGCACGACGGACCGGCATCGGCGCGGTCTCGGTACGGCACAGCAACCATTTCGGGGCAGCGGCGTCCTACTCGATGCTGGCTCTTCCCCACGACATGATCGGGTTCGCCACCACCAACGCCGGGGCGCGCGTGCCGCCGGTTGGTGGCGCGTCGGCCGTCGTCGGCAACAACCCATTGTCGTACGCGATTCCGGCCGGCACCCAGCGTCCGGTCGTTCTGGACATGGCCCAGAGCGTTGTGGCGGCCGGAAAGCTCGGCATGGCGCTCCGCCGTGGAGAGTCTATTCCCTTGGGCTGGGCGCTCGACCGCGACGGGCGTCCGACGACCGATCCGCGCGAGGGGCTGGCCGGGCTTCTGCTCCCGGTGGGCGGTCCGAAAGGCTTCGGCCTGGCGCTGGTCATGGACGCGCTGAGCGGCGGGCTGTCGGCGGCCTCGGTCGGCCTCGACCTCTCCGGCCCACGACCGGACGACCGTCCGGCCGGCGTCTGCCACTTCTTCCTGGCCCTCGACGTCGCCAGCTTCGTCCCGGTCGCCGAGTTCAAAGCGCGCGTCGACAAGCTCATTCTTGACGCGAAGTCGGCGCGACACGCGCCAGGGGTCGAGGAGATCTACATGCCAGGGGAAATCGAGTATAATCTTCGCGACCGCCGACTGCGCGAGGGCATTCCGCTCCTTCGCTCGCTCGTTAAAGATCTGGAGAATTTGGCCGTTGAGCTGGACCTCCCCGAGGAATCGCGCCGGCTTTCCCGGACGTGACCCGTACTGGCGCGACCGGCATCAGTTCCTGCGCGACCTTCCCGATCGGCTGCGCCCCTTGCTGCCTTCCGAAATGCGCGACTTCACCTATCGCCAGCGCGGCGGGCTCGGCCAGCTTTCGTTTCAGGATCCCGCCCTTCACTTCGAAGCCTGGTTTCACTGGCGCACCACTCGCCTCGAGCTCGGCCTCCACTTCGAGAAGTCGGCCCCCGAGAACGATGCGCTGTTCGCCGCCTTCGATCGGCGGATCGTCGAGATCAAGTGCGAGCTGGGCGAGTCGATCGAGCTCGAGCGCTGGGAAAAAGGCTGGGCGCGGATCTACGAGACCTGGCCGTGCGATAAGGTCGACGGCGCGTTTCAGGAGCGCATGAGCGATCGCTTCGCCCGAATCATTAGCATCCTCCAGCCGATGCTGGAGGATGCGTTGGACGGTGCCGTCGTCGAGGCGACGCCACGAGCCAGTCGCCGCCCGAGCCACCGGTCCGGCCACCGGGTCGGTTGAGCGCTCGCCGCGCGTTCGGTTTGATAGCCCTACTTCGGGAAACGGGGTAGGATCTCGATCGTGGCGATCGGATTGGTTTGCTCGCCGATCGTCAATCGATCGCCGACCATCGCGCCGCTCCCCGCGCCCACGACAACGCTCAGCTGGGCGCCAACCGGGGTCGATCGCATCTCACAATACGCCAGGCCGATCGGCAAGCCATCGAAGCGAGGACGACTGGACACCAGACCCACACAGGTGCCCGACGGATCGACGATTGGATCCCCGTTACCGGGCAGCGCGACGATCGGCGCTACCACCTGAAACCGAGCGATTCCGCGGTCGACCGGAAAGGGTTGCGACAGCAGCGCCGCCCGTCCGACGAAGAACGGCTTGTGCGCCCGCGTCAGCGCACCGTAACCGGCCTGCACCGGCGACACCCGAAGCGCGCCATCGAGCTCGTGGCCGTCCCAGGGGAGACCGGCCGCCACGCCATCGGCACGGAAGGCGTCCCAGCCGACCGGCCGAGCACCGAGCTCGGCTCCCCGCGCCCTGATCGTATCCCAGAGCGATTCCACGGTGGACGGATTCACGAACAGCTCGTATCCGTGAGACTGGCCGGTGTGCCCGGTGCGCGCCACCATCACGTCGGTCCCGGCCAGACGAGCGAACGCCAGAGTGAATCGACGAATCCGCGCGACCTTCCGACGGTCTTCCGGTGTGTCCGCCAGCGCCCGCAGCACGTTCGGCGAAGCTGGTCCAGCCAACCCGATCACCGTTCGTGCCGAGATGTCCCGTGCGTTGCGGATATCGCGCACCGTGAGATCATTCGGCAGCGCGCGCGAGGACACCTGGAGGTCGATCGCGCAGCGACGGGCAAGCACCTCGGCAAGCCAGTGCGCAACCCGATTCGACCGCGACGGGGACGTCGTTAGCCAGTACCGGTCGACATCGACCCGGTAAAGCAGCGCGTCGCCGATCAGGTCTCCTTCGGGATCGAGCAAGAACGTGTATTGGGCGGCGTTTCGGGGGAGGAACGCGACGTCGTTCGTCGTCACAAGATCGAGGAATCCTCCCGCGTCGGGGCCGGCAATCTCGAGGATGCCCAGGGCGGTCTCGTCGATCGCTCCGGCCGCTTCGCGCAGCGCCTTCAGCTCGGCGTCGGGGTCGCCGTGGGAGGCCGGCATT
>JAJPKB010000577.1 GCA_021323915.1 Chloroflexota bacterium | reverse complement strand
CACCGCCCTGAGAGGGTGTCTGACAAGGAGGCGGTCGCACCGACCAAAGCCGTAGGGCAGGGGGCGGTTGAGGGGTGGGGGCCGGGGAACTTGTCTCCTGCCCGTGCCCGGTTGGCCGGGGCAGCGAGGACGGGCAGGAGACAAGCTCCCACCCCACTCCCCGGCCTCACTCCCTGCCCGACGGCCTTGCCCGACACCCTCTGAGCTTTCACAAAATCGCCGTCGTAGCTCCGTGGTCCGAAAATGTCAAAGTAAGCCGCCCTGATTCGTCTCATGAACGATCCGGATCAATGATCCGGGAATAGAGAGCGGTTTCTGGAGGCTATGATGATGATGGAGATGGATCGAGAGACGACGCGGGTGGTCGTGCTCGGGGCCGGCTACGCGGGGCTCCGGGCGGCGCTCAGGATCGCGCGACGAACCCGCCGAGAAAACGTGCGGGTAGAGCTGATCAACGCCGCCGACACGTTCGTCGAGCGGATCCGCCTGCACCAGCTCGCGGCCGGCCAGCGTCTGGCTCGACGGCCGATTCGCGCCTTCATCCGAGGCACCGGGATCGAGTTCCAGCGGGTTCATCACGTCTGGATTCAGGTAAATCCCGACAAGCTGGCGAAGCTTTGATCTCAATTGTGCTGGAGCGTGCGGGCTCGTCAGCTCGTTACAATTTTGAGGAGGCTGCCTTGGCGGGGTCCATCGCGACACCGGATCTCTTCGTCCCGGTCGTGCTCGGGAGCGTCCGAAGCAATCGGCGCAGCCATCGCCCTGCGCTGCTCCTGGAGGAGCGGGCGAAAGCGGCCGGCCACCGGACCGAGCTGATCGACCTGCGCGCGCTGAATCTTCCCCTGCACGGCCAGGACGACGCCAACGGCAGGCACCCCTCGGTGGTGGCGTTCAAGGAGACGATCGCCAGGGCAGACGCGGTGGTCTGGCTGTCGCCGGAGTACAACCACGCCTACACCGCGGCGACCAAGAACGCGATCGACTACCTGGGGCGCGAGCTCGCCCGCAAGCCGGTCGCGGTCTGCGGGCTGTCGAGCGGCTCCCTCGGCGGGGCGCGCGCCGTGGAGCAGCTCAAGCTCGTCTTCGTCGAGCTGCGCGCGGTGCCGATCCGCGAATCGGTCTACTTCAGCGAGGCCGAGTCGATCTTCGATTCGGCCGGTCAGCTCGCCCGTCACGAGTTCGTCGAGCGAATCGATCGCATGCTGGACGACCTGACCTGGTTCGCCCGCGCCCTGCGCTGGGGACGAGCTGAACTGGGAAGTTAACGCGGTGAGCGGAACTCCCGGGCCGGGGGACGTTCGGCCAGGGGTAGGGGCGGTTCGTGAACCGCCCAGGGCGCGGGACGGGGGCGATTCGTGAATCACCCCTACAAACGCTTGAACGGTCAACCGGGTAAGCACGTCGCTCACCCCGACCGAGGTCAGCCCCGGCCGAACAGGTCGTCGACGGTCTTGCGCGCCAGTCGCAGGTGGGCTTCGTCGGTGTCGTCGGGGACCGAGCAGCCCGGCGCCAGGATGAAGTGGCGGCCGCCGTCGGTCTGCTCCACCGCGTCGCGCATCTCGGCGGCCAGCGCCGCCGCGTCGCCCCGGGTGATCGGACCGCGCTCGTCGATGCCGCCCATCGCCGCGCGGATCCCCAGCTTCGGGCGCAGGTCGGCCAGCCGCACGCCGGTCAGCCGGTCCTCCCAGGAGAGCACCGCGCAGGGGTAGCCGACGGCGAGGTCGAGCATCTGCTCCGGTCCGCCGTGCAGGTGCGCTACGTTCAGCCAGCCCGCGTCGCAGGCGTTGAGCACCTGGAGGTCGTAGGGCCGGGCGAACTCGCGGAATTCCGCCTCGCTCAGCCAGCCGCCGGCCACGCCCTGCACCGCGTAGTAGATGCCGTCGGCCCCCGCCTCCAGCAGCGCCTGGCAGTAGCCGGCCAGGTTCCCGGCGAGGACGCCCAGGGCCCGGTGTACCGCCTCCGGATTCTCCTGGAGCTGGCGCCGGAGGGCATCCGGACCGCCGGCGAAGCGACGCGCCTCGGTGATCGGCGAGTACACCGTCACGACGACCGGCGTCTCCGGTCCCACCGCGTCCCGGACCAGGGCGGTGGTCTGGACCATCCGCCCGAGGTTGCTGGCATCCGGGTCCAGCCGGGCGACCAGATCCCAATCGTCCGCGGAGTGGATGCTGTTCTGGGGAAAGGGGTAGGGCATGTCCGGCATGATCTTGTAGATGTCCAGGTCGAACCGCCCGAAAAAGTCGATCGTCGACTGGGCGTGGACGTGCGGCAGGTTGTGCGGCTTGAAGTGGTGCCAGAAGAAGAAGGGAGGTCGGTCCACCGTCTCGCCGTGGACCGCGGCCCAGACGCGCTCGCGCTTGCTCAAAGCTGCCATTCCGTCATCTCCTGATTTAACGTACGAACCAGGATACCATAAGACCTCACCAGCGTATTGCCTCCACGCGAGTAAGGGGGTAGCATGACCGCGTAGGACTGACCTCGGAAACGAAGCGGCAGGCAGATGGCAGCGATGAAGAGTATTAACGACTACACCATCGTCATTCGCCCTGACAGCAATGGCACGTTCGTGGCGAACATACCAGCCATCGAAGGTTGTCACGCTTGGGGGCGCACGCCGGAAGAAGCCCGCGCCGAGCTTGACAACGTCTTCGACATGATCCGCGACGAATACCAACAGGCTGGCAGGCCCTTGCCTCCAGATGTCGAGGTCGTCGTCGGCCGTGCCAGCTAGAGCACGAGACCTCGAGCGGGTGGCTTCGTAAGCTTGGCTTTGAACGAACCCGCCAGAAGGGCGGTCACGCTCGGTGGCAGCACCCGGACGGACGCGCCACGACGATCCCTACGCACGGCGATGCCGAGATCGGCAACTGGCTGTTCCACGAGATCCTGACTCAGCTCGGCATTACTGAACACGAATTCCTGCGTTTGCGGTGACCGAGCACTCCGCCCATCCTTCGTGGTGAACGCTCTTCTCGTCAATACGGGAAGCGCGTCTCCGGGTGCTCCTGGACGTAGTGGCCGAGGCCGACGCCCAGGTCTTCCTGGAGCTGGATCGTCAGACCGCCGTCGACCGGCAGGGCGTGGCCGGTGATGAACGACGCCTCGTCCGAGCACAGGAAGACGATGGCGTTGGCGATGTCGACCGGCCGGCCGGTCCGGCGCACCGGGTACTGCCGCTCGAAGAAGCGTAGACCCTCGGGGTTGTCGTTCCAGCGAGTCTGCATCCGCTCGGTGACGATGTGCCCCGGGCAGATCGCGTTGACCCGGATGCCCAGCGGTCCGAAGTCGATCGCCATCTGGCGGGTCATGCCGATCACCGCCGACTTGCCGGCCTCGTAGATCAGCGACCGCGGCGCCATCAGCAGCCCGTGAACCGACGAGATGTTGACGATCGAGCCGCCGCCGCTCCGCTCGATCACTGGCACGGCGTGCTTGACGCCCAGGAAGATCGCCTTGATCAGGGTTGCCAGGCCCTGGTCCCAGGCTTCCTCGCTGATCTCAACCGCGCTGCCCTTGCCGCCGCCCGGGGCGGGCCGGTAGGCGTTGTTGACCAGGATGTTCAGCTTGCCCCAGCGCTGGGCGGCGTTGTCGACCATGGCGCGGATGTCGTCGTGCTTGCTGACGTCCGCCAGCATCGTCGCGACCGTGCCGCCGGCGGCGCGGATCGTGGCGGCGTTGCGCTCCGCCGCCTCGCCGTCCACGTCGGCGATCAGGACGCTCGCCCCCTCTTCCGCCAGCCGTCGCGCGGTGGCCCCGCCGATTCCCTGGGCGCCCCCGGTCACGATCGCGACCTGCCCCATCAATCGTTGCATGCGCTTCCTCGTCGATTACAATTCTGACTCCGCCGGCGGTGGATCAACCGGGCACCCATGCCGCCCGGGTGCCCCACCACCCCACCGGGGGAAAGGCAGGTTCAGGGGGGACACCCCCAAGGCCCCTCCACCCGGACTGGGCGGCGAAGTCGCGCCCTGATGATAGCAGCTTCGGGCGGGGTATGACTCGGAGTCGTCGGAGGTCAGGCACCAGACGGAGCCCCCGGCGATTCCGCGTTATACCCGCGTCGGGCGAGCTCAGGGATAGATCGGCGCGCGCTCCAGCCCCAGCGTCTCCGGCAGGCCGAACATCACGTTCAGGTTCTGGAGGGCGTTGCCCGCCTGCCCCTTGAGCAGGTTGTCGATCGCCCCGATCGCGACCAGCCGCCGGTTGTCCCGATCGACCGCGCAGGAGACGTCGCAGAGGTTGCTGCCGACCGTCGCCTTGATCCCCGGCGTCACCCCCGGCGGCATCACCCGGACGAACGGCTCCCCGTTATAGAAGCTATGATAGATCTCGTAGATGTCCTGGGCGGTGACCTCCCGGCGCAACGTGGCGTAGGCGGTGGTGAGGATGCCCCGGCTGATCGGCACCAGGTGCGGCACGAAGGTCAGGCCGACCGGCGCGCCGCCGACGTCGGTCAGCGCCATCGTCGCCTCGATCGCGTGCTGGTGGTTGGCGACTCGGTAGGGGGTGACGTTGCCGTCGCGGTCCGGGAAGTGGAAGGTCGCGCTCGGCTTCTTGCCGCCGCCGGAGATGCCGGTCTTGCCGTCGACGACGATCGAGCGCGGCTCGATCAGCCCGGCCTTGACCGCCGGCGCCAGGCTGAGGATCATCGCCACCGCGAAGCAGCCCGGGTTGCCCACCAGCCGCGCGCCGCGGATCCGCTCGCGGAAGAGCTCGGGGATGCCGTAGACGTTGCGGGAGAGCAGCTCGGGCGACAGGTGGGGCTGGCCGCCGACCGAGGGATGGCGATCGGCGTAGTGCTGGTAGCGCTCGGCCGACTCGAAGCGGAAGTCGCCGCTGTAGTCGACGACCGCCGCGCCGCGCTCGAGGACCCGCGACGCGTGGCGCATGCCCACCCGGTCGGGCGTCGAGAAGACGACCACGTCGCAGTCGGCGCCGATCCGCTCGTCGCTGGCGTCCTCGACCGGCAGGTCGCAGAACCCCCGCAGGTGGGGGAAGTAGGCGCTCAGCGGCTTGCCGACGTCGGACTTCGCCAGCAGACTGGCGATCTGAATCTCCGGGTGGCGCGACAGCAGCTCGACGATGCCCAGCCCGCCGTAGCCGGTCGCCCCCACGATTTGCGCGCGAATCATGCCGTCCCGTCTCCTACCCGAGGTGCTTGCTGCCGTCGATTATACCGAAGAATCGAGACGAAAGCGCGACCGGGCGGCGTCTTTTGCCAGGCGGCGAGCGTCTATTGACTAGCTATAGTGCGTATGCAACCATGAAGCGAGGGGAGCTTGATGCGGTCATTCAAGCCGCGTTCGACGGTCGAGTACCGGGAGTTCTGGTTCCGCAGGTGCTTCTCGAGTTCTTTGCCGTCGTCACCCACCGGCGACGGGTGGCGCATCCGCTGAGTTCCGACCGCGCCTGGGAGCAGGTCGCGGCGCTGCGAGCGCGCCTGCCGGTGCTGGAGAGCGGATCGGGCGCCCTGGCGACGCTCGGCGAGCTCGTCGCCGCTCGCCGGCCAACCGGCGGCGGTATCTTCGATCTCTTCCTGGTCGCCCAGCTGCGCGCCCACGGCGTCGACACGATCTGCACCTATAACGGCGGCGACTTCGCCGGCCTGACCGGCGTCGCCGCGCTGACGCCGGAGGAGGTGCTTGCTCAACGTCGGGTGAACGAGACGCCAGGCGACCCGCCCTGACTCCGGCTCGGT
>JAJPKB010000435.1 GCA_021323915.1 Chloroflexota bacterium | reverse complement strand
TCGATCGGCTGGAGTGCGACGATCGCGCCGACGGTTCGGTCGCCCTGGCGCACCGGCGACGCGGCCAGCATCGCCAGCGATCCGCCGCCATCGTACGCGCCGACCGTGCTCTGGCCCTGGAGCGCCCGCCGGACCGGACCGGCGTCGGCCAGGGGAAGGTTCGTCGCGGGGTCCGCCGCCAGGACCTGTCCGGCGCCATCGACGACCGCGAGAAGCGGAACGGAGACCGACTTGTGCCGGGCTTCGACGAGCTGCAAGGTTCGCGACGCGTTCTTCGCCCCGACCGCGTCGGACAGGCCGGAGGTGCTCGCTGCCGCCTCCGCGGTCAGCAGAACGCGCGCCCGGGCGTCACGCAGGAACGCCTCGGTGTCGCCCAGGCCCCGCTCGATGCGCTGAGCCTGGGCTCGCGCGTTCGCCTGCCCCTGAGCTTCCGCGACCGCCACGCGCCAACCCAGGCCGACGATCAACGCGATCGTGGCCAGCCACGCGGCGAGCAGTACCCCGAGCCCGGGCGGTCCGGGCCGGCGCCAGGCGAGGCGGGGGCGGATCCGCCACGACCGGGCGTTTGCCGCGGGCAGCGTCACGGCGTGATCTGCTCGGGTGCCAGGACGGACACCGCAGAGCCTCCCGGCGATCCGCGCGCGAGCGATCCACGCCCTCGCTCGCGAACCGCTTTGGTGATTGCCATTCTATAATCATGTCGCCGCCGCCGACCGGAATGTACGGCGGGCCGGCTGGCGACGGTCGATCCCGGTCAAAAGTCTCCGTCGCGGACGTACGGATAGCTCCAGAGGACGACCTGGAGGAGCACCGCTTTGCACCACGCCTGGTGCATCCGCTCGACGTCGACGGTGGAATGACTCCTCGCTTCCAGAAACGGCCGCGCTGCCAACGAGAAGGGGTAGACCTGGGCGAGGACGTATCGGAAGCTGATGTTGGGCGGCGCCCCTTCCACCCGATCGGTCCGATTCTTCCTGGTGCGATGGTGGCGTAAGCCGATCTCGTGCTGGTAGTTCAGCCAGTCCTGATCGAACGGACGACGGCAGGTGTCGAGGATCCACTGACGAAACCTTTGCCGCGCGCGGGCCCGGTACTCGACCAGCGGCCTGCCCTCGGAATCGGCCGAATACTGCCCGAGATGGGGAAGCGTCGCGGTGAACTCGTACCAGCGGTCGAGGTAGGAATCGACTTGATCCTCCAGCAGCTCGCCCGCCATCCGAAGGTACCGCTCGTCTTCCGCGCCGAAGCCGATCGTTCGCTTGATGAGATCGAGGTCGTTCAGCGTCAGCGGCGACGTCCCGATCGCGCTCGATCCGAAGTGGTAGCCCGGAATCTTGGATTCTTCCGCTATGGTGTCATCCTCGCCGAATCTCTGGACCCGTTCGACGTGGATATTATAGCCCACCTCTCTAATGCGGATGGGCGGTGGGCACGGGAGCGCGCTTCCCATGGCTCGGGGTCGGCGTCGGCTTCACCGGCCTCGGCGTGGGCCGGGCGGGCGCCGCGGTCGGCCGGGGCGCCGGGGACGCCGGATGGCCCACCACGACCGGGCCGACCGTGACGCTGTCGCCCTTGCCTACCGACAGTCGTCGACCGTTGGCGCCGTACAGGCCGATCCGCAGCGAATAGGCTCCGTCCTTGACGCCCCGCAACGAAAGGCCGTGCCGATCCGGTACCTGGTCGCCCGGATTCCAGGTCGAGGTGGGAAACGCGCCCCGGCGCGGCTCGGAGTCGTTCTGGGCGACGATCTGTCCGTTAGTCCCGATCAAGTGGACGAAGACGGTGTAGGTGCCGGTCGGCGCCCGGTCGGCGCGCCAGAGCAAGACCACGTTCAGGGTCGAGCCGCTCGTGCTCGCCTTCCAGCCAACCAGCGAGATCCCGCCCGCGAACCGGGCATCCAGGGCGTTCAGTCCGGGCACGTCGCGCGGCCTGGGCGCCACCGCGAGCGGTCCGAGCTTGACGCTGGCCGGGCCCGGCTTTCCATCGTCGACGACGCGGACCGGCTGGATCTCCGGCCGCTGGTAACGGCCGAACTCGATCCAGTAGCGCCCGGGCGGCAGATTCTTCGGAGGGGTGATTGTGAAGCGGTTGACCATCGTCTCGCCGGAGGTCCAGGCGCTGCTCGGCATTGGCGCCAGGTCCTGGCCGGTTGGGCTTTGACCGTGGTCGTCGACGAGGTGGGCGAAGACCGATTGTCGCTGAGGATCCGCCGGCGGCTGCCCGACCCGCCAGGCGACGTCCACCTCGGCTGGCTTTCCCGGCTGGATCTGCCGGGGCATCTGCTCACCGACGACGACGCTCTGGTCCTCGAGCGGAACGTCCACCGGTCGCCAGTCGGCCGGGAGCCAATCGCCCGGATCGGACGCGGTGGTCAATTGATAGTCGGCCCCGACGTCGAAGTCGCCCGACGATACCGGACCGCCCGGCGCCCGCCAGGGAGCCAGTGCGGCGTCGAGATCGTCGCCCGGCGCTCGCAGCAGCAGGTACGGTGTCTCTCCACCGGACGGAAGAACGATCGTCTTGTCCGAATCCGCGAACTGAATGCTGTCGGGCGCCGCGACCGAGGCGAGGACCGTCGGCCCCTCGTCCACCCCGATGGTGTCGCCGCCGCTCCCGAGGGCCACCGCCGGTCGCCCGGGCGACGCCGCGACGGCTGACCGAACGGCCGCCTCGTCGTAACCCAGCGGAACGCCGAAAGAGGTGTCCAGCGGGTGGTCCTGGACGTAGGGCAGGTATTGCGCGAACGCGACGAGCTGCACCGCCGCGGCCACGCCCGCGAGGGACGGTCCGAGCACGTTCGCGAGGGCGGAAGCGCGCGCTCTGCTTTGACGGGCTTCCACCAGGTACCCCGGTATGGGCCGGGGAAGCTCTGGCTTCAAAGCCAGGAGCAGGGCCGAAGGCCCTGACAGGCCCCGGGGCTTCAGCCCCGCGTTCCTGCTCCCGCCTTTTAAGGCAGAGCTTTCTCGCCCGTCACTACCGGATCGGGACAGTTTCGTGAAACTCACCAGCCCGGCTGTCGAGGTCAGACCCGACAGTCCGGCGCTCGCGAAACCCGCCAACCAGTCGACTCCCAGGGCCATGAGCACGAACTGGGAGGGAAAGGTATCGGCGAAGTGGTGGATGTAGACCGGCTCGACTCGCGCCAGCGACAGGATGGCCGGCGTCAGCCACCACCCCAGGATCACCGTCTCGGGCGTGATCGACGAGGCGGGTGGGCGCGGCAAGCGGGCGGCGACCGCGCCATCGGAGGAGCCGAGCTGACGCCGGCGAGCGGCGGCGGCGAGCGGAGCCAGGGCACGGATCGCCGCGACCGCGGCGCCGCCGAAGAGCAGGACCTCCATCGCCGGCGCCAGCCAGCCGAGCGCGGGCACCTGACCGGCGAAGTCCGGCGCCGGACCGGCGAGCACCAGGAATCCGGTCGGGCTGGCCAGCTGGACGACGAAGTCGAGCGGCTGAAGATCGAACGTCAGGTGTCGGCTGGCCGGCGCGGCAAGGTGCGAGAAAGCGTGAATCAAGTCCGGCGTCAGGGCGATCAGCGGGATCACCAGGACCGATGCCCCGAGCGCCGACCAGGCGAGGGCCGCTCCCCGGCGCGTCCGGGGCAGGCACGCCTGGGCGAGCCCGACCACCACGACGAGCGGCCAGGAGCTGTAGTTGAGCGCGACCATCACTGCCAGGGCGATCCAGCTTCGCCCCAGTCCCGGCGTCCTGGTCGTCGGATCGATCGCTCGGAGAATTCCCCATAGCGCGATCACCGCGCACGGGGCGAGCAGGTCGATCGACCAGATCTTGCGAGAAAAGATCAGCGCCCAGCTTCCGCTCGCGAACAGCAGGGCCGCGGCCAGGGCGACCCGCCTTCCGAACGACCGGGCAACCACCACGTAGGCGAGGCCGACCGAGAGCGCGTTGATCAGCCCGATGCCGACGACAGCCGCGCGCGGGTCGGACTGGAACGCGAGGAAAGGCGCGACCAGATAGAAGAGGATCGGGCTGTGGTAGAGCCCCGGCACCGAGCTCGCCTGGCCGTGGAGAGGAAGGATGTGGTCCTGCACGATCGCGCGGGCATTGAGCACCACCGTCGCCTCGTCGAGCTTGTACTCGGCGATATCCGGACGCGCGACGCGCGGAACCGCCGCGCCGCACGCCAGCCCGAGCGCGATCAGCCACGGCGAGGCGAGCCACCGAATCGGCGGCCTTACCCTACCCAGATTCATGATTGGACGTGTGCCCTCCAGCCGTGGGGGAGCATACCAGCCAGTTGTTAAGATTCTAATAAATAGTTCATCAACTTCGTATTATTAGTGTAATAGCATATTTACGGCACAGCCGTCCCCCGGCTACTCGCCAGGCCGAGCGACCAATCCGGTATTAGACGATAAAACCCCTTCCGCGATCGCTCACCGCCGTCTATCATGGAGAGAAACGCGTCGACAGGAGAAACCCCCTTTGGCTGATGCTGCCCGCGTCGATTCGTCAAGCACCTCCGAGGACGTGATCGCCGGGCACGTGCCCGGGGGCTTCGCGCGCATGTTCGGCGCGCTTCAACAGTCGCCGTACTACCGAACCTACTGGTTTGGCAACCAGGCGAGCCTGCTCGTGATTCAAATGCAGAACGTCGCGATGGGCTACCTCGCCTTCGAGCTCACGAACTCGGCGACGATCCTCGGGCTGGTAAGCCTGGCGTCGGGCCTGCCCATGCTCGCCATGTCCCCCTTCGGCGGGGTCATCGCCGATCGCTACCCGAAGCGAAACCTCCTCCTCGCCGTGCAGGCAACCCTGTGCGCTATCGCGGTCGCGCTGGGCATCCTGATCAGCCTCGGGATGATTCAATGGTGGCACCTGATGATCGCGGCGTTCGTCCAGGGCACCGCGTTCTCGGTGAATATGCCGGCCCGTCAATCGTGGATTCCGGCCCTCGTGACCGATGGCGAGCTGGCCAACGCGATCGCCCTGAACAACGCCGGAATGAACGCGGCCCGGATCGTCGGTCCGGCCCTCGCCGGCCTGCTGATCGCCGTGCCCTGGTTTGGCGCGAACGGCATCTTCTACCTCAGCGTGCCGGCGGTCGCCTGGGTCTACTACTCGCTCCTCCAGATCCCGATTCGCGGCGAGCCCGACGCGGGAAGGCGCGCGAGCTTCTGGATCGAGTTCACCGAGGGATTCCGCTACATCTGGTTCCACGCGACGCTCGGTCCGCTCTTCACGCTGGCGTTGGTGACGCTGCTCCTCGGCATGTCGTACCAGATGCTGCTACCGGCCTACGCGCTCGGGGTGTTCAACGCCGGATCCGAGGGGCTGGGGCTGATGGCCGCGGTCGTCGGGATCGGCGCCCTGACCGGATCGTTGATGATGGCGTATTTCAGTCGGAGCCGCCGCAAAGGACGCATCCAGGCTGTCGCCGGAACGACGCTCGGTGTCGGATTGCTCCTGTTCGGCGTCGCCAGCGGATTCAAGATCTTCGCCGGTGCCCTGGTCGTTCTGTTCGTGGTGGGCGTGGCCACCGATTTCTACTCGACGATCAACAACACGCTGATCCTGATCAACACCGAGAAGCCGCTGTACGGCCGGGTAATGTCGATGTACATGATGACCTGGTCGCTGGCGCCGCTCTCGGCCGCTCCTTTCGGGACAGCGGTCGATCGAATCGGCGGATCGCCGACGATGATCCTGATCGGCGGCATCCTGACGGTGTTCGTGCTGTGCATGACCCGGTTCCACCCGGGCGTACGGCGGCTCATGTGAGCGACTCGAGATTCGGGTATAATATTCTAGAAAGGAGCGGCCACGTGTCAATCGAAAACGAGAAGGATCTCCTCGGCCTGCTCGCGGCCGGGAAGGTAATCGGCGTCACTCTCCGCGAGATGGCGGCCAACGTCGAGCCCGGCGTCACGACCGGCGACCTCGACCAGATCGCCGCGCGGTCGCTGAAGCGTCACGGCGCGCGGTCCGCTCCCCAGGTCTTCTACCGCTTCCCCGGCGTGGCCTGCATCAGCGTCAACGACGAGGCCGTTCACGGCATTCCGGGGTCGCGCGCGCTCCAGGCCGGCGACCTCGTCAAGCTGGACCTCACCGTCGAGCTGGACGGCTACGTCGCCGACGCGGCGGTGACCGTGCCGGTTGGCGCGGTGTCGCCGCGGAAGCGAAAGCTGGTCGCCTGCGCCGAGACGGCGTTCCATCGCGCGATGGCGGCGACCCGAACCGGGCGTCCGGTGTACGAGATCGGCCGCGCGATCGAGACCGAGGTCAAGCGGCAGGGATTCACCGTGCTGCGCGAGCTGTGCAGCCACGGCGTCGGACGAAAGATCCACGAGGAGCCAACCATCCCTAACTTCGAGGATCGACGCGCCCGGCGCGTCCTGACCGACGGACTCGTCATCACCGTCGAGCCGATCATCTCGGCTGGGAGCGATCACGTCGTCACCGCCGAGGACGGCTGGACCGAAAAGACCGCCGATGGGAGCCTGTCCGCCCACTTCGAGCACACCATCGTCATCACGCGCGAGCGCCCGCTGATCCTCACCGCCGCCTGAGCCGGCCAGTCGTCTCAGGTCGGTCGGGCCGCCTTGCAAAGGGCCGTTCGCGCGCCTGATCAGGCTAACCAAAACGGCCTGCTTGACAGGCCGGAGTGTTCAGTTTATGCTGCGATTGACGGCCCTTCCCAGGCATTCCACCCCGTTTCGCCCTGACGGGCGCGAGGTATGACGGCACCCGCGGCTCTTATCATCAGAGTGGACTTTGAGCGCAGGTGAGAACCATGGCAGGATCGACCACGACCAGCATCTTCGAAGACATCGGCGTCGTGCCCGTCATCAACGCGGTCGGGCATCAAACGGTGCTCGGTGGGTCACAGCTCTCGCCCCGGGTGCGCGCGGCGATGGAGGAAGCGAATCGCTACTTCGTCGACATGGGCGCCCTCCTCGAGCGCTCCGGCCGGTTGATTGCCGAGACGCTGGGCGCGGAGGCGGCCTACGTCACGCCGGGCTGCGCCGCCGCGCTGGCGCTGGGCACGGCTGCCTGCATCGCCGGCCGCGACCCGGAGAAGATCGGGCAGCTCCCCGACACCACCGGTCTCAAGAACGAAGTGCTCATTCAAACCCGGAGCCGCTACAAGTACGATCGCTGCCCGACGATCGTCGGCGCCCACCTCGTCGAGGTCGGCGACGACCAGGGAACCTCGGCGTCGCAGCTCGAAGCCGCCATCGGGCCGCGCACCGCGTGCGTGCTGTACTTCGCCAAGGCTCAAGGGCAACCGGGCATCCTCTCCCTCGACGAGGTGGTCGAGATCGCCCACCGTCAGTCCGTTCCGGTCCTCGTGGACGCCGCCGGAGAAGTGTTCCCCCTGGACTATATGCGCGGTTTTCCTCGGTCCGGCGCCGATCTGATCGGATTTGGATCGAAATACTTCGGCGGGCCAAACTCCGCCGGCATCCTCTGCGGGCGCGCCGACCTGGTCGAATCCGCCTCGTTGCAGGGCTTCATCGGGTTCGAGTCGACCGGCTCGCGCTCGTTCGGCCGCCCTCTCAAGCTCGATCGCCAGGAGATCGTCGCGGTCGTGGTGGCGCTGCGCGAGTGGTTCACCCTGGACCACGACGCGAGGCTGCGCGGTTACGACCGCATGGTGCGCACGATCGCCGACCGCCTCCAGGGCCTGCCGTCGATCACCGTGACGGCGCTGCCGGCCGGGCCCGGTCCGGCGACCCACCTGGACGTCACCGTTCAACCTCGCTCCAACGGTTGGAACGCGACGGAAGTCGTGCGCCTCCTGCGCGATAGCAACCCGAGCATCCGGGTGGGCGTGCGCGGCGACGTTCTCTCCATCTCGGTGGAAACGGTCACGCCGGGAGACGAGCTGGTGATCGCCGACCGTCTGCGCGCCGCCCTGTCGGCCTGATCCAATCGACGAGACGATGAGCGATACCTTCGGTCGATCTCCGTCCGAGCTCGAAGCTGGACCCGTTGTTCCGCGCTCGGTCGTGGCGCCCGCGTCGGTGGATTCGACGCTGCTGCGTCGGATTCGCGGCCTCGCGGTCGGGTTGCACGGCGCGCGCTCGCTCGACGACCTGCTGGACCAGGCCCTGAACGTCCTGGCGACCGCCACCGGAGCAGATCGAGCCTTCATCGCCCTGGTCGACGAGACCCAGACCGAAGTGCGTGGCCGTCGCGGTCGCGGTCTGGCGAACGAGACGGTCGCCAGCGTCGTCGTGCCGCTCCGACGGGTGGCAACCGAGGGCGCGGGCGTGATCTACGGCGTGGTCCGGTCCGGGCAACCGGCGCTCGTCGCCGGAAGCGACCCGGGTCCGAACGAATTCGCCACCGCCGGCTTCGGGCCGTTCGCCGACGCGCTGACCGTGCCCTTGACCGGAGCAGACGGTGTGCTCGGCACGATGACCGCCGCCTGGCCGTCCCCGTCCGACGATCACGCCGCGACGATCGATCCGGTGATGATCCTGGCCGATCACGTCGCGGCGGCCGTCGACGCCCGCCGTCGGGTCGACGCCGAGCACCGCGACCTGATGATCGCCGAGGAGCTTCACGCCGTTGCCCAGCGCATCACCGCCGGCCTGAGCCTCGACGACGTGCTCGCCTCGGTGCTTCGGGCGGTTGAAAAGGTGCTCGACGCCTCGTCGGCCAGCATTTTCCTCGCCGGCCCGGGCGGCACCGTCGGCACCCGACGCTTCACCACCCGCAACACCGGCCAGCCCCACTGGGACGACCACGTACAGACCCGTCCGGACGGCCTGACCGCGACCGTACTCCGCTCGGGCGAGCCGGCGGTCGTAGAGGATGGTCTGCGCGACCCGCGGACTAGCGGAATCGGCAAGGGCGACAACCGCACGTTCGTCGCCATGCCGATACGTTACCAGGATCGGACGCTGGGCGTCCTCTACGCGAACTGGCGCGAGCGACGGCGGATCGCTAGCCGCGATCTGCGCCTGGTCGAGACGCTGGCGACCTACGGCGCGATCGCGGTGCGCAACGCCCGGGTACACGAGGAGGCCGTCGAGGCCGCCCGTTTCGACGGGGTGCTCCTCGCGGCCCGCACCATCGCCCACGAGATCAACAACGACCTGGCCCTGGTGATGGGCATGGCCGAGATTGCCCAGATGCAGGCGCGGGCCGGACAGCCGCCGGACGTCTCGATCCTCGACGATGTCATCCAGGGCGCCCAGCGGATCGCCACCCACGTCCGGCAGCTCCAGAGCGTCGTTCGGGTCGAGGAGCGCCACCTCCGCGACCTTCCTCCGCTGCTCGACCTCGGCCAGTCCACCATCTAAAGAGTGCCGACGAGCCAGCCCAACCCCAGCCCGACCAGCATTCCCGACGCGAGAACCACCCCCTGGTGGTCGCGGAGCGGCTTCCGCCAGTTGGTCAGCGCCGCCCGTCGGGCGTTCACCCGCCCGATCAGCAGCTCCAGGTCGCCGTCGATCTGACGACGCGCGTCGGCGATGCGCTCCATCACTTCATTCTGTTCTTGAGCCACCGGGCATCCTCCTCCAAAGACTCGCGGGTCGTCGTCAGGGTCAAATCGCTGGTCGCGCGCCGAATGCTTCCGACGCCCTGCCATAGGAGAACCGCCGCGACGATCACGACGACGAATCCGACGACGAACGCCGCCCAGCCGAACGGAATCAACGTCGCCAGCGCCACGGTGAGCGCCAGCAGGAGGAACAGGACGCCGAGGTATCCGAGCGCGAGGCCGCCCGCGACGAGCGCCGCGCCGCGACTGATAATCGACATGGCGCCCTTGACTTCAAGACGGGCGAGCCGAATCTCGCCGCGGACCAGCTCGCGCACGTCCGCCAGGAGATCCCTGACCACCGAGCTGATCGACTCTTCTTCCTCCGGATACACACTCCGTCGCTGTGCCACGCCTTCCTACCTCCCGTGCCGTCAGCGGCGAGCGCGGCGGCTCAGCAGCAATCCTATCGAGAAGCCAAGCGCCAGCGCGATCCCCGTGGCGAGGAGAGGCCAGCGGTAGGCCAGGTACCTGATCCGGCCGGTCAGCTCGGCCACCGCCTGGCTCAAGTCCCGCGTGCCGGAGCGCATGGCATCGCCAATCGTGTCGAACCGACGCCGTGAGAAGATCGAGATGACGATGCCCCGGGTCGCCGCGCCTGGTCCCGTTGCGCCGGTCCCATCATGAGACGTGCTCATCAGTCCCCCGTAGGTCCAACCGTCACCGACCGCCGTCGGCCGATGAGGGCAGGCATTCGCGGCAAGACTGGTGCCACGCGGGCGACGCGTTATCGGAGGGACGTCAGCCGACCTACAGCGGTGAGCAAAATCTCCGACCACGCTGGCATCCGACCGCCGGTACGGGCGATTCGTGAATCGTCCCCGTCCCCCCGCGGGCGGTTCGCGAACCGCCCCTACCTACGCTTGGCCGGCCGAACCACCAACGAATAGGCTCACCGCTCTAGTGGGCCGCCGCCGTTCGCTCGGTCGTCCGCGATTCCTCGGGCGGACGAATCTGGCGAAAAAGCGAGAAGAAGAGCAACGCGTTCAGGAGCTGAAATGCCGCGCCGATCTCGAAGGGCAGCTCGAGCGAGATGTTCTGGAAGATGTAGCCCGCCGGGAGCGGACTGATCGAGGCCGAGACCTGGGACGGCAGATTGCTCAATCCTGCCGCCGCCGAGCGCTCCTCCTTGGAGACGACGCCCATGGAGTAGGACTGGCGGAGAGGAATGCTGGCTCGCTGGAACGCCATGCGCAGGAAATACACCGTCGCGGCGAGCAGGAAGCTCGGCATCAGCGGGAGGAGCGCCAGCAGCGCGACGCCGACCAATCGCACCCCCACCACCGCCTTCACGACGCCCAGCTTACGCGCCAGCCCGGGCGCCAGGAGGTACGGAATGGCGGCTCCCAGGTTGACCGCCGCGAAGAGGAGCCCGATCGTTCCCGGGCTCGCCCCGAATCGGCGGTAGAACCAGTACGATACGAACGGCCCGAAGAAGCCGACTCCCACCCCGTTGACGAGGTTGGTGAAGGCGAGTCGCCCGATGACGTTTCGCGATTTGGTCGGCAGGTACGCGCGCCTGGGCTCGCTCTTCGACCGGCGCTTCACCGTCTCCCGCACCGGTAAGATCGAAACCAGCATCACCGCCGCCAGGACGCTGGTCAGCGCGAAGAGCGGACGATACGAGTCGGCTGGCGCAAAGGCGAGCCGGGTGGTCAACAGGTCGGGGATCCCGGCGAGAAGCGCGCCGGTCGTGCTGGCGATCGAATCGGTGAAGGAGAACGCGGCGAAGACGGCGTTCCGATCGCCGGCCGAGGAGTGATCGGCGATCAGCGCCTGTTGCGCCGGATAAAACGGCCCGCCCGATCCGGCGCCCCCGGCCCCGCCCCCGCGTCCGAGCGTGCCCAGGGCGCACGCCGCCACGATGATCCAGAAGTTGGTGCTGAAGATCAGGGCGATCGCGCCGAGCGCGGTGAAGACTGGAAATATGATCAAAAACGGCTTGCGCCCGATTTGATCGGCGGCCAGGCTGACCGACACGGTGAGTAGCGCGCTGATGAAGGCGCCGATAGTGAACAGCTCGCCCAGCGAGACGCCGTTGAAGCCGATTTGCAGCAGATAGAGCGGGAGGACGACGATCAGGTAGCCCTGACTGAGGCTACGCGCGGCCCGGCTGGCGGTGATCCACCGAAGGTCGCTGGTGAACCAGACGGGAATCGTTGGCGCCGATGCTTTCATTGGGCGGCCGAGCTCAGCTCGAGCCGCATCCAGTCGCGCCACCGCTCACCCGGCTCCAGCACGATCACGCCCGCGTCGATGCCCTGGCTGGCCAGGTTGAAAGCGTCGGTCGGGCAGGTATACGGCTCGAAACAGATCGTCGGCCGACTCGACGGCGCGTAAACCACCCACTCGCGGAACGACGGCCCGGCCGCTACGCGCAAGCGGGTGCCGGTGGGGGCGTCGGTCAGCTCGCAGGCGCTCTGATCTCCGGCGCGCTCGAGGCTCGTGTAGACGTCGTCCAGGTACACCGCACCGAGCGCTCGCGGCGTCCGAAAGTCGCGCTCGGGCGACGGCGCGACCACCTCGCCGGTCGGCACCAGCGTATCGTCGAGCTGCCAGATCTTCCGCCCCGGAATTTGAACGATCGCCGCCCGACGGTCTCCACCGGCGACGAGCGGAAGCCGAAAATAGGGGTGCCAGCCGAACCCCATCGGCATGGACGCGTCGCCGAGGTTGGCTGCCTCGACGTTCACTTCGAGCGATCGGCCGGCCAACCGAAAAGTCAGCGACAGGCGAAACCGGAACGGGAACTGTCGCTCGATGGCCTCGTCGGAGTCGACGGCGCAGCGGAGCACCGCCGCGCCGTCGGACGCCTCGGCCACCTCGACCCGCCAGGCCCGTTCTCGCACCAGACCGTGAATCGCGTGACGCTGCCCCGGCGCGCGGTCGACGACGATCTGGCGTTCGCCAAAGCGCGCCCGTCCGTCGCGCAGTCGGTTGGGAAAAGGATAGAGCACCGGCGCGCCGTAATGGCCCGGCGGCTGGCTCGGCGTCTCGTCGGAGGGTTGGAGGAACGTCTCGACCGAACGCCCGGCCAGCTCCGCGCCGAAGCCCACCAGGCCGCAGCCCATCGCGGGCACGACCCGCGCCCAGCTCCGCGCCTCGCGGTCCCGAAGCGTTCGGACTTCGCCGGGCCAGAACGCGTCGGCACCGGTCTCGACCTCGAATCGCGCGCTCATTCTCCGCCTACTTCCTCGCCCACGGCGACACGGCGGCAGACAAGCTGCCCCCACTCGTCCCCGCGCCGCCCCGATCCTGACCACTCCCCTGGGGACCGCTCAGAGTTTAGCACGATCAACCGGCGAGCGGTAGGCTGAAGGAGAAGGTCGACCCGCGCCCCGGCTCGCTCTCGAACCAGATCCGACCGCCGTGGGCGCCGACGATTTGTTTGCTCAGGTACAGGCCGAGCGGGATGACTCCGAGGTAGCCCGGCGTGCCGGACGGCACGAGCTCGTAAAACGGCTCGAAGACGTAGGGTTGACGGTCCAGCGGGATTCCCACGCCGTGGTCGGTGACCGAGACGACGCCCTCGGCACCCGCGCGTCGGACCGCCACGTCGATCGCACCGCCCGGTTGCGAATAACGGATGGCGTTCTCGAGAAGGTGGCTGATGACCTCGTCGATCAAGGCGCGATCGGCCTCGACCGGGACTGACTCCGGCGCGTCAATCTTGAACACGTGGTCCTCGGTCGTGTGCGCCGTGAGCGCGGTAAGGTCGCGAGTGAGCGCGGCGAGATCGAATCGCTCGCGGCGGACGCTGAGGCCGCCGGGCCGCACGCGAATGACCGACAGCAGGTCGTCGAGAATCCGAATCATCCGATCCACGTGCCGATCGATGATCTGAAGCGCCTCCCGGGTGACCGGGTCGGTCGCGCTCGTCCGAAGCAGGAACTGGGCGCGGCCCTTGATGACGGTTATCGGCGTGCGTAGCTCGTGCGCCGCCGCCGCCATGAACTCCTCACGCAAACGGAGCGTCTGGCGCACCTTTTGAAGGAGCTGGGCGTTCTCGATCGCGACCGCGAAGAGGTCGGCGATGACCAGGTGGAAGTCCAGGTCTGCCCGGGTGAAGTGGCGGGGCCGCGTCGCCGCGTAGGTGACCACGCCGATGAGCTGCCCTCGGCTGCGCAGCGGCATCGAGAGAGCGCTTCGCGCCTTCTCTTCCGCGGCGACCTCCCGGGTGTAGGTTAGCTCCGACGGAGTTTCCGCCAGGTCCTCGATCACCTGCGGCTCGCCGGTTCGCGCTGCCCTCGCGGTGAGCGACGGCGCGTCGTACGAGATCGTTCCGAGCAGCTTTTGAACGTGCGGCGTCTTGCCGCGGAAATCGACCAGGGTCAGCTCGCGGCGCGACGGATTGGCAAGCCACACCCCGACGATGGTCGCGTCCATCAGCTTCATGGTCAGCGTCATAATCGCGTCGATCACCCGCGACAGCTCCACCTCGCGGACCAGCGCCTGGGCGATCTCGGCGAGAACGCGCTCGCGGACCGTCAGACGCGCCTTTTCTTGCTCGGTCTTGACCCGCTGGGTGACGTCCTGGGCCAGGACCAGCACCGCCGGAGGTCGGTCGCCAAGCGCGGGCACGAACGCGATCGCGGCGTCCAGGTAGATCTCACGAGCACCAGGAAGCTCGAGACGCGCGCCGGTGAGGCGCTCGACCTTCCGAGTCGCGTAGACCTGGTCGATGATCGGCCCCAGGAGAGCCTCGACTTCCGGACGCAGGGCGGCGGCTGAGCCAATCGGCCCCGGGGAGATCTCCTCGGTCATCCGCCGGGCCACCGCGTTTCGCATCAGCACTCGATGGTCCGGCACCGAGATCATCGTGATCGCGACCGGCATCGAGTCGATGACGGTTTCGAGGACCTCGCGTCGGCGCTCGGCCTCGGCGAGGTTTCGACGCTCCGCGTCGAGGAGCCGCGCTCGATCGAGCGACCGCGAGCATTCCTGCGCCAGGGTTTGGATTTAGCGCTTCTCGGTCGGACCGAGCACGCCGGGCGCGGTAAAGCTGAGGCCAAAGGCGCCGATGGCTCGCGAGCCGATCATCAGCGGAACCGCCGCCCAGGACTGGTAAAGCTCGGCGGCCGCCTCCGTCGCGAGCGACGGAAAGCGGGTCGCGCGCTCCTCGCACGAGTTCACCCAGACCGGCTGCATGGTTCGGGCCGCCTCGGCGAGCGGCGTCGCCGAGTCGAGGCGAATCCGTTGTCCCTCGGCCAGGAGCACGCGGGGGTGCCCGGCCGATCCGATCACTTCCAGGTGTCGTCCGTCCTCGGCGAGCGTGGCGACGACCGCCGCGCTGGCGCCCAGCGCGGCCGCTCCCTCG
Source organism: Chloroflexota bacterium (assembly GCA_021323915.1). Lineage (GTDB taxonomy): Bacteria > Chloroflexota > UBA6077 > FW602-bin22 > CADDYW01 > JAJPKB01. The sequence continues at coordinate 1,069 of JAJPKB010000435.1, read as the reverse complement.
GTCACGATGACGTGGGCGATGTCGCGGGCGGATCCCGCCGCGAGCAGCTGCTCGGTCACCGCCTGGAGGCGCTCCAAGCGTTCGGCAGCACGCTCGGCAGCCGCTCTTGCTTCGCGCTCCGCCGCGAGCGCGCCAGCCGGCGGCTGAGATCCCGAGTCTGAATTGGTTCTGGTTTCTCGCGGTCCGTTTCGCCCCACCGCTGCCCTCTCACCTTCGAGTCCGATGGCGTTCCGGCACCGGTCTACCTTCGGCACGTTTCAGACCCACCGGACGAGCCTGGCCCCGGGCCTTTCGCGCTTCCCGACATGGTACACTTCTTCCGCGAAAAGGAGGGTTCAGGAATGGAGCTAGGACTGGCCGGCAAGGGCGTGCTCGTCACCGGGGGGAGTCGCGGGATCGGCCGGGCGATCGCGCACGCCTTCGCCGACGAGGGCGCGAACGTCGCGATCTGCGCCCGCGGCGAGGAGCGATTGCGGGAGACGGCGGCGGAGCTTCAAGCAAAAGGCGTCACGGTGGTTGCCGAGACGGCCGACGTGCGTCGCCGCGCGGACGTCGAGCGCGTCGTCGCCCGGGCGGCCGAGACCCTCGGGCGGCTCGACGTCCTGGTCAACAACACCGGCGGAACCCGCGGCCGAGGCCTCATGGAGACGACCGAGGAAGAATGGCAGGAAAGCGTGGAGCTGAACTTCTTCTCCGCCCTCCACGCCAGCCGCGCGGCGGTTCCCTGGTTTCGCAAGCAGGGCGCGGGAGTCATCGTCAACGTCTCATCGATCTACGCCAACGAGCGGTCCGAGGGCCAGCTCGGCTACAACGCCTTCAAGGCCGCGCTGAGCGTGTTCGGCAGCCGGCTGGCCAAGGAGCTGATTCCGGACAACGTCCGGGTGGTCTCGGTCGCGCCCGGCTCGATCCTCTTCCCCGGTGGTGGCTGGCAGCGCCGCATCGACGCGAATCCCGAGTCGATGGCGAAGTGGATCGAGCGCGAGCTTCCCGCCGGACGCTTCGGCCGGCCCGAGGAAGTGGCGAACGTCGTCGTCTTCCTCGCATCGGACAAAGCGTCCTGGGTCAACGG
>JAJPKB010000368.1 GCA_021323915.1 Chloroflexota bacterium | reverse complement strand
CGCGGTGAGGATCCGATCCGCCCGATCGTAGGTATAGCTCGCCGCGTTCTTGGTCAGCCGGTTGCCGACCGGATCGTAGCTGTAGGTGGTGGCGCCGTTGTCGACGCTGGTCAGCCGATCAAGCTGATCGTAGCCGTAGGCCGTCGTGCTCGCGGTCGGGGCCCCGTCCACCTGAGCGAGGGTCTCGGCGACCTGGGTCCGATTCCCGACGCTGTCCAGGGTGTAGGTGTGCTGGTCGATGACGCTGGAGCCGGCCTGGTTGAGCACCTGGGTGAGGCGCAGGGCATTATCGTACGAGTGGCTTGGAGTACGTCCAGGTGCGGGCAAGAAGTAACCCGCCCGCGTTCGATCCGGACGGGGGCTCGGGATTGTCCCCCGGAACCTCCCATACCAGGGGCCGGGTGACCCGACCTTGCAATGCCAAGAAAGAGAATCGAAGGATGAGGCGGTGAGCAAAATCCTGGTGAACGCGACCCACGGGAAAGACGATCCAGAACGCGTCACGCTGGCGTTCGTGTTCGCCAACGTCGCGGCCCCGGCCGATCAGGAGGTCGTGGTCCTGCTGACGATCGAGGTCGTCTGGCTGGAGACGAAGGGGTACGCCGACGAGATCCACGAAGACGGCTTCCCGCTGCTGGCGGAGGTTCCGCAGGAGTTCGTGGCCAGCGGCGGCCAGATCTGGGCCTGCCGCGCCTGCGCCAATCCGCGTGGGATCACCGCCGCCGCCAACGCCGTCGGGTTCCTGATCGGCGGCGCGGCAGCGATGACCTTCCGAGCGCGGGTCGCTGTCCACTTGAACGTGGACGTTTGAGTAGCCCTGCGATTCGGAAGGCGAAGGATGGACCTGACTGCGGCCTCGCGGCGGGGAGTCAGCCGAGTAGCCCTTGAACGCGAGCGAGGCGTCTCTCGCAATCGGCGATTTGCTCCGCGAAGTAGGCGTGCGGGTCGGCGTCCGGACGCGCGTGCAGATAGCGACGCAGTCGCTCCTCAGTCATCCCTTCGAGGTGATTCGTTGCCCACTCAACCTCGACGAACAGGCGAAGCGCCGCCATGCGTGCGACCTCGGCCTCGGGTAGGCCACGGAGCTCGGCGTAGAGTTGCTGGAATCGGGTCGCGTGCTCAGTCGGAAGACCGAGCGAGTGCACGTGAGCTAGGAAGCCAGCTACGAGGCGGGCCGGGTCATCCCACCCAGCGTACTCCCAGTCGACCGAACAGACACTGCCATTCGGGCGCACGAGGATGTTGTGCGGCGCGAAATCGGCGTTGCTCAAACGCCGCTCCTCGGTTGGCAAGGCGCCCTCGTGCGCCCCGGGCGGCAAGACCTTCACCGCACGGCTAACCAGCTCTCCGATCAAGAGACGCGCCGGGACACGTGCCGCGAACGCGCGGACATCAGCGTCGCTCGATGCCCGCGCTGACGCTTCGAATCGCGTTAGTCGGTACTCAATAAGAGTGAACGCCTCAGCGATCGAGAACGCGGCCGACACCGCGGGTGGAAACTTCGGGCACCCCGGCGTGTGCGGAGCCACGGTGTGAAGCTCCGCCGCGCAACGTGCCATCGCCTCGACCTCGGCCAGAGTGAGATCGCGCGCGGTTCTCGTAGCGCCGGTTTCGAAAGAGTAGACAGCGTAGTCGAAGTCAGGGTTGGAGAGGATCGCCGCCGGGACCAGCGCGCCCACGCGCGCGCGGAGGAAGCGCATGGCGCCGAACTCGCGCTCCAATCTCCGTCGATCGTCGCGCACGTAACGCTTCACCAGCACGGCCAATCCGTTCGCGGCCACGAGTCGGTACAAACGATTATTCCGACCCCCGCTGACCGGCTCGGCTTCGCCGAATGCGCATCCAAACACCGCGCCCAAGCGCAACCGGGCATCGTTGATCGCGACGGTGTCATGCACGATCACGGATGAAACCTTCCACGGACCTCGGACAGGACAACCATTCGGCGCTCACAAGGTGAATTACGTGCTGGGAGGCCGCTCAGGTGGCGACGCCAGGAGCTTTTCGATGCGATCTGCTAATAGGTATGGCCATGAGCATTCCAGGCGTGCTCCTACCGCGGCTGAGGCGTCGCGTGCCAGGACAGTCACCCGCGAAAGCGCCTCGCGGAGGCTGGCATGATCCGAGTCGGGGATACAGGCGTTTAACTGCCGGAAGCGTTCAGGCGACACGTCGCAAACGATGCGCTTATTGATCGGGCGACCGTGCCAGTGCGAAAGCGCTCCGCTTTCCAGTCTCAGCAGACGAATCAGATGAGGGAAAAGTACCACATGGAGAATGAGCCGCGCGGCCCAGTCATCGCCACGCCCGAGCTTGCAAGAGGCGTCAAGGAGGAAATACCAGAACTCCGTAGAAACGTCGGCGAAGGCGGCCGCGATATCGCGCGGTTGGAGGGTTTGATCGCCAAGGGTCGCCATTGCCACCGTGAGATCTCCTCCCGTACCGTCGTACGAGACGATCACCCGGGTTGCGGTTGGGACACTCGGCCACCGGAATGCCGCGCTCACATCAGTCTCCCGGTAGAACACAACGTCCGTGCGCTGAGGGAGCGGGAGGCGGTCGTAGACGACACGCGTACTCACCGGGATTCGATCCTGCGGCTGCCAGAGCAGGAGCGGGGTGCCGAACT
>JAJPKB010000284.1 GCA_021323915.1 Chloroflexota bacterium | reverse complement strand
AGCCGCTCGATCCAAGTGAAATTTCGACTGAGCCGCAGACCGCACCAGCGGTTGATCGCTAAAGCGAACGCGCGATTGATCCAGCCAGCGGCGTGACGCACGTCTCCCTCTCCCGGAGGGAGAGGGTTGGGGTGAGGGTCTGGCGATCGCGGCGGCAGGCACGTCCAGCCCCTCACCCTTTGTACCCTCTGACCCCCTTTTCCAGGGGGACCCTTCCTCTCCCAGAGGGAGAGGGGACTGAACGCTCGCCGGCTGATCGCCACCCCGTCGCCCGTGCCGCGCCGAGTCGAGCTCAGCCTCGTCCAGGCGAGTCCGACGGCAAGCGGCAGGCCGTAGATCAGGATCACTCGACTTCCGTACAGCCAGTCGAGGAAGGCCGGCGGGCTGATGCTTGGTTGCGCGTTCAACAGGCAGGTCGTCGCCGTCATTCCGAGAGCGACCACCGCCAGCCCGGACTCGGGCGCGATCACGGCAAACGGGAGCACCCACAGCATGTACCATGGCCAGAACCAGCTTTGTACGACCAGCAGGTAGACGACCAGAACCGACGTCGCGGCTCGAGCCAACGCCAGGTCGTCGTCGGCTTCCCGGGTGAGGCGGAGCGCCACGAGACCGAACCAGGGCAGAAACACGAGCAACGACGCGACGCGTACGAGCAGATTTGCCTTCTGGGCGGTCGGATCCTGACTGACACCCGCCAGGACGGCCGCGGTGGTGCCGGGCGCCACCGACAGCGCGGGGACCGGTATCGGTCGGGTCAGGTTCGCCCGCACGAAACCAAAATGGCCCAGCTTCGGCTCGTAGACGTGAACCCACGACGACGTCTGCGGTTCGACGACGAGCAGCGGAGTACCGGCCGGCAGGGCGATCCCGATTCCTTGCTGGTCATCCGGGAGGTTCCAGAGGATGGCCGACGACTGCGCGCCGATCCAGTGTCCATCGTAGTGGAGCGGAAGATCGGTCAGACCAGACGATTCTCCGAGCGCAAGTCTAGTCTCCCGAAACACGAGCTCAAGCGGCGAATTGGTATATGCCAGGGCGTTCGATCCGAAACTAAGAATCGCGAACGTCGACGGGCCGGCGTAGAGTGGCGCAAAAGCCACGATCGAGAGACCGATCCCCAGGGCGGCCGATCGCCCAAGAATCCTAACCGGCGACTCGCCACTCCTCTTCCACCAGGCGAGCAGAAAGAGAGGAATGAGCATGATCGCGGTGTACTTCACCAGCGCGGCGAGCACAAGCGCGGCGATCGCCGCGGATCGCCGCTGACGGCTCCAGCACCAGAGACCGAGAAGCAGCAGGCAGGCCATCACGACATCGTTGTGGCCGGCTTCGCCGGTCTCGATCAGCAGCAGGGGATTCCAGGCGTACAATAACGTCCCGACGACCCTCCGCTCGGGGCGGAGGTGTCCGAGCGTTGACCAGATCAGAGGCGTTCCGCAGACTGCCGGAACGATCACAATGGCCTTGAGCACCAGCAGCGTCAGGCCTACCCTACTGCCGGCGATTGCCGGCGCGAGCGCACTCAGATACGTCCAGACCGGCCCGTAGTTCGAGGGCTGGTCCTTCCAGAAGATCGCCGAGAAAAGCGGATCGAATGGGTAGTCGCGCGGGATCGCGACGTAGGGATTGTCGTGATACCGGGCGAAGATGTGGCTGTAGAAGCCGTAACTGAAGATATCCTGCGACGAGAGGTACGGTTGGAACGCCAACCAAACGCAGATCGCGGCTTGCGCGCCGACGATCAGCCAGAGGTCGAGACCGGTGCCCCGGCGTCGAGCAGCCGCGCGATACACCGCGAGTCCGTAGCCGCCGAAGCTCAGGACCAGCGCCACGAGAAAGAGAAACCCGGCGATGGCCAGCCCGTTCGACGATTGGGCGAGCGGCACGAGCAGCGGCTGATAGAGGTGATCGTCGAGCCAGTAGGACAGGCCGCCGATTCGCGACGGGTACCACTCCAGCCCGGCGCCCGCGACCACGGTCAGCACGATTCCAAGAACGAGAAGAAGTAGTCCTAGCACGCCACCGGCAATCGCAACTCACGTTCCAGCGGCAGCGGTCGAACTCAGCCCTCGTCGACGAGCTCGGCGCCAGTTGGCGAAAGATCGACGGCGCGAGCGCGCCCGGCCACTCCGTGCGTCCGGGCAGCGCGCTCGAAGGCCTCGATGACCGGACCCGCGTCGTCCCGGGCGAGCGCCATTAAAGCGGAACCGGCTCCGGACAGCCAGACGCCGAGCGCGCCGGCGTTGAGCGCGGCCTCGAACAGGCGTGGCATCGCCGGAAAAAGCACCTGACGGTAAGGCTGATGGAGGCGATCCTGGGTTGCCGTGCGGAGCAGGTCTACCTGGCCAGTCGCCATCGCGGCGACGAACAGCGCCGCTCGTCCGACATTGAAAACGGCGTCTTCCAGCGGTACTCGCGTCGGCAGCCGACGGCGAGCCTCGCGCGTCGAGATGGTGAAGCCAGGCAGGAAGATCGCCGCTCGCAGCGTGTCCGGTAGCGGAACCTGAAGCGTCGTCAGACGACCGCCCTCGACCACCGACAGAACCAGGCCGCCGAGCATCGCTGGCGCCACGTTGTCCGGGTGACCTTCGATTTCTAGCGCGAGGCGTAGCAGGTCGTCGCGGGTCATGGGCTCGCCCGCCAGCCGGTTCGCCACGAGCAGCCCGCCGACAATTGCCGTCGACGAGCTGCCGAGTCCGCCGGTCATCGGAATACGATTGAGCATTCGAAGCGAAAAGAGGGGCGTGGGGCGCCCGATCGCCTCGTAGTAGCGGAAGATCGTCCGAGCGACGAGATTAGCGCGGTCACGCGGCAAGGTATCCGCGCCCTCGCCCGAGATCTCCACCCGGAATGGACCATCCTCGATCAGCGCGACGTCGTTGTGGAGTCGGAGGGCCAGCCCGAGACAATCGAATCCCGCGCCCAGATTGGCCGACGTGGCCGGAATGCGCGCGACGATCATCGTTCGACGCGAATAAAGGCCGATACTTCGTGCACGACCGCCAGGGTGCGCATGAGGCCGAGAGCCGCGGCCATGGCACGCTCCGCGGCCTGATGAGTCATGATCACGATCTCCGCGACCCCCGCGGTCTCGTCGGTCTCGTGCTGCATCACCGAGGCGATGCTGATCTCGTGCTCGCCCAGCACCCGCGCGATCTGCGCGAGAACGCCCGGCTGGTCGGTCACCTGCAGACGCAGGTAGTACCGCGAACGGGTGTCCCCGAAGTCCACGATCGGGCGGTGTTGATGGACGATCTCGACCCGGTCGATGACGTTGCGCTGAAGGTTATGCGCCACCGCGCACAGATCGGCAACGACCGCCGACGCCGTCGGACGGGCGCCGGCTCCCCGGCCATAGAGCATGAACTTGTCGATCTGATCGCCGTCGATCAGCACCGCGTTAAAGACCCCTTTCACGTTCGCCAGGTGATGGTCGGTGGGAATCATTGTCGGCCGGACCGACGCTTCGATTCCATTCGGTCCGACGTCTGCCGCGGCAAGCAGCTTGATGACGTAGCCCATCCCCGCCGCGAATTGAAAGTCCTTCTGGCGAAGCTCCCGAATGCCGACGTGCTCGATTTGATCGGGATGTACGTTGGTCCGGAACGCTAGCGTGCTGAGAATCGCGAGCTTGTACGTCGCGTCGACGCCGTCGACATCGTTCGACGGATCCGCCTCGGCGTACCCAAGACGTTGCGCCTCGCGGAGCGCCTCGGCATAGTCGCGGCCTTGCTCCATCGCCGTCAGGATGAAATTCGTCGTTCCGTTGATGATCGCTCGCAGGCTGGTGATCTCGTTGGCGATCAGGTCGTGTCGGAGCACGCCGATGACCGGAATACCGCCGCCAACGCTGGCTTCGAAGAACAGGTTGACGTTCGAATGGTTCGCCAGGTCCAACAGCTCGGCGCCGTATTTGGCGATGACTTCCTTGTTCGCGGTGACGACGTGCTTGCCGTGTCGAAGCGCTCGCTCGATGTAGTCGCTGGCCGGCGACTCGCCGCCGATCAGCTCGACCACCACGTCGATTGATGGATCGTCCACCACCGACCAGGCATCGGTGGTCAGAATCGACGGATCGATCGCGACGTCGCGGGGGCGCGACGGGTTTCGCACCGACACCCGGCGAACGTCGAACTCCACTCCGATCGAGCGAGCGATCTGCTCGCTCCGGCGTGCCAGCAAGTCCAGAGTGCCTCCGCCGACGGTGCCCGCGCCGAGGAACCCCAGCCGTATCGTTTTGATCTGCTCACCCTCCATTCGGCTGTGGAATCGCTCAGCCCCTGGCCGGCATGCGACGAGCAAGCGGCAAAGCGCGTGACAGAGCCGCCAGGATCTCGTCCACGTCGGCGTCGTCGATCCAGCCCAGGTGGCCGACCCGGAAGATCCGGCCAGACTGCGCGCCCTGTCCGCCGGCCAGCACAACACCGTCCTCGCGTAACAGTTTCAGCAGGCGCGACGCGTCGACGTCCGATGGCACCTTCACCGCCGTCACCGTGCTCGAAGCGTGCGCTTCGTCGGCGAATAACTCGAGCCCGAGCCGCTTGACCCCTTGACGCACTCGCTCGGCGCACCGACGGTGACGCGCGAAGATATTTTCCATGCCCTCGCGCTCCAAAAGGTCCAGCGCGACATCGAGCGCGAACAGGATCGACACCGCCGGCGTCGCCGGCGTCTGTCCTCGCTCCAGGTAGGAGCGATGCTTCGCAAAATCCCAGTAAAACCGAGGCATCCGCGCCGTCTTGTGGGCTTCCCAGGCCCGTGGCCCCACCACCGCCATCGCGAGGCCCGGCGGAACCATCCAGCCTTTCTGGGATCCGGTCAGGACCACGTCACACCCCCACTCGTCGGTCTTGAACTCGATCGACCCGACCGAGCTGATCGCGTCCACGAGCAGCAAGGCATCGGTGCGGTGCACGACCTCGGCGATGGCCGCCAAGTCATTCGTCACGCCGGTCGAGGTCTCGTTGTGGGTCACCAGAACCGCTTTGAACGGCCCGCTGCTTTCGAGCAGCCGCGCGACCTCCGCGGGATCCGCGGCCCGTCCGGGCTCGACGTCCGTCGAGACGACTTCGGCGCCGTAGACGCGAGCGATCTCGGCGAACCGATCGCCAAAAACACCGATCGACACCGAAAGCACTCGATCCCCCGGCGACAGCGTGTTGACGACCGCCGCCTCGAGAGCGCCGGTACCGCTTGCCGTCAGCAAAAGCAAGTCGTTCGTGGTCTGGAAGAAAGGCTTCAAGCGTCGGGTCACCCGGGCGATGAGCTCGGCGAACTCGGGTCCACGGTGGTTGATCATCTGACGCCCGAGCGCCTCTCGCACCGCGTCGGGCAGGGGTGTCGGACCAGGGATGCGTAGCTGCACGATTTCCTCCCGAGGAAGTGGCCGCCATCAGTCGAAATCGGCAGCCGGGGTCATTTTACCATACTGGCGGTCGCGGCTGACGGCGGGTGCCGCTCACTCGGAGATCCTGGGCCGATGGATTCGTGCGCGACGGAGCTTCACTTTCAAGACTTGCCACTGCTCGCGCGCCGCCTGGGCGCGGCTTCGTGTCGTCGGGCGCGGGCCGTAGCGCGCCTCGACAAAGGCGTCAGTCAAGGCATCCAGCTCCGGATCGACCAGCGGAAGCGACTCTCGAAGAATCGATCGGTATTCGAGCGGGGTCACTCCCGGCGGACGCGGGTGACCGAGCTGACCGGCGCGCTCGCACACCGACAGATAGAAGTATTCGACGAGCTCGCGCGGGCCGAGTCGCGAGAGGGAAACGAATCTGAAGGCGCGCGGCGGCGTTGTCGGAACGTGTCGGAACAGCGTGGGGACCGCGTTGACCATCGCCTGGCCAACCTCGCGTCCAACCCGACCGATCAGACGAACGAGCCAGAGAATCAGCCGGCCGGGCACCCGAAGAAGCCTTCCCAGCGGGAAATGCCCGAGCGACGGGCCCCGCTTTCGCCAGAGCACGCTCAGCGAGTATAACAGGATTCCAAGCGCGATCAGCCAGAAGACGAGCGAGCGAATCGTGTCCAGCGGCGAGGCAGACGGCGGCGCGGACGCGACCGACGGCAGATGTGGCAGCGCGGCCGGGTGTTGGGGCTCGCTTCCGCCCGACCGAGCCCCGAAGAGTCGCGCGATGAGATAGATTAGATAGAAGATCGCGGCGGCGAAGTACGCGAACACCTCGACGACGGCGTAAGCCACGTACCCGACGAGCTGACCAAGGGTCATCGCATAGCTCGTCGGGAGCACCGCCGCGAGGATCGCCGCCGCCAGGACAAGCCCGACCACCGAGCCGACCCAGCGCGTCGCCACTTCGCTTGGCGCCGACAGCCGATCGAGCCGCCAGATCGTCCTCTGGCGAACGTAGTGGGCCTCGCCCAGCAGCAAGAGTCCGAGCAGGAAGTACAGGAAAACGTTCGCCAGGACTAACTGCAGCGACGGCCGCTGAAAGCCGATCAGCTGCCCGAGCGCCGCCACGTTGAAAAGCTGCGTTGTGCCGATCGAGGCCATCGCGGCCAGGATCACCAGGATGACGCCGCCCCACAGGTAGATTCGCCCGAGCCGGCGCAGTGGCTCGGAATGGTCGTACGAGCGCCAGTTGTCCTCGTAGAGCTCCTTGAACCGGGCGTCGGTCTGATCGAGGATCTCTCCTTCCTGCACTCTCAACTGGTTGAGGGCCTGGGTGCAGACGAACACGATCGTCCAGGCGCCGAGCAGAACGATCGTGTCGGCGACGAACGCGACGGTGAAGAAGGTGCTCGGATCGTGCCACCAGCTAGCAAGGTCGCGACCGAGCGTCGCGCTTGGATCGTCGAGGTAGGGGAGAAATCTGATCAATACGATCGGCGGCACCAGCAGCACCAGCCATTCCTTGAAGAGGAAGGCAGAGCGCGTCAAGCGACGCGAGTAGAGGAAGGCCTCGATCCCGACCACTGCCGATAGGATCACCAGAAACCGCGTTTGCCACCCCGGCGCGATCGCCAGTCCGAAGGCGACGACGCCCAGCACGAAGCACACCAGCGCGCCGATGAGGGCCACCGGCTCGAAAAGCGCCTCGGCCCAGGTCGCCGTGTCTACCCGACGCTCCGGATAAAAGTCAGGTGGCAACAGCAGGTCCGACCAGTGGGCGCGCGGTCCGACCGGTTCGGTTGCCTCAGACGGCGGATTGAATTTGGCGTCGCCAAACGTCGACATCTTCTTCTCGCCACACTCGGTACGCGCGCATGCCGAGCGTCGCCGCTCGCCGGTGCGCCATTTCGTAGACCTCGGGGTTCGGGTAATCCACGTAGATCAAAACCACGTTGAATCCAGCCCGAAGGAGCGGCACCGCGGTTTCCAGCCCTTCCTCGGTCTCGCGCGGGGTCACGATCACCAGCGTCGCGCCCCAGGACAGCCGCTTGATCTCGCTCCGCACCGCTGGCCAGAATGGCCGATCGCTCACGACGGCGAGCCGCCCAAGCAGCTCGAGAATCGAGGTGAGCTGGCCCCGCCCCTTCCGCGGCAGACATCCGGAGAGCCTGCTAGCGGATGGATCAGCCGGATCGATTCCGTTGGTGAGCAAGCCGACCTCCTGCCGCAGGCCGGCCAGGTGATTCGCGACGCTCGCCGCCACCACGATCCCCATCTCCATCGCCGCGTAGGCGTACTGGCGCGTGTACTCCTCGGAGTTGACGTTGAGGAGGACGACCGTCTCGAGGGTCATCGCCGGTTCGAGCTTCTTGACCTGAAGCCGGCCCGAGCTGGCCGACACCTTCCAATTGACCTTTCGGAGGCTGTCTCCGGACTGATAATCGCGCACCCCCACGACCCGGGACGGATCTTCGTACAGGAGCTGCCGGGTGCGGAGATGGCCAAACGGCGACTTCGACGGTAGCCCCAATTCGTCGATCGGCAGGATCTTCGGATAGACGGTGAGATGGTTTCCGGCCGAGAAGTCCTGCTGGCGATGGTTCAGGCCGAAGACGTCGCCGAGTTGGGCGGTCAGGGGGCCAATCGTGTACCAACCGCGTTGTCGACAGTGAAGCTCGTAGGCGAAGCGGCGACTCTCCCTCGGCTGGAGCGAGAGCACCGCGCGGTAAAAGGGCGGGGTGATCAGCGCGAGCGGTAATCGATCGTGGAACTGAACCCAGGGGATCGGGAGCCAGCCACGATTCTCGACCTCCAGGGTCACTTGGACGACGTCCCCCAGCAGCGCGCGCTCCTGGTAACGGCGCCGGAAGCGGAGATCCTTCATGCTTCGCTGGGTCCAGATCATCGCCAGCACGTAGACCCCGAAAAGCACGTAGGAGACGTTGTACATAAAGCTGATCTTGAACAACGACGCCAGCACGAAGAGAATCAGCGCCGCCGGCAGCAGGTTAAGCACCGAGGGATCCCGCGTTCAAAGCTCCGCGCTCAGAATCAAGGCACGTCATCGTCGCATCGACTCCACTGGGACCGCCGTAGTCTCCAGGATATTCGAGAGAATCTCGGCGCTCGAGCGCCCGCGCAGCTGACTTTCCGGGCGGACGATCAGGCGGTGCGCCAGCGCGTAGGGCGCGAGATATTTCACGTCGTCCGGAACGACGAACTCGCGGCCCCGAATTGCCGCCAGCGCCTGCGATGCCCGGAAGAGCGCCATCGTGCCGCGCGGGCTCGCGCCCAGCGCCACGTCCGCGTGACCGCGGGTGGCCCGGACGAGCTGCAGGACGTAATCGAAGATCGAATCGTCAACGTGGACGTCGGCGATCACCTCCTGAAGAGCGATCAAATCCTCCGCCTCGGCTACCTGTTCGAGTCGATCGATCGGATGGCCGTGCCGCAGATTGGTCATGATCTGCCGCTCGTCGGCGTACTCGGGATAGCCGATGCTCAGGCGCAGTAGGAATCGGTCGAGCTGGGCCTCGGGAAGCGGGAACGTTCCTTCGAACTCGACCGGGTTCTGGGTCGCGAGCACCAGGAAAGGACGCGGGAGGGGCCGCGCGACCCCGTCGACCGAGATCTGTCGCTCGCCCATGCACTCCAGCAGGCTCGACTGAGTTCGTGGGGTCGCCCGGTTCACCTCGTCGGCGAGCAGGATATTCGCGAAGGCTGGGCCCGGGCGGAACTCGAAATCCTGCGTCTTCTGGTTGAAGATCGAGACGCCGGTCACGTCGTTGGGCAGGAGATCTGGCGTGAACTGAATCCGACGGAACACGCAGCCGAGCGAGGCGGCGAGCGAGCGCGCTAGCATGGTCTTGCCAACGCCCGGCACGTCTTCCAGCAGGACGTGACCTTCGCAAAGCAGGGCGACGACCGCCAGCTCGACGACCGGGCGCTTGCCGACGATGACCCGCTCCACGTTCGTGATGATGGTATCTGCCAGGTCTCGGACCGACGACGCCACCTTGACCCCTTTCCGGTGTTGCCTTATGATTTAGGTCGATTCGATGAGCAAGTGTACTGACTTTTGAAGGCTAAGACAATCGCGGCCCCGTCCCGCATCCTCGTCGCCGACCCCATCGCGCCCGACGGAATTCGGGCTTTACAAGAGTACGGCGACGTCGTCGTCAAACCGGGCGCGTCCGCCGAGGATCTGAATTGTCTGCTGAGCGACTGCGTCGCCCTGATCGTGCGCAGTCAGACCCGCGTCACCGCCTCGATGATCGAGGCCGGTAAGCGGCTGAGGGTCATTGGACGCGCCGGAATCGGCACCGACAACATCGATGTCGAGACCGCCAGCCGGCGGGGAATCGTCGTCGTCAACGCGCCCACCGCGGTCGTCGTCGCCGCGGCGGAGCACACCCTGGCCTTGATTCTCTCGCTCTTCCGACGAATTCCCCAGGCCCACCAATCGGTGGCCGAGGGGCGCTGGGAGCGAGGCAAGTTCGTCGGCACCGAGCTGCGCGGCAAGACCGTCGGAATCGTCGGCCTGGGCAACATCGGCGTCGAGGTAGCGCGGCGACTGAGCGCATTCGACGTGCGGCTGGTTGGCAGCGATCCATACGTCACCGCCGACTACGCGTCGCGGTTGGGCGTCGAGCTTCTGCCGCTCGACGATCTGCTCGAGGTAGCCGATCTGGTCTCGGTTCACGTGCCGCTCACCGCGTCAACCCGTGGACTGATCGGGCCGGCGCAGCTCGCCCGCATGAAGCCGGGGGCACGTATCGTGAACTGCGCGCGCGGCGGCGTGATCGACGAGGCAGCGCTGATTCGAGTGCTCGACGACGGAAGGCTGGCCGGCGCGGCGCTCGACGTCTTCGTCGAGGAGCCGCCAACCAATCCACTGCTTCTCGGGAATCGACGAGTCGTCCTGACCCCTCACCTCGGGGCATCAACCGAAGAAGCCCAGATCGCGGCCTCCCTTGAAGTCGCCCAGCAGGTGATCGCGGTGCTCGAGGGGAGACCGGTCCGCTACGCGGTCAACGCCCCGGCGATCTTACCGGAGAGCCTCGCCGCGCTGGGTCCCTACGTGACCCTCGGGGAAAAGCTCGGCTTTCTCATGGCCCAGCTCGTCGATCGTCCCCTGTCCTCGGTCGAGATCACCTACAGCGGGGATATCGCCCAGGTCGATACCACCGCCGTCAAGTCGGCGGTGGTCAAAGGTTTGCTGCAAACCGCCAGCCCGGAACATGTGAATCTCGTCAATGCCCTTTTGCTGGCGCGAAGTCGCGGCCTCCAGATCGTGGAAGTCCGCTGCTCGAATCCCCAGGAGAACTTCGCCAACCTGATCTCACTCCGCGTCAACGCGGGCGATGGCTTCGTTCACGAGCTCGCCGGCGCGGCGATCAACCGCGAAGCTCACCTCGTGCGGGTCGATAAGTATCGGGTAGACGTCGTTTTGAACGGCGGGTACCTGTTCTTTGTCCACCACACTGACCAGCCCGGCGTCGTCGGCAAGATCGGCACGCTGCTCGGCGCGGGCGACGTCAACATCTCGGCGATGCAAGTGGGCCGCCTCGAGCGACGCGGCGAAGCGATGATGGTTCTGGCGGTCGACGAGCCGATCGAGCCCGACCTCTACCGACGTCTTCTCACCGACTCTCCGATCAAGGCCGCGCGGCTCGTCAAGCTTTGAGAGGCTTTCTCGACTGGTGGCGAGAGTTCTGGGACCGGCCGAGCCCGTCTCGTCTGATCATCGTCGTCCTCTTCTTCGGCGTCTCCTGCGTGTATTGCCTCGGCGTTGCAAGCATCGTCGCCGACGCGCGGCTTCGTTCGGCTCCCGTCCAGACGGCCTCTCTCGTCGATTTCTCGACCAGCACTTCGACTCCGACCGACACGCCGGCCGTGACCAATACGCCTTTGCCGTCCGAAACGCCCACGACGACGGATACTCCGACCGCGACCACGTTACCGACCGACACGCCCACTCCGACGATCGAGCAACCCGCGCCGGCGCCGATCCGCACGGTCGAGACAGTCGCGCCTCCATCAATCGAGGAGTCGCCCACCCCCACCGTCCGCGGCAGACCGCGCTCGGCCAGGCCGAGCAGAACCGCCATCAGGCGTCCTGAGACCTCGGCGTCGCCCACGGCGACCTATCCCAGTCCGACGGTCGAAGCAACCGTCACCCGCACCCCGTCTGGCACGCCAACGGCGACCGCGACGGGCGAGGCTTCGCTCCCCACGACGACCCCCGCGCCGACGCGTACTCCAACTCCCGTCAAGCCCACCGCTCACCCCACTCCGACGCCCACCGTCATGGGCATGGCCGTGACCGCGACGGCGACGAAGACTCCCTCCTCGATCGCTCGGTCTCCTTCCCCAACTCCCTCCCCGGGCTAATCCGGCTACCGTTTGCCGAACCAGCGTTAACTCTGTATACTCTGATCCGTGGACAAGACGCCGTTGTCGCTGGATGCCGTGCGCTCAAACCCGGCGATTCAGAAGCTGATCAAAGCTGCCGACGACCACCTGGGGGCGCAGGGATACACCGAGCACGGTCAGCGGCACGCGAATCTGGTTTCGCACATCGCCGAGAACGTACTTGCGCGTTTAGGGCACGCGCCCCGCGTCGTCGAGCTGGCGGCGATCGCTGGATACCTTCACGACATCGGAAACGTCGTCAACCGATACGATCACGCGGCGGCCGGTGGGGTGATCTCTTTGAACCTGTTGCTGCAGATGGGGATGGAGCCCGACGAGGCAGCGATCGTCGCCGGTGCGATCGGCAACCACGAGGAAAGGGTGGGGGAGCCGATCAGCGCGGTCTCCGCCGCCGTCATCATCGCCGATAAGTCCGACGTCCATCGCACCCGCGTACGCAATCCGAATCCGTCGGCGTACGACATTCACGATCGGGTCAACGATGCGAGTCAGCACAGCTTCGTTCGAATCGATCCCGAGCGGCGTGACATTGCTCTGGAGCTGACCATCGACGTCACCAAGGCATCCGTCGTCGACTACTTTGAGATCTTCCTCACCCGGATGCTGTTCATCCGCAAATCCGCCCAGTTTCTTAACTGTGGCTTTCACCTGTACATAAACCGCAATCAGATGCTGTAGCGACGAACGGGCAAATTTCGTGAAAATACTCCGGTACCTCATCGATGGGCAGGCTCGGCATGGCGTGCTGCACGGCTCCGACGTCTTCGACCTAGATGGCGATCCCTTTGGCGCGGCGACGCTAGGGCCGCGCGTGGGAACCCTTCGAGACGTATCTTTGCTGCCTCCCTGCACACCCACGAAGATCATCGCCGTTGGCCTCAATTACGCGGATCCCTCCCAGGAGGGATTGCCACCGCTGCCCAACGAGCCGATCCTGTCGTTCAAGCCTCCGTCGTCGGTCGTCGGACCGGGAAGTCCGATTCGCTGGCCCGCCGTTTCGACGAGGGTCGACTTCGAGGGCGAGGTCGCGGTCGTGATCGGAAAGATTACTCGTAACGTGACGTCGAGCGAGGCGAAGGGCTACGTGCTCGGGGTCACCTGCGCGAACGACGTGACCGCCCGAGACCTTCAGCGGCGCGAGGGGCAGTGGGCCCGCGCCAAGGGCTTCGATACCTTCTGCCCGTTGGGACCGTGCATCGACACCTCGGTCGATCCGACGCACTGCCGCCTCGTGACCCGAGTCAACCGAGAGGTTCGGCAGTCGACGACGACGTCGCTCCTCCACTTCAGCCCGTTCGATCTGGTTAGCTATGCCTCGCGGATCATGACCCTCGTCCCCGGCGACGTGATCCTCACCGGTACTCCGCCTGGCAGCGCTCCGCTCAAGATCGGCGACGTCGTCGAAGTCGAGATCGAAGACGTCGGGGTGCTCTGGAATCCGGTGGAAGCCGACGACTGCCCCAAAAAGTGAAGCGGTCACCCAGTTCCGGCCGCCTCGGCTTCGATCGCGCGTTACCTGACCCGATCGCTGCCTTTACAGACCGGTCGGCGTCTCCGGCGCAGCCGCCGCGGCCGGCACGAGCCCCGCCTGCTTGGAAAGGTCACCCCCCAGGATTCCGACGACGCTTCCCTTCGCCGGCATGCCGGGCACGTCCTCGACCCACAGCTGGAGCGAGATCCGCTGAAACCGCTGCACGACGAACGGACCGCTCTTGACCGGACGCGACGACGGCAGGCCGTAAAGCTGGATCGAGCGGTCGACGTTCCAGCCACGAATCGCGGACGGGTTCGGGTTCGCGTAGAACGTTTGGGCGATGGCCGGGTTGGTGAGCCAGGAGAGCCGGATCTGGCGCGCGCGGTTCCAGTCGCCGCTCGAGCCGTCGTCGAGAATCGGCGCGGGAATGCCCAGCTGCGCCAGCCGCGCGTCCCAGCCAGCGGACGTTAGCTGCTCGAACGTGTTCGCCAGGTAGGCGACTCCCAGATCGGAGCGCCATTGGAGCGTCCCACGCTGAAATACCTGATAGGTGAAGCCGTCGGCGCCGACGAAGCGACGGCTGCTCGGGTAACCGAGGGTCGCGACCCCTCCCAGGCCCTTGAACGCGCTCCAGAAGCGCACGCCGTCGTCGTCGGTCACGCGATACCCGAGGCCGCTCCCGCCGCCGGTCTGGGTGAAAAACCAGCCGTTCGGAATCGCGAAGTCGGCACGGGCTGGGCCCTCGAAGGCATCCCAGAGGTCCGGGGGCTCCTGACCGAGGCGCCAGAAAGCCACGCCGGCCAGATTATCGCGCGTCGCGACACCAATCTTGGCCTGGATGCTCTCCTGGTTCTCGTACCAGATCTGGTGGCTCTGCCCTCCCACCTGATACGAGTAGGTCGCCTCGGCGACGGTCGGATCGAAGTTTGGCTGGCCGCCGTTTTGCTGGACCAGGACAGCCGTCTGAGCGTAGCGCAGCGCCCGGGCAGGCGCGCGTTCCCCGCGGTTCCAGTCGTAGCCCCACACGCCGATT
>JAJPKB010000481.1 GCA_021323915.1 Chloroflexota bacterium | reverse complement strand
GAGGTAGGCCCCATGCCCGAGGCACCCGTCTCGATCCCTCGTGGCGCTGCGGTGGCGCGCCGTCGCTCCTGGTGGGCGCGGTCGCGTCCGCTGCGCGTCGGATTACTGTTCACCTCACCGTGGATCATCGGGATCCTGGCCTTCATCGTCTATCCTACGGTCGCCTCCCTCTACTACAGCCTCACCCAGTACGACCTGCTTCAGACCCCGGTCTTCACCGGCATCGACAATTACACGACCCTCGCGCGCGATCCTCAGATGATCGCCGCCCTTTACAACACGCTGTACTACATGGTCCTCTGGATCCCGCTGAACATCATCCTGAGCATCGGGGTCGCGCTCCTCCTCAACCTGAAGCTGCGTGGCATGTCGGTGTACCGGACCCTCTTCTACCTGCCGGTGCTCGTCCCGGCCGTCGCCACCTCGCTGCTCTGGGTCTGGTTCCTCAATCCTCAGTACGGAGTCGCGAACTGGCTGCTCTCCCTCGTCGGCGTCGCCGGCCCCGGCTGGCTGGCCTCGACGGTCTGGTCGAAGCCGTCGGTCGTCCTGATCAGCCTCTGGGGAAGCATCGGCAACACGATGCTGATCTTCCTCGCCAGCGTCCAGGACGTGCCCCAGGACCTGAAGGACGCCGCGCAGGTCGACGGCGCCAACGCCTGGCAGCGTTTCTGGGCGGTCGTCCTGCCGATGCTAACCCCGGTCGTCTTCTTCGAGCTGATCATCGGAATCATCGCCGGAATCCAGTTCTTCACGATTCCCTACGTGATCACCGGCGGCACCGGCAACCCGGCGGATTCCCTGACCGTCTTCGGCTTGATTCTCTACCGCGCGGCCTGCTTCGACTTCAAGATGGGCTACGCCTCGGCGATGGCCTGGGCGGCGACGGTGGTCATCTTCGTCCTGACCTTCATCGTCTTCCAGACCTCGAACCGCTGGGTCTACTACCAGAGCGGCGAGACGCGGTGATGGAGGACATACGATGACGACGTCCGCGCTCTCGATCGCTACCGCCCGACGACGGTCGTCCACCGGGCGGACCGTCCGCCGGGCGGTGACCCATCTGGTGATGATCCTCCTGGGCATCGTCTTCCTGATCCCGTTTCTCTGGCTCTTTTCGACCTCGCTGAAGACCGACCCGCAGATCTTCCTCTTTCCACCGCGCTGGATCCCCAACCCGCTGACGTTCGTTCAGTACCACCTGGCAGTGACGACGATTCCGTTCTTCCTTTACACCCGTAACTCGCTGATCTTCTGCGGCTTCACCGTGATCGGGGTCGTCTGCTCGTGCTCGCTCGTGGCGTACGGCCTCTCGCGCATCCGCTGGCCCGGGCGCGATATTCTCTTCCTGGTGACGATCGCGACGATGCTCCTTCCCTTCGAAGTGACGCTGGTCCCGCTCTTCATCGTCTTTCGCACGATCGGCTGGGTAGGAACGTTCCTGCCGATCATCATTCCCACCTACTTCGGATCGGCGTTCTACATCTTCCTGCTCCGGCAATTCATGATGACCCTCCCGATGGAGCTGTCGGACGCGGCGCGGATCGACGGGGCGTCCGAGCTGCGAATCTTCTGGTCGATCTCGCTTCCCTTGATCCGGCCGGCGCTCGCGGTCGTGGCGTTGCTCCAGTTTCTCGGCGCCTGGGGCGATTTCCTCGGACCGCTGATCTATCTCACCGATCAATCGACCTACACGATCTCGCTTGGGCTGGAGCAGTACAACACCCAGTACGGCACCGAGTGGGGCCAGCTCATGGCGGCCTCGACCTTGCTGACCATCCCGGTGATCGTCCTGTTCTTCCTGACCCAGCGCACGTTCATCCAGGGCATCACCCTGACCGGTCTGAAGGGATAAGCGAGGGTCGATCGTGGCTTCCCTCACCCTCGACCCCTCTCCCAGCCGCCGGAGAGGGGTCGGGAGGTTAGGATTTCCCTCGAAACAGCGATGACGACGATAGATTGGCGCCCTCCGCCCGAGGGGCTCGCGGCGAGCCCGGCTCGGGTGGATCTCTGGCGGGTCGCCCTCGAGCAGCCGGCCGCAACCGTCGAGACGCTGGCCGGCTTTCTCGACGCCGACGAGCGGCGACGAGCCGCCCGATTTTCCTTCGAGGGCGACCGTCGACGCTTTGTCGTCGGGCGGGGCGCGCTGCGGATAATCCTCGCCCGCTATCTGGGCACCACGCCGGCCGAACCGCGATTCCGCTACGGTCCTCACGGCAAGCCCGCCCTACGGCAGACCGAATCGCCTCTCGCCCGACGAGCGAGCCGGCCCTCCCTTTCCTTCAACGTCTCGCACGCCGGCGGCCTCGCCCTGATCGCGGTCGCCGACGGTCGGGCGGTTGGCGTCGACGTCGAGCAGATCCGTCCGAACGTCGCCACGCTGGCGATCGCCAGCCGCTTCTTCTCACCTGCCGAAGTCGCCGCGCTTCGATCGCTTTCTCCGGAGGCGCGGCAGCTCGGCTTCTTCACCTGCTGGACGCGCAAGGAAGCCTACGTCAAGGCCCGAGGCGAGGGGCTCGCCGCCCGCCTCGAAAGCTTCGTGGTGTCACTGGCGCCCGACGAGCCGGCGGCGCTGCTGCACGTCGACGGTGATCGCGCCGAGGCCGCGCGCTGGTCGCTCCGCTCCCTCGACCTCGGTCCAGGTTACGCCGGCGCCCTCGTCGTCGAAGGCTTCGACTGGTGCCTGGCCGGTTGGGAGACGCCGCTGGGCGGCTGAGGCCGGTGAATCACCACGGCAGCCAGCGCTTCCCTTCACGGCATGAACAATTCGTAGAAGATTTGTCAAAGCCACTCGATTACCCGACCGTTCGCAAACCGCTCGCGGCCGGAGTGTGGTAATATGGGGCTTGCACTAGTTTTACAACGAGAGATATCATTCACGCCGCTGGTTCAGCAGGCTGAGGGTGCGCCGGCGATGCGAGCGATAGGCGGCTGCTTTGCGGGTTTGGCGGTAGGCCAACAGCCGCAAAGCGGCGGGAAGGTCGAAGGTGGGTTGGGGAAGCACCGTCGTGAGGAGCACGCGGACCTCGGCGAGGCTCAGCCCGGTGCTGACCGACGGGAGGGTGGCCGGCCTGGACGCGTTGGCGGTTGACGACGGCGTCTCGCGGGTGATCGCGACCACCGGCGAGGCCTGGTCGGCCTGCTTGTGGGGCCCCCTCTCGGTGGTTCAGCCGCTGTTGGAGCCGAACCAGGAAGTGATGGGCGAGGATGACCAGGGTCATGTGGTGGTGCCAGCCCCGCCAGAAGCGGAGTTCATAGTGGTCCATCCCGATCTCGCCTTTGCCTTCGGCGAAGCAGGCCTCGATCGGCCAGCGCATCCCGCTGGCCCACACCAAGGTGGTCAGCGGGGTCGTGGCGGGTGCACAACTCAAGTACACCTTCAGGTCGGGCTCCTCGGCTGCGCCGCTCACCTTGCGCCGAAACACCACCCAGACCTCCGGCCCCGGCAGCTTCTGGCGCGGTGCCAGGGCACGGATCGCCGCGAAATCCGCGACCAGCGGTCCCTTGCTTCCCTCGAGGATCCGGAACCGCTGCCAGTGGTCGGCGGGGATTTGCGCGGCATACGCATCCACGCGTATCTTGGGCGGGCTCGCCGGGTGCAGCCGCTCGCGGCGGGGAACAGGGCCTTTCCGCGCGGAAACCTGCGGCGGGACCCAGCGGGATGGGCGGGGGCGGACGCTCTCCCCGTCGGGCTCAACGAGCGGCCAGACCTGGGTGTCCAGGGGCACCTCGGCCAGATACCACAAGCCGCTCGCTTCCAGCCGATCCAGCAGCGCGGGATCGTCCCCAAAGCCCTCGTCGCAGACCACCCAGCGGGCCCGGAGGTCGCGGGCTGCGGCAGCTGTTTCCACCAATTCCGCCGCCAGTTCGTGCTTAGTCTGAAAGGTCGTCCCGTCGGGGATGCGACACGCCTCCCAACGATCTCGCGCCTCCTCGGCAAACCAGCCGGCCGGCAGGTAGAGGCGGCGATCGAGCAGGGTGTAGCCCCGGGCGCTGGCGTACCCCAGGAAGACACCGGCCTGGCAGTTGTCCTTCTTGCCGGTGTGCCCGCACCACTGGCGCGCCACCCCCGCGGAATGCTTGCCTTGCTTGGGGAAGTCGCTCCCGTCGAGGATCAAGACCCCATCGTCGGCACCCAGGGTCTCCTCGACCAACCGCCGGTGGGCCGCCAGGATCGCGTCGTCATCCCAGCCGCCTTCGCCGACGAACTGTTGGAGCGCCCGCACGGTGCGCCCGGCGCCTGCGCCCGCGCCGCCCAGCCGCAACGCGATCGCCTCGACATTCTTCCGGGGGACGTCGGCGACCAACAGGCCGCGCAGGTAGACCTCGGCCCAGGCGCGCTGCTCGCTCCGTCGAAACAACGGCGCGAAGTAGGCATGGTAGGCGGCGAGTTCGGACGCAAAATCGGGCAGATCCTCAGCGGTCACGGTTCGTTCGATGGGAGCCTCGTGCGTCAGATCGACGGTGGGCAGGGTCGTGTCGGACATGCTGGCAGCGGTTCCTTCCTGGATGACATGGGATGAGTGTCTATCATATCCGATATATCTCTCGTTGTAAAACTAGACGTGGGTCGATCGGGCCGACGGCCGTTCGCGTTCTATCATCCAGACGGAGGAAGACACCGTCCATCCAGCTTACCAGCTTGATCGATCCAGCAACCCCTGGTCGTCTTTGTCGGATCCGGTATGCGCCCGCGACTAGGGTCTTCGGCGTCCCAGCCACATCAGTCGCCCCGTGAACGCCGTCCGAGGGGTGACCGGTCACGGCCAGCGTCGATTCCGGTTTGAGCACCTGCTCGCCCGCTCAGGGCCGTCGCCGGCCGGACCGGCCAGGACGCGCCCCGGTAACCGGTCGACGTTGGACGGGAGAATCGGGAATGTCGATCGACACGAGCGACGTCCACACCGTCCAGTTCTACGGTGACGACGCGGCTCTCCTGGGCGATCTGAGCGACTCCGTCGCCTCCGTGCTGGACGTCGGGGGCGGCAGCGTCGTGATCGCCTCGCGAGAATACCGGGAAGGGATCGAGGCCCGACTGGCCAGGCGTGGCTCGATCCT
>JAJPKB010000070.1 GCA_021323915.1 Chloroflexota bacterium | reverse complement strand
GCGGATCTCCGCGCGATCGCCGCCACCGTCGACGAGATCGGCAAGCGGACCGCCGAGCTCGGCATCCGAATCGCTCCCCATCCCCACATCTGGGGGCCGATCGAGCGCCCGGAGGAAGTGCACCGGCTCATGGAGCTGACCGATCCGCGATACGTCGACCTGATCGTCGACACCGCGCAGATCAACCTCGGCGGGGGCGATCCGGTCGAGATGATCGCCACCTATTACGACCGGATCGCCGCGCTTCACTGGAAGGACTCGAAGGCTGAGTACCGCGGGTACACCGGGCCGACGCCGACGGTCGAGCAGCACCGACAGGAGATTCTCTACAAGGATCTCGGCGCCGGCGGCGTGGATCTCCCGGCGATCTGGCGGTTGATCAACGAGCGCGGATACCAGGGATGGATCACCCTCGACCTGGATCCGCCGCGTCCCAACGAGGGCGAGGGCACCGTCGAAGAGAAGATGCTGATCAACCGACGCTACCTGCTCGAAACCCTCCAGGTGGGAAATCTGTGAGGAGTGTTTTGATGAAGGTTGGTTTCATCGGATTGGGCAAGATGGGGCGGCCAATGACCCGTCACCTGCTCGAGGCCGGTTTCACCGTCACCGTCCACAACCGCAGCCGCGCCGCCGTCGACGAGCTCGTGGCGGCGGGCGCCCATCCGGCCACCTCGCCGGCCGAGGTGTCCCAGGCGTCGGACGTCGTCCTGACCTGCCTGACGAACACCCCGTCGATCGACGAGGTCTACTTCGGGCCTCGGGGCCTGATCGAGGCGGCGCGACCGGGGCAGATCCTGGTCGACCACAGCACGGTCAGCCCGACGACCAGCCGGCAGTGCGCCGAGGGCGCCCGGGCGCACGGGGCCGATTTCCTCGACGCGCCGGTGAGCGGTGGGCCGGCCGGCGCCGCCGCGGGAACGTTGACGATCATGGTCGGCGGCGCCGAGGAGACTTTCGAGCGCGCGCGACCGGTCTTCGAGGCCATGGGCAAGAACATTCGGCGGGTGGGACCGACCGGCTCCGGAAGCACGATCAAGCTGGCGAACCAGCTCCTGGTGGCCATCCACACCGCCGCGGCCGCCGAGGCGATGGTCCTGGGGACGAAGGCCGGCGCCGACCCCGCGGTCATGCTCGACGTGCTGCGCACCAGCTTCGGCGGCAGCGCGATGCTCAGCCGCAACGTGCCGATGATGCTCGAGCGAAACTTCGCCGCGGGCACCTCGGTCAACGTCGTCCTCAAGGATCTCGGGCTGATCGACGGCCTGAGCAACGAGCTGAACGTGCGAACCCTGCTGAGCAGCATCGCCTGGCAGATCTTCCGCGAAGGGCGCGCGCTCGGGATGGGCGACGACGACATGGCAGGACTGGTTCGCGTCCTCGAGCGCGTGGCCGACGTCCAGGTCAAGAGCCGGTGAGGTCGAGCGTGGGGGACCAGGACCGAATCTGCTACGAGGCCAACGCGCACTATCTGCCCGGCGAGCTGCCCTGGGATGAGCGTCTGCGCCGGATCGCCGAGGCCGGCTTCACGACGGTCGAGATTCTCTTTCCGCAGCGTCAGAACCTCGACGAGCTCGAGTCGCTGCTCCGCGCGTACTCCTTGCGTTTGGCGCTGATCGATACCGAATCCGACGATGCCTATCCGCGCGGGCATCTCTCGATCCCCGATGCCGAGGAGCGCTTCTGGTACCGGATGGACGAGGCCCTGGCGATCTGTCGCCGACTTGGGGCCCGGCGCATCAACGTCCTGGCGGGGCGGCACATTTCGGGCGTTCCGCACGAGCGACAGTTGGACATCGCGGTTGGCCGCCTGAGGCAAGCGGGCGCCCGCGCCGCCGACGACGGGATCATGCTCCTCGTCGAAGCGTTGAACGACCACGACAACCCCGGCTACTTCATCAGCCGGTCGTCCGAGGGTATCGCGCTGGTCGACGCGGTTGGCCTGCCGAACGTCCGCTTCCAGCACGACTTCTATCACATGCAGGTGATGGAAGGGAACTTGATCGAGACGTTCAAGGCGAACGTCTCGAAGATCGGTCACATCCAGGTTGGCGACGCGCCCGGCCGGATCATGCCCGGGCTGGGCGAGATCAACATCCCGAACATCCTGAAAGTAGTCGAGGCCTCCGCGTACGCTGGCTACGTCGGGCTGGAGTACCGACCACCGTCCGACGGTTCCGATCCGTTCGTCTGGCTTCCCCGGGAAAAGCGGGGAAGGATTCTCGCCGAGTAACCGCCGGTGCGCTCGCTGCCCCGGCGCTCCTCGCCGGTGATCTGAGCCAGTGTCGGAGGACGGCGAGCGACGGCTGGTGCGCGCCTGGCAGAGCGGGCTGGCCGAGCCGCTCCGAACGACCGACGGCCGGGCGCTGCACGTGGTCTACCGGGGGCGCTGCCCGGGCGGCGCCGGACCGGACGTTCGCGGCGCGCTGATCGCCTTCGGCGACGGTGCGCTGGTCGAGGGAGACGTCGAGTTCCACCTGCGTGCCAGCGACTGGCACGCCCACGGCCACCACCAGGACGCGCACTACCGCGGTGTCGTCCTCCACGTTGTTCAGGCCGTCGACGTCGAGCCTCCGGCCGGGGCGGACGGTGACCCGATTCCGACGCTCGTCGTGTCGCCGCCGGACGCCATTCCGATCGAATCCCCGACCGGGGCGGAGGCCTGTCACCGCCAGGCGCGGCGGCACGGAACGGAGGCGCTGGGGCCGTTGCTGGACGATCTGGGCGACCGCCGGTTGACCCAGCGCGCCTCGCGGCTGGAGGCTGACCTCACCCGCCTGACTCCCGATCAGGTCGCCTACGAGGCGACGCTCGACGGGCTCGGATTCAGCCGCAATCGCGCCGCCTTCGCGCGGCTCGCCCAGGAGGTCCCGTTCGATTTCCTGATTGCCCTTCTCGGCCGGCGGCCACCGGCCGATGCGCTCGACCTGGCTCGCGCGATCCTTTTCGGCGTGGCCGGTCTCCTGCCGTCCCAGCGCGAGATCAGGCGCCCGGACTGGGAGAGCGACGAGGAGATCGACACGCTGGAATCGGCCTGGAATCTCTACCGTCGCGAGTGGGAGGGGACCGGGCTGCGCGAAGCGGATTGGGTGTTCGGTGGCGTGCGGGCCGCGAATTATCCGACGCGCCGCATCGTCGCCGCCGCGCACCTGATCGTGCGCCACCGTGCCGCCGGCCTCGCCCGCGCCTTCCTCGTCCCGCTGCGTCGGAGCGACGTTTCGAGCACGGATCTCGAGCGTCTCTTCTTGATCGAGGAGGCGGACGGGTACTGGTCGAGGCATGGCGATTTCGGGCGGCCGCTCGGCGGCGGACCGGCCGCGCTGCTTGGACGCGAGCGCGCCCGCGACGAGGTCATCAACGCGGTGCTGCCCCTCGCCCTGGCGGTGGCATCCGAAAACGGCGATCGTCGGCTGGCGGATAACGCCTGGGCGGTTTATCGATCTTTTCCCCGTCCCACGTCCTACCAGTCCACCGAACGACTCGCGGCCGATCTCGGCGTGGCCGACGGACTGGTCCGGACGGCGCGTCGCCAACAGGGATTGCTGTTCCTGTTGCGCAACCACTGCGAGCGGGCGGCCTGCCTCTCCTGCCCGCTGGCGGCACCGTCCGCGGCGGGTTCAGCACTTAAATATTAAGCGCCCCTCCAACCGGTAGCGCGGAGGATTGTTCCCCGCTC
>JAJPKB010000012.1 GCA_021323915.1 Chloroflexota bacterium | reverse complement strand
TGCGCGAGGAGGGACGGCTCCCCTTCGCGACTATCCAGTGGTACCTGGCCACCGTTCACCAACTGCCCCTGAGCCTCGGGGAACTCGTGACCGTCGTGCAGCAGGTCGCCCAGCGGGGGGAGGGGGCCGTGAAGGCAATTCAGGCGGCGATTCAGCAGAGTGCGGTTGTTCACGCCGATGAGACCGGCTGGCGCGAGAAAGGGAAGAACGGGTACGTCTGGACCTTCAGCACCCGGACCGAGCGTTCTTTTGTGCGTGGGGGACGCACCAAGGAGGTCATCGACGAGGTGCTGGGCCCCCATTTCACGGGCGTTCTGGTCAGCGACTTCTACGCGGGCTACCATCACTATCCGGGCATCCACCAGCGGTGCGGGGCGCATCTGCTCCGCGACCTCCCCGACCTCACGGACGTCTATCCGTCCGATCAGAGACTGGCCAACTGGGCGGCGGTCGTCCTCAAACTCTATCACGAGGGAGTGACCTTCTCCTCCGCCGCCGAGCCGCAGCGGCTCGGCAAACAACACGCGCTCGAAGAGCAATTGCTCGCAGCCTGTTCGCCCTTCCAGAGCGATCCCCGGGCGGTCCAGGCCAAGCTCTGTCGGCGGATCGCGCGGCACATCAAGGAACTCTTCGTCTTCGTGGGCAATCCGACGGTCCCGGCGACCAACAACGCCGCCGAGCGGAGCCTGCGCCACCTGGTCACGTCTCGGAAGATCAGCGGGGGGACGCAATCACCCCGGGGAACGACGAGCAAAATGACCTTGGCCTCCCTCTTTGGCACCTGGCGCGTCCGCGGCCTTAACCCCCTCGACGCGTGCCGTGACCTCCTCCAATCCCCCCATCAGTGAACGCTTACCGACTCGAACATCCAAAGAGGAGGGCTGACGTTTTGATATAAGGCAGTCAAAGGGCAAGACCATAGCGAGCAAGAATGTCGGTAGGAGAGCCCAACTCAGGTAGGATGCCGTCGGCCTTGATGCGCAGACCGACTAGGACGGCGAAAGTTGAGATGTGGAAGATGCCGCAGTGGTCGTCGACGAAGACAATGACCTTATCGCGGTTTTCGGCATGCAGGCGCCGACGCCAGCGTTGAATTCCTTCACCGCCCAAGCAGGTCGTCGCAAGGGAGATAAGGTTGGGTTTGCCGACGTGCGGGAAGAGGGAAGCAATTGTCTTGATTGTCAAGAGTTATTTGCGTTTCTCAGGCAGGCGGCGGGGCAGTACCGAGTGCCTCGCAGGGTGGCTGCCAGGAGGTCTTGTGGCAAGCTATGGCATTGAGAATCGTCAGGAGCTTGCGCATGCAGGCGGTCAGGGCCAGTTTCTTCGCCTTGCCCGCGCTGCACAGGCGCTGGTAGAACGCGCGAATGACGGGATTGAAGCGCGTGGCGACCAGGGTCCCCCTATACATACAAGACGACGCGCAGGCGGGCCCGACCACCCCAGAACGTGCGTTTCCCCCGTTGGCGGCCGCTATCGCGATTGAGCGGCGCTACGCCCACCAGACTCGCGATCTGGCGCCGATCCAACTGTCCCAATTCCGGCAACTCGGCCAGCAGGGTCGTCGCCAGGATCCGCCCCACCCCGGGCACGCTGCGCAACTGCTTGTCCGTCTCCGTCCAGGTCGGGTCGGCCTGCACCTGCGCCGCGATCTCCGCGTCCAGCGTCGCGATTTCCGCACTCAGCCACGCACAGTGCCGTTGAATCTGCCCCCTGACGCTGGGCACAGCCGTTCCCTGGCGATGCTGCTCGGCGCTCAGCATCTCACGCAGTTGGCTGCGCCGCGCCAAGGTCGCACTCAACTCCTGGGCGGGGGCGTCGGGCAACCGACGCACCGGGGGACGCATCGCTTCGGCGTAGTGGGCCAACGTCTGGGCATCGAGGGTATCGGTCTTCGCCAAACGCCCCGCCGCTTTGGCGAAATCGCGCACCTGGCGCGGATTGCTCACGACAACTGGCAGCTCTGCGGCCGTCAATGGCCGCCCGAGCGAGCGTTCGAGACCACCAGTCGCCTCCAGGACGATCAACGTCGGCCCGATCGCCTGCAGACGTTGTAGGACACTGGCCACTCCCGTCGCACTCGTCGGCGCTTGCCAGTGCTCACGCGTCGGGCGCACCGCAAGATCCAGGTGATCCTTGGCTACATCAATCCCACCAAAGCTCTCAACCAACATTCCCCTTTCCTCTCTCCTGCACACGCCCAACCTTGTGTGATGCGGGCTCTACGCCCAGGCAATTGTTCGGGCTCCGACAGGATCCGGGCGCTTCGACCCACGCTCTCCTACGGCCTTGCGGGACCTGAGGGGGACCGGCCTTCCGCGCCCGTGTCACCTTCGGTGACACTCCCATGATACAAAGGCGGTGGAGGTGGACGACGTTCGTCAGGGCGTGTTGATCCCCCCCTTCGCGCCAGATCACTTCGGTTTTCTCGTCGCGATTGGCGCATTCCAAGCGCATCTGCCAGCGGTAGAGCGTCTCGATGGAATCGGCATCGGCCAGGTCACTGGCCAGATACCACGGTTCTTTCTGATCCGCGTCCCAGACCGCCAGGAGGCGAATCGGCACTTGATCGTCCTGGCCGTAGAAAGGCCACCGGGCAAAAGATGCGCTCGCCCGGACGAATCCCGAGGACGGTGGCCGGGGGGCCGCTGAGGGGCAGGCCCTCGGCGAGCGGCGCGGGGAGGCGGATGTGGGTCTGGGCGTCAAAGCGGATAATAAACGAACGCTCTTTGGCCTGGTGGAAGCGGAAAAACTCGGCGCGGGCGAAGCCGCGATCGGCGACGGTGACCCCGTGGAGAGCGGCTTAAAGGGGTAGGTATACTGACAGTTAGGTTGTTTGGACATGATAGACGAGCGAGAGGTCGGGCGGGGGCTGGGGCCAGGGCTCGGGGCTCAGCCAAAGAATCCGCCAGAGGCGTCGCTGGCGGAATTGCTCGTGCAGCCAGGTCAGGCCGCAGCGGAGCACGCTCAGCGGACGGGCGCGGTGCGGCGCTGTCCTCGGGATCGGGGCGCGGAGCGCCGCGGGCGGGCGCCCGCGGTCGGCCGCGTCCTCGGCGCGGATGCCGACGGCGGCGGTCCAGAGGGGCGCAATCGCCCGGACCAGCCAGTGGCGCGCTACTCGGGCCGGATCGGTCCGTCGGGTGCGCTGCCATTGCCAGCCCCTGCCCTTGAGGGCGCGGAACCCCAGCTCGATCCAGATGCGCACGCCGTACCAACAGGCCCCCACCCGTTCGGGCGGCAGATCGGTCAGGAGGAACCAGGGTTCCTTCTCGCCCGATCCTCACAGGACGATCAAGGTGCCTTGGCGCCGCTGGGGCCGCTGGCGGAACGCGGTGCCCCCCGATCCAACCCGAGCCGGGCCCTTTGAGCAAGCGGCGGGCGGCTTGGCGTCGCTGGCCGACCGGCTCGAAGAGGATGTCGTCTTGCAGGCGCACCACGGGGTGGGCGCCCAGATCGCGAATCCGCTTGAAGAGCCGCGGGCTCCACACGCCCCGATCGGCCAGCACGAGCACGCGGGCGCTTTTGGGCAGCGCGGGCCAGAGCAGGCGCAAAAGGCGCAGCAGAGGGGGCATCCACGCCCCGGGCCGATTGGCCGCCAGAACGTGCCAGGCGACCGGGAGCGCGGTGCCCCGATAAAGGACGCTGACGCTCCAGACGACCACCTCGTCGCCTTTGCTGGTGGCATCCACCGCCAAGGCCAGGTCGGTGCCCTGCCACCAGGCAAGGATCCAGCCCCGCAAGGGGGCAAAGCAGACCGTCACGTCCAGGCTCGTCTGACACGGCGCCGCCCGGTCGGTACCGTCGTAGAGCCACTCGCGCAGGTATTGGCGCACGGCGTGGTAGGCGCCGACCGCCAGCAGGGCGCCAATCACGGCGGTCTGGCAGGCGCTGTGGGCAAGAAGCGTCCCGTAGACCCACCAGGCCAGTCCGCCCTGCTGGGACGGCCGCAGGGTCGGCAAGTGCGTCGCGATCGCTTCCTGGATTTGGTACCATTCCGGACGGGAGCGCATGGGCAGATCCTCCATCATCGCGTGTTGTTATGTTGATGATGGCAGATCTCTCAGCGCTCCTCCAACTGCGTCTCGTCACTACCTACCCCTTTGAGGTGGAGAGCGGGGGAGAGGAGGGCGAAGACGTAATCGACGAGTTCCTCCTCGATCTGGTTCTGGCTGAGGAAGGAGATCGCTTTGGCCTTGCCCCGGGTGGCCTTGGGGGGACGACGCGGACGCGGCGGGTTGGGATCGCGCGGGTTCGGCCACGCCGCGCGCGGCGCGAAGCAGGCTTGCAGCTCCTGGCGGTGGTAGGTGGTCAGGCCGACCGGCAGCCCCCGACTCCCGCACGGCACCGTGCACACCAGCATCGCGAAGGGCTCGAAGTAGACCGTGTCGGGGAGGAGCAGGACAAGAGGCTTCCTCCCTCTCGGCGTGGGAAGATCCTCGCCGAACCGGTAGCTGAGCTTGAGCCAGCGGAAGAACAGCGCGGCCTCGTCGAGGCGGGGATTAGCCAGGAGCGGACGAGGCGTTTGAGCCGCCCGCGCAAGCGCTGGGTCGGTCGGGGAAAGGCGCGGGCGAGGTCAGAGATCACGAGATTTTCGCGCGCACAGGGCATGGATCACGTGAGCGAAGTTCGCTTGTTGGGGCTTGCGCCAGGTCGGGGCGAGGTGCTGGACAAAGGTGAAGATTTCGGCGTAAGGTACCATCAGCGGCGGCTCCGGTAGTGTGGTTTGGTGTGATAGCCCCACTATTACCGAAGTCGCCGTTATTGTCTACTACCCCCAGAACTCAAAAGGGGGTATCGCAAGCAGACGGGTGTAACCACTTTCTGTAGGTCTTTTAGGCGGCGAGCGGGCGATCGGAAGCCAAGCGGCATTGAACGGCGAGGACGCCTTTCGCGCCCTCGTCCGACCAGCGGGCACCCGCGCGCTTCATGCGGAGCTGGACCAGGTGCTTGCCCGCCGATTCGACGGCCCCCGAGCCGAGGGACAAGCCCTGGGCGTGGAAGGCGGGGTAGTCCATGCGGGCTTGGTGGGAGCGGAAGTACTGGCGCTCACGGGCGAGGACCGCCGCGACGGTCAGGTTGGGCGGGGTGATCGCGGCGAGAAGGGCGAGCAGGGACGCCGCGCCCTCGTAGCGCAGAGCGATCAGGGCGAAGTCGGCCCAACGCGCGGCCATCGCCGTTCCCTCGCCAAAGAGGGCGTGGGCGAGGGA
>JAJPKB010000266.1 GCA_021323915.1 Chloroflexota bacterium | reverse complement strand
CGCCCAGCGTCTAGGATGAAGAGCGGGTCAGGGTGAGAGGGGTGAACCGGTGCGTCGGTCACCATACCTGCCCTTATGAGCAGAGGCAGAGGGAGGAGTACGGCCTGTCAGCTGAATCACGCCCCCATCTGCTTTAGGCATCCCCGATCCCGATTCGGCGCCTCCAGCGACCGGTCAAGCGTGCGATCTGGGCGAGGTGGGCGTTGGTTAGCCAGAAGCCCGGCTGTCCGACCCGGGGGGCCAGGTCGTCGACCAGCGCGGCGCCGGCCCAGGCCAGAAATGGCGCGAGGTCGACGAATGGGCCGGCGACCTCGCGGTAGCCGTCGCGGTACGCCCGCGCCAGGCGCGCTCGCGTTCTCGGGTCGAGCACCGCCGCCATTTCGCGCGGCAGCGGGAGAATCCGCAGAATCGTGTCGGTGCGGGCGACGTCGGCGCGCGGGTCACCGGCCCGGGCGTTCGTCCAGTCGATCACGCCGGACACGCCCCGGTCGTCGACCAGCACGTTGAGCGGATGGTAGTCCAGGTGGAGCAGACGGTCGTCGTCACGCGACATCGCCCGGAGGCGCGCGCGGAGAGTCGGCTCGGTGGTCCCGGCCCAGTCCATCCAGGCGTCCGGCTTCTCGCCGGGCAGCAGCGGCACCCGAATCTGGTGAATTCGCGCCTGGACTCGTCCGAGCGCGACGCCGAGCTCGCGCGCACGCGCCGGATTCTCCCGTAGCTCGTCCACCAAGGTACGGCCGGCGCACCAGGAAACGAGCAGCGCGGGTCGATCGGTCCAGGCGCCGGCCGCGTGGACCTCGGGGACCGGGATACCGGCCGCCGCCGCCAGGCGCATCAGCCACGCTTCGCGGTCACGGGCGCGAAACGCGCCGGGACCGAAGACCCGCAGCGCGTAGGAGCGGTCGTCGAGCCGCACTTTCCAGAGCGCGGTGCCCCAGCCGCCGGAAAACGGCGCCACCTCGTTGACGTGGTCGACGCCGAGCGCGGTAAGGACCTCGCGCGGATCGAGCATCCCATGCCTCCTTGCCCGCCGGCTGGCTGAGGGCCCCGCGTTCGGCGCCGTCGCCCGGCCCGCTGCCCGGGTCGATCGACCGCTCAGGCCCCGCGGTCGCGCCGAAACGTCTTCACGAAGTCGATCCAAGCCGGCTGCTTGACGAAGCCCAGCCGCTCGTTGATCGCCAGGATCGCTTCGTTGTTCGATTCGTTCCAGGTTCGGATGATCGGATGGCCGTGCGCTCGGGCGTAGGCGATCGCCCGAAGCTTGAGCGCGAGCGCGATTCCCCGCCCCCGGAGGTCGCGGCGAACGCCGGTGAGACCGGTGTAGAGGTCCGCGTTGCCGAGACTGGACCACAGCGTGCTGAGGCCGACGTATTCGTTCCCCTTCACCGCCACCAGATAGGCGCCCGGCAACAGGTTCGGATTCTGGAGGGTGTGCTCGAGGAAGAACTCGAAGCTCACCCGGGTCGGCGGCTCGGGCTGGGGAATCTCCTGATCGAGGAGCCACTCCAGCTCGTAGAGCTTTCGGTTGCGCTCGGGATCGTCCTCCAGATCGAGCAGAGTCTTGATCTCGACGTTCTCGGCGCGCAGCTTGTCTTCGACGTCGGCGAATGGTCTGGCATCGAAGGCCGTCACGTCGAGGCGGGACTCCCACGATCGGACGTCCTCGACGAATCCGCGGTTCAGGAGGAACTGAATGCTGTGCAGCTTGTCCTCGCGCGCGCCGGCCCGAATCACCAGCGGATCGAGGGGCAGGATCGTCTCGAGGATCTGACGGTAGAGGAGCGAGCCGACTCCCCGTCCCTGGTGGTCCGGATGCACCGAGAGATCCATCCAGAACTTCCGCGGATGAAACCAGCCGGCGGCGTGACCGCACTGGCCGACTCCGACGACCGAGCCTCCACGGATCGCCAGCCAGCGATCGAAGCGGCATTTCGGGTCGCGGTGCTCGTCGTAGAAGCGCAGCTCCTCCACGGTGTCCGGATAATCCGGGTGCACCGTGTTCAACACCTCGATGACCGACGTGTAATCGCCAGGATTAAACGCTCGAACCACCAGATCCTCCATCGGGTAACCTTCGTCAGGAGGGGGTGAGCGAGAAGTGGGTGTGAGCGGCGATCCAGCGGCCGTCGCGGAGTGCGAGCACGAGGGTGGCGCGCCCGGGTCGCGCGAACGCGCTGCCGTCGGGACGAACGCCCCGCGAGTCCCACGGGACGACGACGACCAGGCCGTCGTCGTCTCCGAAGCAGCGCACGTCGGCGAGGCGGAAGCGGAAGTCGCGGATGTGTGGCCAGACGTGGCGCCACTGATCGCGCTCGAGCGCCACGCGCCCCACGACGATCTCGGCGTGGGTGCCGAAGGAGACCACGTCATCCGCGAAGTATGGCCGCGCTGCCTCGAAGTCGACGGCGCGGACGTGCGCCTGAAACTCACTCAGCCAGCGCCGCGCGATGGCGACCTGGCCTGGATCGTCGGATCGCATCCTACCTGCCTGGTCGAGCCAAATTGCCTGGTGAATATCTCACGTCCCACGGTAGCCTGTCAACGCGCGTCCGCGTCCGGGGTCTAACGCGGAAACGCAGTCAATCCTCCCGGAGCGCGGGCGTCTCGCCCGCCTACAGTTTTGCCGTACACCGGCACGTCCGGGAGAAAGCGAAAGCCGCGGGGCGCGCCCCGCGGCTTCGTTCGCCTGGAGACCGGCTGCCGTGTCCGGCCCGGTGTCCGGTCAGGCGCCGGCCTTTACCGGCTCCGCTTTGTGCGACACCATCACCTCGTCGACGATCCCATACGCCATGGCCTGCTCGGCGTTCATGAAGAAGTCTCGGTCGGTATCCCGAATGATCCGCTCGTGATCCTGCCCGGTGTGCTTTACCAGGATGCCGTTCAGCATGTCCCGGAGGCGCAGTGCTTCCCGCGCCTGGATCTCCATGTCCGAGGCCTGTCCTTGCATGCCCCGCGCCACCAGCGGCTGGTGCATGTGAATCGTCGCGTTCGGGAGCGCGTAGCGTTTGCCCTTCGCGCCCGCGGCCAGCAGCACCGTGCCGAAGCTCATCGCCATGCCGACGCAGATGGTCGACACCGGCGCGCGCAGAAGCTGCATCGTGTCGTAGATCGCCAGGCCGGCGTAAATCACGCCGCCCGGCGAATTGATGTAAAGGCTGATGTCCTTCTCGGGATCCTCGCGGTCCAGGTAGAGCAGCTGGGCGGTGATGACGTTCGCGACGTGGTCGTCGATCGGCGTGCCCAAAAAGACGATCCGCTCCCGCAGCAGCAGCGAGTAAATATCGAAAGCGCGCTCGACTCGGCCAGTATTCTCGACGACCGTCGGAACGATGCTCGACGGCAGGGGATAGTCAGACACTTGTGGTGCCTCCTTGTCGAATTTCAACGAAGAATGCTCGACGCCGCGCGAACGAGATGGGCGATCGCCGGAAAGCTGGTCATGCAGCTTGACGGCCGGCGCGAGTGCCACCCGCGCCAGACGTCGCTTGCCATCTCGTCCCCGCTCGGACCGACGATCGGCGACGCCACGGTCGGAACGACCCGGCCAAGCCAGGACGGGACCTCCACCGGCCCGAATCCGCCCGAAGGATCCGCCGACGCCAAAAACGACGCGAATGACGCGATCGGGCGCTGGACCGGCTGGTATCCAGGCGCCGGCTCCGCCCACCGACACGATTCGATGCTCTCGGCGCTGACACCCGATCCACCCGCCGAAGCGCCGCTATCTCGAGTAGCCAACGCCGAATCTCCCGCGACGGCAGAAACGCGGCCTTGAGTCGAAGGATCGTTTGCAAACCGGACCGGTGCCCGGCGGTGTACACTCACCACGCACCGTGGCCGACCGGCGCCGGCAGCAGCCCCCGGGCCACGTCGTAGCGAATCATCCGACGGGTGAGCACGACGCGCTCGGAAAGCTCGGCGATGCTCAGCAGATCTGGCTGATCGGCGCGATCCCTTCCCTCACCGTCGCCCTGGCCTCGCGATTCCAAATCGCGAGGCATTCGAGGGCCACGGAACCCGCGACACTCGCAGGTATTATACAGGGTGACGGCTCTCGAAGGTGAGGGCAGAGTTACCGGCCAGGC
Source organism: Chloroflexota bacterium (assembly GCA_021323915.1). GTDB lineage: Bacteria > Chloroflexota > UBA6077 > FW602-bin22 > CADDYW01 > JAJPKB01. Next base: position 1,540 of record JAJPKB010000266.1, on the reverse strand, counting down.
CTGGGCGAGCCGCGCGGACTGGCTTCCCTCGAGCATTCCGCTTCCTCGACGAGCAGGCGCTCCACCATCCGGTAGCGAGGGAAAAAGGTCTTGCGCGCGTTCTCAGCGTTACCGCGACCCGGCATCAGGGATGGCGCCACCTGTCACCTGGGCGGTGCGGCTCGTCGGCGTTCCGTCTGCGCCAGGAGCCCTTTCACCGTGACTCGCTCGATCTGCGCGATGAAATCACCAGCCATCCGAGCAATGTCAAACGCGTCAAGCGCCGAGAAATGAATCTGTCCAATCTGATCGCGTAGAAACCCGAGAATCTGATCGTCAAGGACCTGATATTCCTCGATCACCGAATCCGCGTTCACTCCCTGCCGGATGCGCAAGGCGACGTGGTCCTGAATGGCATCGCGGATGGCCGGCGGGGCGGTCACAAGGACAGGATCGAGGTTGCGCCGGATGCCGGTGACGACCGCGCCCAGAATCACCGGCAAATTGCCCACGAGCGCCGGTGAGAGCTCGGCGAAGTGCGATTTGAAAGGCTCGGTCTGCTGGAGCCGGCGGATCGTGCGCAGGACGATCTCCCGACTGTGCTCGCTGAGCAGAGTTCCAGCCAGGGCGAGGGTCGGAGACGAGGCGCGCTGTGAAGGAGGCAGCACGGCAGCGGGCGGAGGGTTTCCGAGTGCCCTGGCGACCGCACCCCGCAGGGCATCGATATCGTACGGCATCACGACCGCCTCGCGGACGATGGGAACGGCGTGCGCCTCGGTCACTACTCGCTCCGAGGATGAGATAACGACGACAGGAATCGGCGCCGTCTGGGGATTGGCATCCAGGTGATCGAGAATCTCCCAGTCGGCGGGCTGATTGGGGCGAATGTGAACGACGAGCACGTCCGGCCGGGTCCGTTCGGCGAAGGCCACCGGATCGGCGTTCGGTGGAACAATCTCCACGTGATAACCGGCCTCGCGGAGAATCAGCCCGTTGAGGTCGCGTAGATCAGATGCGCTCTCAACCAGGAGCACGACTTGTCGGTTCATGACCAACCCATCACCTTGGCTCGGGTAGCATCAGCATGGCGGATATTGCACCAACCATGCCACCGGCTGGCGTGACCAATCGATGGGGTTATCGATCCCCGGGCGGACGGCCTTTTTTCGGAGATTCGGACGACGGTCCGATCAAATCCGGTGCCTCATCACACGACCCGCAACCAGAGATTGGTCGCCCCGGCCGCGTGAGTCGCCGTGATGCGATCGAGCCTGACGTTGGTACCGCCGCGGCCTTGAACAAACGGACGCCATCGCCGAGGACGACCGGCGCGACGCGGGCCAGCATCTCGTCGAGCGCTCCGGCGTCGAGCCACTGCCGCGCGGCGTCGGCGCCAGGGGCGTTCGCGTACGTCTCTCCGGCAGCCGCCCGGGCCGCGGCGAGGCCGCCGTCGAAGTCGCCAACGAAGCTGACGCGGCGTGCCGACCGATCGGGTGGGTGGTGGCCGTTGCACACGTGTGCAACGGCGTCCGTCCGGTTAGCGATCGCGGCCGTTAGCGCT
>JAJPKB010000662.1 GCA_021323915.1 Chloroflexota bacterium | reverse complement strand
GGGGGTAGGGGGTGAGGGAATCCCGGCGCTCGACGAACAGGCGCCCCCAGGGGCAGGCCTTCGTTCCGGCGTCTGTCTGGACGGAGCGGAACGGGAAGAAAACGAAGGGCGATCGAGGTCAGACGAGCGGCGGCGGGGTTATTCGGGAAGGATAGATAGACATGCGAGCCGGGTACGTTGTCAGGCGAATTGGCCTCTTTTTCATTGTGCTCTGGGGCGCCGCGACGCTGAACTTCATTATCCCGCGGCTGGCCCCGGGTGATCCCGTTCGCGAGCGCCTGTACGAGATGGCCAGCCAGGGCGGCTACTTGCAGCAGGGCATCGAGGAGATGGTCAAGGCATACGACAAGGAATTCGGCCTTGACCAACCGCTCTACGTTCAATACTTCCGGTATCTCTGGGACGTCGCGCACTTCGACTTCGGCTACTCGCTCGCCCAGTATCCGACCAGGGTGCTTCCGTTGATCCTCGCCGCGCTGCCGTGGACGATCGGCCTTCTCCTTCTGTCGACGATCCTGGCCTTCGCGATCGGCACGATTCTCGGCGCGCTTATGGCCTGGCCCCGGGCGCCGGCTTTCCTTCAGTACTTCGTGGGGCCGCTGCTGACTCTTTCGGCAATTCCCTATTATCTGCTCGGCCTCGTCTTGATTTATCTCCTCGCGATTTCTCAGAAGGTCTTTCCGCTTTCGGGCGGCTACACCGTGGGGACGATTCCGACGTTGAACCTGGCGTTTATCGCCGATATCCTGCAGCACTCGGCCCTGCCCGCGCTCTCGATCATCCTGGCGGCGATCGGCTTCTGGGCCATCGGCATGCGCGGCATGATGGTCACCACCGAGGGTGAGGATTACATGACGATGGCCGAGGCGAAGGGACTGAACGGCACCTGGATCTTCTACCGGTACGCGCTGCGGAACGCGATTCTTCCCCAGGTGACGGCGCTGGCCATCGCCCTTGGCTACGTGGTGTCCGGCTCGGTTCTCGTCGAGGTCGTGTTCGGGTATCCGGGCATCGGCTCGCTGCTGTACAAAGCGATCTCGGGTTCGGACTATTTCGTGATCTATGGGATCGTGTTCATCGTGATCCTGGCGATCAGCCTCGCCACGCTGATCATCGATCTGGTGTATCCGCTGTTGGATCCCCGAATCACCTATCGGAGCAAGTGAAATGGCCACGACATCCGCGGTTGCCCAACCCGCTGCCCGGCCAGTCCGCAAAGGTCGAAACACGTTCCAGTCGATCCTGGCGTACTGCCGCCGGAACCCGAATCTGGTGCTCGGTCTGGCGCTGATTTTGATTCTCGTGTTGATCGGGTTGATCGGCCCGCTGTTCGTGAACGTCGCGAACGCCCAGCCGACCTCGGTGCTTCCGGACCAGCCGCCGTCCGGGGACTATCCGCTTGGCACCGACGACCAGGGACGTGACCTGCTGGCCGTCCTCGTCGCCGGCCTGCCGTTGACGCTGCGCGTTGGGTTTATCGCCGGCGCGGTGGGCTTGATCATCGGAATCGTCCTCGGGTTCGTCGCCGGCTACCAGGGCGGCTGGATCGACACCGTCATCCGCGTCGTGGTCGATACCCTGCTCACCGTGCCCGGTCTGCTGGTCCTGATCATCATCGCCGACTCGATCAAGGGCGTGATCAGCATCAACCTCATGGCGCTGGTCGTCGCGTCGCTCGCCTGGATGCACCCGACGAGAACGATTCGCTCGCAGGTCCTGTCGTTACGGGAGCGTGGCTACGTTCAGATGGCGAAGCTGTCGGGCATGAGCAGCTTCGAGGTGATTCTCAAAGAGCTGATTCCGAATCTCCTCCCGTACCTCGCGGCGAGCTTCGTCGGTGCGGTGGCCGCGGCGGTGCTGGCGTCGATCGGCCTCGAGGCGATTGGCCTCGGGCCGCAGAACGAGCCCACCGTCGGCATGACGATTTACTGGGCCATTTCGTTCAACGCGCTGCTCCGCGGCCTCTGGTGGTGGTGGGTCGTCCCGATCGTCGCGATCGTCGTGCTGTTCCTGGGGCTGTTCCTGTTGAGCGCCGGGCTCGACGAGATCGCCAACCCGCGCCTGCGGAGGGCGGCGTGAGCGACGATATCCTGCGGGTCGAGGATCTCAAGGTCTACTACCACACGCCGTCCGGCCCGGTGAAGGCGGTGGACGGCGTGACGTTCGCCCTCAAGCCGGGCGAGCGCTTCGGGCTCGTCGGGGAGTCCGGCAGTGGGAAGTCGACGACCGCGCTCGCGATCATGCGTCTGATCAAGCCGCCGGGCTTCATCGAAGGTGGCCGGGTCTACCTGGGCGATCAGCAGCTTAGCGAGCTGTCAAACGAAGAGTTCCGCCGGGTGCGGCTCGCCGAGATCGCACTGGTCCCCCAGGGCGCGATGAACTCGCTGAATCCGGTGATGCGGGTCAAGGATCAGATTCTCGACGGCGTGCGATCGCACCAGAACGGCACCTCCGAGCGGCAGGTCGAAGAGCGCCTTCCGGAGCTCTTGGGCACGGTCGGCCTGCAGCCGAACGTCCTCGGCCTGTATCCTCACGAGCTCAGCGGCGGAATGAAGCAGCGCGTCTGCATCGCCATCGGGATCTCCTTGCGTCCAAAGGTGATCATCGCCGACGAGCCGACCAGCGCGCTCGACGTGGTCGTTCAACGCCAGATCATGCAGACCCTCGGCAACGTCCAGGAGCGACTGGGTGCCTCGGTGCTGCTGGTCGGTCACGACATGGGCTTGATGGCGCAGTTCGTCGACCGGATCGGCGTGATGTACGGTGGCAAGCTGGTCGAGATCGCGCCGGTGCGCGATATCTTTACCGAGCCGCTGCACCCCTACACCCAGCTGCTGATCTCGAGTCTGCCCTCGCTCGAGACGAAGGGCGTCTTTCGCGGCATCCCGGGTACGCCGCCGTCGTTGCTCAGCCCACCGAGCGGCTGCGTCTTCCACCCGCGGTGCCCCAAGGCCTTCGCTCGGTGCTCCGCGGACATTCCAAATCTTCGCGAGATAAAGCCGGGGCGCTGGGTCTCGTGCCACCTGTACTAAAGGAGTAGACATGCCTCCGCTTCTTGAAGCGAAGAATCTAACCAAAGTCTTTGGCAGCGGCGACAACGTCACGGTTGCTCTTAACAACTTCTCTCTCACCGTCAACGGCGAGACGCCGTCCTTCACCTCGATCGCTGGCGAGAGCGGAAGCGGAAAGACGACGCTGGCGCGAATACTCCTTGGCTTCAGTCAACCGACCTCCGGCGAGATCTTGTATCGCGGGAAGAGCCTGTGGAAGATGTCCGGGAGCGAATGGCTGAAGTTCCGACAGGACGTGCAGGCGGTATTTCAGGACCCGTTCGAGGTCTTCAACCCGTTTTATCGAGTTGACCACCTGCTGACGACCCCGATCTCCAAGTTCCACCTCGCCAGGTCGAAGGCGGAAGCACGCCACCAGATGGAAGAGGCGCTCAACGCCGTCGGCCTGCGGCCCGAGGAGACCCTCGGTCGCTACCCGCATCAACTGAGCGGCGGCCAGCGCCAGCGACTGACGATCGCCCGCGCGCTGCTGCTCCATCCGAAGCTGATCATCGCCGACGAGCCCGTCTCGATGGTCGACGCGTCGTTGCGCGCGACGATCCTGGAGAGCTTGCGCAAGCTCCACACCGACTTCGGGATCTCGTTCCTTTACATCACCCACGACCTGACGACCGCCTACCAGATCTCCGAGAACATCATCGTCCTCTACCGCGGCGGCGTGGCCGAGGTTGGCGACGTCGATCTGGTGATCAAGAAGCCGCAGCATCCGTATTCGCGACTTTTGATCGCCTCGATCCCCGAGCCCGACGTGAGCCACCGTTGGGGCGAGGATCAGGCGCTTCCGTCGGCGACCGACCGGAAGCTCGCGGTGAACAACGGATGTAAGTTCGCCGAGCGCTGTCCGTTCGTCATGCCCGAGTGCACCCAGTCGGTCCCGCCGCTCTACCGGACCGATCCGGGGCGCGCCGCGGCGTGTTTCCTATACAAACAGGCGCCGGCGATCACCGCCGACCAGATGGACGAAGTCATGGTCGGAAGGAAGGCGGCGTCGTCGGTGGAGTGATCGGCCCGCGCGGAACGCGGCCGAGCCCGTCACCCCGCGGCGAGGCGGGTGTTTTAGATCCGTGGATTGGATTAATTTTGCACGGGGTGCCGTCGCCGCGGTAGGGAACTTCGGCGAGACAATCGGTATCGGCCAGGCGAGGCTCTGGCTTGAAAGCCAGGAACGGAGACGAAGGCCCTCAAGGGCCTGTCCGGGCGGGGCTGAAGCCCCGCGTCTCTGCTCCTGCCTTTCAAGGCAGAGCTTCTTCGCTCGCCGCCACCGTACCGCATCACTTTCTTGACTTCCATCACGGCAGCGAAGGGGCTTTGCTGGAGAGCCTAATCTCGACCAAAATAAACGGACGGGACGACCGTCGCCGGGGCTGAACGACTCTGATCCGCGGGCTGGAGCGGATCCGGGCCGCCGGTCGGTGTCCCATGGAGCACCCTCGGACCTTGCGCCCAACACTGAACGAGCCACGAATCCATTGGACTCGCCGCGCCATGCTCGAGGGCATGGCGTGGTGCGGTCTTGGTTTGCTGACGGCGTGTGGCGCGACCCCGCGTCCGTCCTTCGCCGCGCCCCGCGCCAATACGGAGAGCGCGTTCCTGGAGAGCGCGGACGTCGGCCCCTCGCAACCGTCGCCCTCTGCCGTCGCCGCCAGCGTGGCGACGGCCGTCGTTCCCACCGCGGTGCCCACGGCGACGCTAAGGCCGACGGCTAATCCGACCGATACGCCTCCGCCAACCGCCACGTTGGAGCCTCCAACCGCGACCGCGACGATCATCAGTTACGACGCGGCGCGACTGACCGACCTCCTTGGCGAGTCGATCACCTCGTACGCCGGGTCGATTCCGTCACGAGTGACGAACGTCAGACTCGCGACGCGGTTGATCAATGGGGCGGCCGTAGCGCCCGGCGCCGTCTTCTCGTTCGACGAACGGGTCGGCGCCCAGACCATCGCCGCCGGTTTCGACGTCGCCTGGGGTATCATCAGCCGGGATGGCAAACCGGTTACCGTTCCGTCGATCGCCGGCGGAATCTGCCAGGTCGCGACGACCCTCTTTCAGGCAGTCTACTGGGCTGGCCTGCCGATCGTCGAGCGCCACCACCACCTGTACTGGATCGCCCATTACGGCCAGCCACCTTTCGGCCAGGTGGGCCTGGACGCGACGGTCGATCTGCCGCCGGTCGACTTTCGCTTCCGCAACACCACGTCCGACTGGCTTCGCATCGTCGGAAGCTACGACAGCACCCACGTGCGCATGCGGATCTACGGGGTGAGTCCGGGCTGGAAGGTGACCTCGAGCCCGACGAAGATCACGAACCTGGTGAAGACCGACCGAACGATCATTCGGCGCGACGATCCCACCCAGCGCGCCGGCTACGAGCTGTGGATCGAGGCAGCCGAGGACGGCTTCGACGCCACGGTGGAACGATTGGTGACGAAGGGCGGGAAGACGGTCGATCGCTACCTCTTCACCAACCATTACGATCCCGCTCACAACGTGATGCTGGTCGGGACGAAGGGCGCGACGCCGACCGCGACTCCGGCCGCGACCGGGCCGACGACTCCGTCGCCCGGGCCGAATGGCACGGCGTCGTCCACGCCCCGACCTTCGGCCACGACGGTATCGCCGACCAGCACCGCGACCCGAACCGGCGGATAGAGGGCGCCTTCCGGTCCCCGTCTAACTGGCCACCTGGGCGGTGCAGAAGGCGCAGCGCCGGGCGCCGATCGGAATCTCGCTCAGGCACTCCGGGCACTTTCGCATCGTCGGCTCGACCGGCGGCTCCTTCTTGGAGCGCGAGATCAGCAGGTTCATCGGCAGCACGACCAGATAATAGATCACCGCGGCGATGATGACGAACGACACCACCGCGTTGACAAAGTCGCCGAAGAGGAACTTGCTGTTGTTGATCGTGAAGTACAGGCCGGAAAAGTCGGGTTTCCCGCCGATCGCGGCGATCAACGGGGTCAACAGATCCTTGACGAACGCGGTGACCACCGACCCGAACGCTGCTCCGACGACGACCGCGACGGCGAGATCGACAACGTTCCCCCTGAGCAAAAACTGCTTGAAGCCTTTCATCCGATCACTCTCCTCCTGCCTTCCGTCGTGTATTCCACGCGGCGTCAGGCGCTGCCCCCACGTCCGCGCCGAACGCGAGGCCGCGCGCCACCGGTGGAACGCCCGCACGGGTAACATACTTCGTATGCGCGCTGAGCGCAAGAGCGAGGCGAGGGAGATGATTGAGTGGTCGGTCGCGAATTGAGGACGCCGGACCGTCCCGCGATATCAACCGGCCGGTGCCGGAGGGGCGGACGCGCACCGGGCGCAGAGGCCCGAGATCGGAAAGTGGGTCAGATCGGCACGGAAGCCGAACCGCGTCTGAAGGAGATCCGCGAAGGCGCTGGCCAGGCTCAGGTCGTCGACCTCCATCGCTCCGCCGCAGCGGTGACACACCAGGTGAAGATGGTGGACGTCACGGGCGAGATGGTAGCGCGCGGCGCCGTCGGCGACGTGGCCGTGACGGACGAGGCCCATCTCTTCGAGCATGTCGAGCGTGCGGTGAACCGTCGAGCGGTTGATCATGGGGTAGCGGCGGTGCACCTGCTGGTAGATATCCTCGGGTGCGATGTGACCGGACGATTGCTCAAGCAGCTCGAGGATCATCAGCCGCTGGGGGGTGAGGCGTAAACCGCGACGTTTCAGGTCGGCGATGGCGATGCTCGCCAGCCCGCTCTCGGCGCCAGGTTCCGAATGTATCACGCCCGAGTCTCTCCCCACCTCGGCCGGAGTGTAGCATGCCCGGGGTGACTTCTCAAGGCGCTCGCCGTTGAAACCTCGGATCGATCCCTTTCGGGTATAATTCGGGAGATCGCGCCAGGGCGCGTGGTGGAGGGCGCAAGGTGCTCAAGGGCCGTCTGAGACGCGGCGGCGTTCTCTGGCTCGCGTTCCGTGTCCCGGTCGTCTTCTATCGCGCCCATCTCGGCTGGCTCTTCGGCCACCGCGTGCTCCTGGTTACCCACCGGGGACGCCGGACCGGGCGGCTTCATCAGACCGCGCTCGAAGTCGTCCGTTACGACGCCGGCCGCCGCGAGGCGATCGTCGTCTCCGCGTGGGGCGAGCGCGGCGATTGGTACCGAAACCTGCGGGCGAATCCGGCCGTCGAGATCGCGATCGCCTTCGAGCGGTATCGACCGGTCCAGCGATTTCTGACCACGGACGAGGTCGAGGCCGAGCTCGCGGATTACGAGCGTCGCCATCCCCGGCTGATCCGGGCGTTCGGGCGCTGGCTCGGGTATCCGATCGACGGGACCGTCGAGGCCCGTCGCCGGTTCGCGGAATCGGTGCGGATGGTCGGCTTCCGTCACCCGACCGAACCGTGAGACGCGGGGTCCTAGTACATATTGGGTACTTCCTTGGGCCCGTCTCACCGGATATCCTGATCCTGGAAGCTTGGCCCAACGTGCCACGGCAGCGCTCGACGGCTCCCTGCCGTAGTCCGTCGAGCGCCCCTCTCGCGTCGCTACCCTCGGCGCGCGTTTTTCGCTACAATCGACCCGACGCTGAGATCGAAACGCGGGAGGGACGAGGTGAACTACGGGCTCTTCATCATGCCGCTGCATCCCCCGGTTCGTCCGGTCGCGGAAACGTACGACGATGACCTCCAGACCCTGATCGCTGCGGAGCGCCTCGGCTTCTCCGAGGCCTGGATCGGCGAGCACTTCACCAGCCCGTGGGAGAACATTCCGTGTCCGGATCTGCTGATCGCCAAGGCGGCGGGGCGCACCGAGAGGATTCAGCTGGGCACCGGCGTTGTCCTGATGCCGTTTCACAACCCACTGGAAGTGGCGCTGCGCTTCGCGACCCTCGACCACCTCACCCACGGCCGCTTCATGCTGGGCGTCGGCTCGGGCGGGATCGCCGGCGATCGACGCGCCTTCGGAATCGATCTGTCTGGTCCAGACGCCGCGGCCCTGACCCGCGAAGGAATCGAAGTCGTGGAACGGGCCTGGGCCGGCGAGCCCTTCGCGTACCACGGGAAGTTCTTCAACTTGGACGTGCCGGCCCGAGACGAGACGACCGGCGCGCTGCTTCGACCGTACCAGCAGCCGCACCCGCCGATTGCTATCGCCGGCGTCAGCCGAAGCTCGGCCGGCCTGGCGCTCGCCGGCGAGCGCGGCTGGATTCCCATGAGCACGAATTTCCTCCAGGAGGACGTGCTACGCCAGCACTGGCTCTCGATCGAGACCGGCGCGACGCGGGCGGGTCGGGTCCCATCCCGCGCGTCCTGGCGGATCGCCCGCGAGATCTACGTCGCGGACACCCACGAGCAGGCGTGGCGCGACGCTCGCGAGGGAGCGATGGCGCGGGCCTTCCGAGAATACATGCTTCCCCTAGTGGCGAGCGGGCCCTACGGACTCCAGGCGTTTAAGCCCGTCGAGGGCGACGTTCCCGACGAAGCGATCACGATCGATTACCTGGCGGAACACGTTTGGATCGTGGGCACGCCGAACGAGTGCGCGGCCAAGCTGCGCCACCTTCACGACGCCGTCGGCGGCTTCGGAACCGTCCTGATGATCGGCCACGACTGGTACCCGCACCAGGAGAAATGGACGCGTTCGCTGGAGCTCTTCGCGGAAAAGGTCATGCCCCAGCTGAGCGACCTCCGGCCGGACTAGCGCCCCGTCAGGGCGGGAGTTCGGAGGTAGACACTGGGCACCAATGCAGGGTGCCCTTTGGGCCGGATGCCCTCGTTCTGTACCGGGCTATCCTTGCCGCATGGTAGACTCATACCGGGAGGCGACGGCGACGCGCATGGCTCACCAACACTCTTCACCCCCGGGTGGCGCCAACGCTGCGCGAACCGCGTATCGACTGCGGATCGCGATCGGTCTGACCGCGCTGTTTGTCCTCGTCGAAGGGTTGGCCGGACTGGCCTCGCACAGCCTTGCTCTGCTGGCGGACGCCGGTCACAATCTCACCGACGTCCTCGCCCTGATTCTTTCACTCTGGGCTTTCGAGTTAGCGAGCCATCCGTCGACCGCGGAGCGGACCTTCGGGCTGCACCGCGCGGGCATCCTGGCGGCGCTGGCGAACGCGATCGTCCTGGTCGTGATCGCGGTGGGAATCGTGGTCGAAGCCTACCGACGGCTCGTCGCGCCGGAACCGGTCGCGGCCGGACTGATGATCGCCGTCGCGGCGGTGGCGACGGTATTAAACCTGGCGATCGCCCTCTGGCTGCACCGACCCTCGGAGCACGACCTCAACGTGCGCGCCTCGTTCGTTCACGTCGCGGGCGACGCCGCCTCGGCCGCCGGCGTGGTCGTCGCCGGCATTTTGATCGCCCTCACCGGTCAGACCTGGCTCGATCCGGCGGTCTCGCTGCTGATCGCCTTCTTCATCGCCTGGACCAGCCGTGGGGTGATCCGCGAGGCGGTCGACGTTCTGCTCGAGGGCACTCCTTCGGACCTCGACGCGCGCCAGGTCCTCGCGGCGATGCGTCAGGTTTCCGGCGTGCTCGACGTTCACGACCTCCACCTCTGGAGCATCTCGTCGTCGGTGCGCGCGGCAAGCGCCCACGTCCTGGTCGAGGACCAGCCGGTCAGCGTGGCCTGTAACATCCTGAGCGCGGTGAACGAGGTGCTGGCCGACCGGTTTCGGATCACCCATACGTCGCTTCAGCTCGAAACGACCGCCTGCGACCCCGGCGAGGTCTTCTGCCACCTTCGCGAGCAGGAGCACGCCCACCACCACTGACCGGCGCCGACCGGTCCGGGTACGGCCACGTCCGGTGGGCGATCTCCACCACGCCGCCGGGCTGGAACTGACTCATTTGTTGGCGCAGACCGCGTTCCCGGTCGTCCGGTCCTGCACGTCCGTGCAAAATTTCCTCGGCGTAGGCGGCGAGATCCTCGACGATACGCTCGTAGCGGTAATAGGCGAGCCTGTTCGGATCCGGCGAGGCCTCACCGTAACCCACGTAAAACCACCTGACGTCCGACTCCTGGTTCCAGACGCCGCCGACGCCACCCCCCACGAACATCAAGTCGCGCTCTTTGGGCGCCAGGATCGGATCGTCCCAATCCACGATCGATAGCTCCCCACTCACGGCCACCAGGACGTTGCCGCCGTGAAGGTCGCCGTGACAGAGGCACATCTCGACCGTTCGACTCGAGATCTCCTCGGCAAGCCTCTCGGCGCGGTCGACGATCGTCTCGATCTCGCCGCGCTTCGATCCCCAAAAGGCGGCGAAGCGGGCGGCGACCGGATCGTCGTAGACGGTCCGCTCGACCTCCCGGTGAAACGCCCGGACGACACGGCGGAAACGGGGCCCGAAGGTCTCCCGCGGCACACGGGCAAGCAAATCGGCCGACAGGGGGGACGCGTGGATCGCCTTCATGGTCTCGCCAAGCGCGATCAGCTGCTCCTTCGAAAGTGTCGTCTCGAAGCAGTTGGTGCCCGCGAAGTACGGGTAGAGCATCAGGTTGAAGCCGCCGACGGACGCCGATAACTCGCCAGCAGCCGTTGGAATCGGCGCCATGACCCGGCGGATGCCGCGCGCGCGCAGGAAGGCAGGCACCGCGACGGCGGCGACGTTGAGCGGCCCGCGGCGCAGCTTCAGAAAGTAGGGCGATCCATCGAAGCCGTCGATGCGGAACGCCACGCTGTTGACGTCGGCGCCGATCGGCAGGAAGGTCAATCGCGCGACGTCCAGCGGGAAATTATCGCGAAGACAGGCGATGATCTGGTCGTCGGTGATGTCGGGGCGTGTGAGCATAATTGATTATACTTCGCTCGTTAGCGGCAGCCTTGCCAGGCGCGTGGCGGTGGGACCGTCTGGACCAAGAATCGCGTAAAGGAGATAACAGCCACGTAAAGTCGACGGGACAACATCTACGTTACGCACCTTTCGCGGCGTTTCGTGTGGTTCGTGGTCCAGACGTCTCGACCAGCACGCCGTACGCCGGGCCGCCCGCCGCCCTACCGCCGATCCAGCGAGGCGACGTCGCG
>JAJPKB010000268.1 GCA_021323915.1 Chloroflexota bacterium | reverse complement strand
TACAAGCTCCCGCTGGTGGACGCGCTGGTCGGCGCGGCTCAGCTGCTCGCCGAGATGAATGGAATCGAGCGCGCCAGCCACGTGCGCGAGAAGATCGTTCGACTGGTCGCTTACGCCCAGACGCTTCGCGCGCTGGTAAACCAGGCGGCGCTCTCGTGCTCGTACCAGGACGTCGGAGATGGCACGATCGCCGTGCCGAGTCCACTGTTGATCAACGTCGCGAAGCTGCACTTCGCCGAGGGTTACCACCAGGCCGTGCGCACGGTGCAGGATCTGGCTGGTGGGCTGCTGGTCACCGGGCCGGGCGAGGAGGACTGGCGGAATCCGAATCTCCAACCATTGCTGGACCGTTTTCTTGGCGGCAAACCTGGCATTTCCACCGAGGACCGACTCCGGGCGATCAACCTGGTACGCGACCTCACCGCGTCGGACTACGGAGGTTATCAGGAAGTCCTCGCCGTTCACGCCGAGGGCTCGCTCGAGGCCGAAAAGCTGGCAATCCTTCGCTCTTTCGATGGTCGAGGCACGCGAGCCTATGCGCGGTGGCTCGCCGGTTTGACGAATGATTGAGACGTCAACGCCACTCTGGGAAATGTTCCGCTGGATGGTGCTTTGCCGCGAGCTGGAAAGCGCCTGCGCGCGGACCAGCCCGCGCTGGTTTCCCTCGGAAGGCGAAGAGGCGACGATCGTGGGGACCTTCGTCGGCCTGCGGGCCGACGACGTCGCCGCCCCGCACTATCGCGGTCCACTCGTCGTCTACCTGATGCGGGGAGCCGAGCTCGATCGACTCGTCGGGCAGGTGCTGGGAAAGGTCAACGGCTACACCAAGGGCCACGCCGTCGCGTTCAGCGGCCCGGTCCGACTCAACGTCGTTCCGTGGGTGGCCGCCGACCTTGGAACGAGTCTATCGGTCGCCACCGGCGCGGCGCTCAGCTTCGGTTACCGGCGCGAAGGAGGCCGGGGCGACGACCGGGTCGTCGTGGTATCTTTCGGCGACGGGACCGCCAATCGGGGCGACTTCCACGAGGCGATCAATCTGGCCGCGGTGTGGAAGCTGCCGATCGTGTTCGTGTGCCAGAACAACCGCTACGCCATCTCGCTGCCGCTTTCAAGCTACGTCGCCGGGCCGTCGATCGCGGCGCGCGCGGCCGGTTACGGGATTCCGGGTACGGTGGTGGACGGCAACGACGTTCTGGCGGTGCACGACGCGGTTCAGAAGGCGGTAGCACGCGCCCGGGCAGGCGAGGGCCCGACGTTGATCGAAGCTCAAACGTACCGCCTGGCCGGTCACTGGGCCGAGGATCTGGCGTCCTACCGGCCGCCCGAGGAAGTCGAAGAATGGAGGGATCGCGACCCTCTGCTCCGGGCCCGGTCCGCGCTCCGCGCGATTGGCATCTCCGACGAGGCTCTGGCATCATTGGAGAACCGCGCGCGACAAGAGGTGGAGCATGCTTTCGCGCGCGTTCGACAGTTGCCAGACGTTGGCCCTGCCGAGCTCGGCCTCGACGAGGCCGAGCAAAGAGTCGGTGAGCCATAATCGGGGGATGATCGCCGTGTTTCTTCGGATTCTGACACCCGACGCCGGGGCGCTCGGATGCGTCGGCGCACCTTCGTGGAGGCGATCGTCGCGGCGATCGCCGACGAGATGCGTCGCGACGATCGCGTCTTCATGATCGGCCAGGACGTCGGCGTCTTCGGCGGCGCCATGAGCGGGTCAAAGGGGTTGTACGAGGAGTTCGGCGCCCGGCGCGTCCGCGAGGCGCCGATCAGCGAGTCGGCGATGGTTGGCGCGGCGGTCGGTGCGGCCACGTTCGGTCAGCGCCCAATCGTCGAAGTGTCGTTTGGCGAGTTTCTGCCGCTCGCCATGAGCCAGATCGTCCTGCAAGCGGCGAACATTCACTACATGACCGCGGGCGAAGCCAGCGTGCCGATGGTGGTGCGCACGAGGGTCGGCGACGGTCCGTACCGCGGTCACCCGCAGTCGTTCGAAGCGTGGTTTCCGCACGTTCCGGGATTGAAAGTTGTCATGCCGTCGATGCCCCGAGACGCCGGTCGATTGATGCGCGCGGCGATTCGCGACCCCAATCCAGTCCTCTTCCTGGAGAACATGCAGGCGTACCACGCGGCTCGCGAGGAGGTGCCCGACGATGATGAGCCGTTGCCGATCGGGACGGCGCGGGTCGTCCGCGCCGGAGACACCCTCACCGTGGTCGCGACGGGATGGATGGTCCACCGCGCGCTCGCCGTTGCCGAACGCTTGGCCCCGGAAGGAATCTCCCTGGAAGTGATCGATCCGCGCTCCCTGGCCCCACTGGACGCCGAAACGATCGTTGCATCGGTCAGAAAGACCAGCCGCCTGATCGTCGCCCATGAGGCCTGGAAGTTCGGGGGTTTCGGAGCCGAGGTGAGCGCTCAGGTCGCGGAAGCGGCACTGGACGCGCTCGACGCGCCGATCGTTCGCGTGGGCGCTCCACGCATACCGGTGCCTTCGGCGAAGGCGCTGCGCGATTTGTTCCTGCCAAACGAGGAGAGCCTGATCGCCGCGATCAGGACCGTTCTTCGCTACTGAACCGGGAGATAACCATGCCTGTTCCAACCGCGAAGTACCGTTTGACCCGCTTCATCAAGGCCGACGGTACCTACGACATCGAGGAGGATATTTGCTACGTGGGCCGCAACCGCGTCCCGCCCGGGGCCTTCTTCTATCCCGGAGCTATCATCACCTATCGCTGCGACGATCATCCGGATCAGGAAATGAAGCGTGACGCGAACGATCGCCCCACTTGCCCCGTCTGCGGACGGCAAGCGGAAGGATAGATGATCGGTCGACGCCGCCGAGGAGACGCGGTGGACGAAGGCAGTCACGAGGCAGCTCGCGATGTTGCCGTGCCTGAGCGATGCGCGGCCGCCGCGAGGTAGGGCGAGTGGTCAGGCGCCCTTTCGGTCTCGATCTGTTCCGCTGGGCGGTCGGCGTCATCGAAGTCGGCATCGCCATCGTACTTTTATTAGCGCCGAGCCAGTTATCGTCCCCGGCGTACGCGGACATTCGACCCAACGCCATTCCCCTTGGTCTCCTGCTGCTGGTTGCCGGCAGTCAGTTCATCGCGCTCGCGGCGATTCGCCCGGTAGCCGAACGGCGACCCAGCGTCGTATCCGGCGTCGTCGCGTCGGCTCCTCTGTTCATTCTCGCGAACGGATACTGGAGGGCAGATGCGACGTCCGACGCCGTCCTGGCCGGGGTTCTCGGCCTGGGATGTTTCCTCGGACCGGCACTCGTTCACCCCTCGAGTGACCCATCGCCCACCGGATCCGACGACATTCTTTTTTACGCGGTCGGATTGACCCAGTTCTTCGACGGCGCGTTGATGCTCCTGGCGCCCCGGCGGTTCCCGGCGACGATATACGGAGGCGTCGCTACCTACTTCGCGGCGGCCGGCTGGCTGCTCCTCGCGGTCGGACTGTTGCTCTTGCTCACTCACGCTCAGTCCGCCGCTCCTCGCCGGCTCGTCGGAACGACTCACGCGCTGGCGATCGTGGCGTTCATCCCCCTCGTTCAGACGGCGATCAGCCCGGCGAGCGCCTGGATCGGTCTGGTCGCGTACTTCACCCTGGATGCCTTCGTGCTCTCGACCCTGATCTTCCATGGTAAGCCCGGCGTGCTCCACAGCGACTCACTCGCGGTTCGGCTATCCGCCCTGATCGTCCTCGTGGCGGCCGTTCCCCTGATCTACACGTCGGTCGTCACCTCGGCCAACGTCCGAAGCACCTTCCAGAGGCACATCAGCGGCGATCAGCTCACCCTCGCGGAAGTGGCGGCGAGCCGCCTGACCGACCTCCTAACCGCGTCGCAGCAGGAGATCGATGCCCTGGGCCATTACGATGGCATTCGCGGAATGGATCCGGAGACCCATCGTGCCGTGCTCGAGCTCGTCGGCCACGCCCTGCCGCAGTTCACGAGCATCGTGACGTGCGACCTCGACGGCAACGAGATCGCTCGGTCGGACAACTTCCCCACGGGCTATTGCGGAGGCCGCGAGTTCTTTGAGACGGCACGCTCGGGTCACGTCACCTGGGAGTATCTTCTGTCGCAGACAACGCATCAACCCGTTATCG
The DNA here is from genome assembly GCA_021323915.1 of Chloroflexota bacterium. Lineage (GTDB taxonomy): Bacteria > Chloroflexota > UBA6077 > FW602-bin22 > CADDYW01 > JAJPKB01. The sequence continues at coordinate 9,657 of JAJPKB010000268.1, read as the reverse complement.
TCTTCGCCACGCCGATTCGCGGCAGCGATCAGCGGGTGAGTGGTGTCCTCTTTGGCACGGTCGGGCGAGACGTGCTGGCAAACGTCATCGACGATAGCGCGCTCGAGGTCGGCTCACGGGTCTTCCTGGTGGATCAGGACGGCCAGGTGCTGGTGGAAAGTGGTGAACACGATCCATCGTTGACGCGCGTAACGACCATTCCCGCGCTATCGGCGACCAGTGGGATCGTCTCCCTGCCACTCGAGGGCGATACCTACCTGGCGGGCGTGTCGCCGGTCCAGCCGCCGGGGTGGAAGATTGTCGTCGCCCAGCGCGAGGCGACCGCGTTCGCCGACATCGATCGCGTCCAAAGGGTCACCCTGCTTACCTTCGCCATCGCGATCCTCGGCATGATCGCCGCCGCTGGCGCCATCGCGCGGTTGATCACCCGTCCGATCGCGCAGCTTACCGTGGCTGCCGAGGCGCTCGCGCGAGGAGACGACCGCGCGCCCTTGCCGCGACACGCGAGTGGCGAGGTGGGTGTGCTGGTCAGATCCTTCGGTTGGATGCGCGACGCGCGCCGGGCGCACGAAGCGGCGCTCATCGCGCGCGAACAGCGCGCACGCGGCGTGGCGAGCGTCGCCGTGGCCCTGGGTCACAGCCACGGCTTCGAAGATGCCCTGGTCGCGCTGTGTCGTGAGCTGATGATCACCCTGGACTGCTCGTTTTGCGCGGCGTTCCTCGTCGAGGACGAATGGCTGGTCGCGCACGGTCTGTCCGTCTCCAACGAGCGCATCGCCGAGGCGTATGGCAGCGCGGTTCCCCTCGCCTCGGATGCCCTGCCCAGCCGGGTGTTTCGCGCTGGAGAGGCGGCGCTGATCGGGGACGTCGATGAGCCCGCGAGAGCCGGCGGCCCGGCCGAAAATGCTACCGCCGTCAAGTCGGGCCTCGCGATCCCGCTGACCGTCGGCGGCGAACGTCGGGGCGTCCTGCTTGCCCTTGAAGTCGAGCGTCCTCAGAATCTTGGCGTACCGGAGCTCGAGCTCGTCCGGGCAGTGATCGGCACCGCGGACCTCATTCTGGAGAACGCATGCCTGGACGAGGAGAACGATCGACGGCGGATCGAGGCGGAGCACCTGGCTTCCCAGAACGCGGCTCTCTACGCCATGGAGCGCTCGACGGCGGACGCCCTACGCGCCAGCCAGGCCGAAATCGAGCGCTTCGTTTACACGGTCAGCCACGACCTCCGGGCCCCGCTGGTTACGATTCAGGGGTTCAGCCAGCGGGTGCTCCAGCATTACGGGTCGGCCCTCGACGACCGAGGCCGCGATTACCTCGGGCGAGTCCAGAAGAACGCCCAGCGGCTCGAGGCGCTGATCAACGATCTCCTGCAACTGTCGCGCATCGGTAGAACCGACCTCGACGTCCAAACGATCGCGTTGGCGGATCTGGCCGAGGAGGTCCGTGGCCAGCTCGCGGTCCAGCTGGAAAGTCGCAAGATCTCGTTCGTCGTCGCGGACGGGTTACCGACGGTCGTGGCGAATCGGTATCGACTGGGCCAGGTGCTGGAAAACCTGGTCGAAAATGCTATCTTGTATATGGGGAGCCCAGGAGCCGCGTCACCGCCGACGATTCGCTTAGACGCGCGCGCGATCGACGATGGCTGGCAAGTCGTGGTAACGGATAACGGCGTCGGAATCCCCGAGGAACACCGGGAGCGCGTGTTCAACGTTTTCGAGCGTCTATCCGCGGGCAAGGCTGTCCATCCCGAGGGAACCGGCATCGGGCTGGCGACGGTCAAAAAGATCGTCGAAACTCATGGCGGGCGGGTGTGGGTGGAAGACACGCCCGGAGGCGGCGCGACGATCGCTTTCACGATCAAAGCGATTCGAAAGGACAAAGGGTGGCCGGCCCGAGAATAATCGAGATCCTGCTTGTCGAAGACAACGAGGATCACGCGCTGCTCACGGCAGACGCGCTCGATTCAGCCGGTATCCCGGGCACGACGATTCGGGTGCACACCGTCATCGACGGCGAATCCGCCCTCGCCTTCCTGCACCGCCGACCGCCGCACGCGAATGCGCCGCGCCCGGATCTCATTCTCCTCGACGTCCGGATCCCGGATCGGGACGGATTCGAAGTTCTGCGAGCGATCAAACAGGACCGTTCCCTGCGAACGATCCCGACGATTGTCCTGACGACCTCGGACGCCGAGGTAGACGTCGCGAGAAGCTACGAGCTTGGCGCGAACGAATACGTGACCAAGCCGGTCTCGGCCGCCGCGTACGCGCGGACGGTACGGGCGATCCCCCGGTATTGGACGGAAGTCTCGACCTTGCCTCCGAAGGACTGAAATGATCTCGCTGCTCATCGCCGACGACGATCCCGATCACCTGGCCCTCGCCCAGCTCGCCCTGGAGGAGGGTCTCGACGATTGCGTCGTACACGCGGCCGAGAGCGGGCGCAAGGTGTTGGACGCGTTCGCCGAGCGCCGGTTCGACGTCGTGCTGCTCGACTATCGACTGCCGGACGTCGACGGGCTGACGGTGCTAGCCGAGCTTCGCCAGCGGATCAGGCCGTCGCCGATCGTGATTCTGCTCACCGGCCTTGGATCCGAGGAAGTCGCGGCGGCAGCGCTTCGCCTGGGCGCCGACGACTATCTTCCGAAGGTGGGCAACTACACCGCGCTCCTTCCAACGGTGGTGACGCGCGCTCGGCACCGTCGCCACCTCGAAGACCTGGAGCGCGACGTCGAAGCCCAGAGCGCGATCGAACGAAACAAGCTGGCGTTCTTGCAAAGCGTCAACCACGAATTACGCACTCCGCTGACGATGATCGTCGGATACTCGGAGCTGCTAGCGCGGCGCGATTGCCCACCCGACGACGTGGCCTCGTTCTCCCAGGAGATCTACGTCCAGGCCAATCGGTTGAGCGTGCTCGTCGAGCGCCTGCTCGAAGCCGCCCTGATGGAGCCGATCGGTCCCCGGGGCACCGCCGTCGTGCGTCGGATCGATCTGCGGGACCTGATGCGCCGAGTCGTGGCGAGCCTTCATCCCGAATCCGCCCGCCGCGTGGTGATCGACGCCCCGACCGAGGCGTCCGCCTTCGTCGATCCTGCTTTGTTCCACAACGCGCTCGACGAATTGGTTGGCAACGCCCTCAAGTTTTCGCCATCGCCGCTGCCGGTGCGTATCTCCGTCGCGGCCCATGATGACTCGGTGGTGGTTCGGGTCGCCGACGAGGGTATCGGGATTCCTCCGGAGGAGCGCGAGCGGGTGTTCCTGCCCTTCTACCGGATCCAGAACGACAGCGCGATCACTGTTCGCGGTCTGGGACTGGGCCTGTGCCGCGTCCGTCAGTTCGTCGAGGCCCAGGGTGGACGCGTCTCAATCGAGGACTCCCCGAATCACCGGGGCGCGTGCGTTCAAATGGTGTTCCGCAGAGCACAATCAGCCGACGAATCCATGCACGAAGCCCCCTAGCGAGAGCTCCATCACCCCCGCGAGCAAGGCCAGCGCGAGCACGAGAATCACCCAGAGCGCACGATTCACCCGTCGCCGAGTGCTGCCAAGCAGTCGCGCCACCGTCACATCACCTCTCGACCGGATTGCCGCCATGCCGAACCCTTGCACGTCGCATACCGGGGCGACGGCCCAGCGCGCGAAGATTCGCTAACCCGGATCCGACGCGATGGCCGCGAAGTCGAGTAGATGAGCGCCGAAACGGTGAGGTTGCTCGATCGAGACCAGGTGGCCGGCGTCGAAGATCGTCACCTGACGCGTATCGGGAATCTCGGCCGCGATCGTCTGCTGGGTAGATTCTGGGCAGTAACGGTCTTCGCTTCCCCAGAGAAGGAGCGTCGTGCAGGTCGGAGTGAGGTCGGGCGGAAGGGGCGCTTCGACAATCGCCCGGCGAACACGCTCCCGCGCCGCCGACGTCCGCTCGAACGCTTCACGCGCTTCCAGCACGCCGTGACCGGTGGGATCGTGAAACAGATGCTCCACCGAGCGCGGTCCCCTCCCCCGGGTATCACCGAACTGTCCGGATTTGATTCGTGATAACAGACTGTGAAGTCGCGACGGCCGCTCGAGGGAGCCGCCGCCGCTCAGAATCAGCCGTCGGACTCGGGTCCGATAACGGGCCGCGAAGGCGCGCGCCACGGTCGCGCCAAATCCGATCCCGCCAAGCACGATCGAGTCGGCGCGTCGCTCGTCTCGTCCACCCGTCTCGCCAGATGTCGAGGTGAGCGGGTGCTTGGAATCGGTCGATGGCTCCCGCTGGGTTTGCGAGGCCCCGGACAGGGCGGCATCCACCAGCTGCCGGAGCCAGAACACGTAGGTCGCGAGACGGTAGTCGGCGAGCGGCGGGCTCTCGCCGAACCCGGGGAGGTCGGGGAGGACCAGCTCGAAACGCTGCGCCACGGTCCCGGCGATCGGCGCCCAGTAAGTCGAGGCGTCGCCAAACTCGCCGTGCAAGAGAACCATGACCGGACCGGAACCGGCGCGCCAGACGCGGGCGCCACGATCGTTATTGTCGTTCATCGCCGGTGGATCCTACACGCGACGGACGCGTCGGTCAAATCCGGGCGTCGTGGCGCCCTCCTGCCGAATCCGGGCCGGGTCGCTCCGCGGGCCGGGCTGTGGTATAGTACGCTCGCCAATCCGCTACGAGCAACGCGGAGGAATTCTGATCAGCAAGAACGCGAAGCATTCCGATCGCTCGTGGGGCCTCGCCGACGTCGTCGTGGTCGTCGGCCTCGCGGTCGTCGACGTTCTATTGTTCTGGCCGGTCTTCTTCGAAGGGGAGTTCGTCCCGCGCGGCGGCGGCGATCTCGTATCTTTCCTCTATCCCCGCTACGCGTTCGTCGCCCAGTCGCTCCATCACGGTACCCTGCCCCTGTGGGACCCGTACCTGTACGGCGGGCAACCCTACCTGGCGGACGTGCAGAGCGGCCTGCTGTACCCGATAAACCTGTTCGCCTTCGTCGCCTTTCGCACCTTCGACTACCACAAGCTCGAGCTAATGGCGATCGCGCATTACGCACTGGCGGGCATCTTCGCGTACGTTCTGGGTCGCCAGCTACGCCTGGGACGCTTCGGCGCGCTGACGGCGTCCCTGACCTGGGAGGCGAGCGGGTTTCTGATCGCCCACCTCGGCCACTATAATCTCATCGCCGTCGTCGTCTGGATCCCTCTCGTGCTGGCGTTGCTTCAGCCAGCGCTCGAGGGCGGCTCGCTCGGCTGGGTGGCCGCCTCCGCGATGGCGCTTGCCGTCTCGACCTTCGCCGGTCATACCCAGATGTCGCTATACGCCGGGCTGCTCGTCGTCGTCTACGTCGTGGGATACGCGCTTCGCGCGCGGCCAAGCGATGGCCCGCAAAATTCCGTTCTTGGATTTCCGTTGGGGAGTGGCCACCTTTCCGCCAGTCGACGGGAATTTTCCTCATCCCCTGCCCCTTCCCCATCTACCGTCCGGCCCCCTTTGCCAGGGGGAGCCTTCGTTCCGAGGGGGAAGGGTCTACCGGGAGATGTTAACCTCAAGGCTCCGCTCCCGCCGACGCTCGTGGCAACGTTCCAGGAACGCTGGCTGGTGCCGCTGCGATCGCTGATCCTGCTCGGGGTCTGGTCGGTGTTGCTGGTTCTAGTGCAGCTGTGGCCGAGCTACGAGCTCACCGCGCAGTCGGTCCGCGCCGATATCACCTACGCGGACGCGACTCAGTTCGCCTTCCTTCCCCAGAAGCTGATCCTCCTCCTGATCCCGCACTTCTACGGACAAACGCCGGACAAATACTGGGGACCACCAAGCCTGACCGAGAACTACCTCTACGTCGGCATCCTGCCGCTCGCCCTCGCCCTGCTCGCGCTGCTCTGCGTGCGAGACTGGCGGGCGCGGACGTTCGGCGTCGTTACCGCTCTCGGATTGCTCCTCGCCTTCGCCGATTGGACTCCTCTCCACGGCTGGATGTTTGCCCTGGCGCCCGGGTTCGACAAGGTACGCGCGCCAGGGCGCTTCCTCTTCTTCGTCGACCTTGGCATCGCGATGCTGGCCGGCCTGGGAGCCGACGTGCTGGCTCGGCCCCTCGCGGCGTGGCGACGTCCCTTGTTCCGTCTGTTCCTGACCGGCTGGTCGATCTTCGCCGCGGGCCTGTTGCTGATCGCGGCGCCACTGATCTACCTGCGGCTGTTCGTCAATCAGGCGCAAAACGCGACGCTGGTGCAACAAATCGACGTCTCCACCAGCAGCTTCGCGCTCGCCCTGCTCTACGTCCTGGCGACGCTCGCGTTCCTCGCCGCCTATCGCTACCGTTGGATTCGCGGCGCTGCGGTGCCGGTCGTGGCAATCGGACTCATCCTCATCGATCTGATCGGCAACAACGCGGTGGTCAACCCGACGCCGGACGATCCCACCGCCGGCTTCCAGCACCCGCCGGTCATCGACTTCCTCCAGAAGAATCTGGGCCATGCACGCATCGACACCGTCACCGGCGTTGAAGATATCTGGCAGCCGGATGCCGCTGCTCTCTACGGCTTCCGCAGCCTGTGGGGGCTCTACGATCCGTTGACCCTCACCGACTACTACTGGTTCTGGAAGATTCACGTGCCCGGGCGTAGCTCGCGGTTGTACGATCTGCTCGGCGCCCGCTACGTGCTCGGTCACAAGAACGTCGTGCTTGACACGAAGAAGTTCCGCCTCGCCTATTCTGGCGACTCCCAGATCAACGTCTACGAAGACCCGAACGCGCTGCCGCGGGCGTTCTTCGTGAGCCAGGCAATCGTCGCTCCGAGCCACGACGCGGCGCTCGCCGCGATCAAGGCGCCGGGCTTCGATCCGGGTCGAGAGGTCGTCCTCGAGACCGGCGCACCGGAAAACCAACCCGGGCCCGGTCCGGTCCCGGCGACCTTCGTCGTGGATGGCCCGAACTCGGTCGTCGTTCGCGTCGACGCTCCACGGGCCGGCTATCTGGTGCTTGCCGATCCCTACTACGGCGGCTGGCAAGCCACGGTCGACGGACATTCGGCGCCGCTGCTGCGGGCGGACTGGACGTTTCGCGCGGTGCCGGTTGGTCCAGGAGCCCACGAGGTCGCGTTCCGATTCCGTCCTCGCTCGCTCTTCGTCGCCGGCGGCGTGTCGGCGCTCGCCTGGATCGCCGCGCTGGGCGCCGTCGCGTGGGTGGCGTGGCGAGGTCGAGGTCTTACTTTTCGGTAGGCGTGCTCGCATTACGACGTCCGCCTGGCCCGCTCCGTTACTCCTCGGGGCAACCACCCAGATCGCCGTCGGTCGAACCCATCATTCTCGCGTCAGCGCCCAGCCCGATCGCTAGCAGGCCGCGCTCCGGTAATTCATCGAATGGCACATCGCGCTCCGCGAATAAACCAGCCCGTCGAGAGGTGCCACCGCGACGCGCCGGGCGGCGAATCGCTAGCGGCGTCTCGTCCACTCGGGGTTTCGGTACTTCGTCGCGGCCAGGTTCTCGGCAACGGCCCGTTCGCGATCGGTCAGACATCCAGGCACGAGCCGAACGCCCAGAACCTTCTCAAACGCCGGCACCAGCGCATCGCGGACGTCGGACCCGCTCAAGCACTGGCCGGCGCTCGCTTCGAGCGATCCAACGTGGCTGGCCAGGTATCCGGCGAGGTCTGATCGTTCGGCAGCGGTCAATCCGGACAGGACGTCGACGAGCGCGGACTGGTCGCCCGAGAGCTGAATCGTGCCATGTTGAAGCGTGCCGTCGCGGCGGCGAATCTGCGAGTTGCCGGTCAGCTTTCGGCCACGTCGATCGAGAAGCTCGTACAGTCCGAGCGCGCTGAAGCAGACGCGCGAGGCGACCGGCGGCGCTCCCGCCGCGAACCTTGCCTTCGCCGACGGCGGCGCGGGCTCGGATGAAACGCCCAGCACGACAGGCCCAGCGCGAGCGCGACCGAGATTCGCTGGTACGACGACGCCAGGTCACCGTTCCACAAGGGATGGCTCGTCGGGAGAATCACCGCGTAGCCGAGCTGACCCTGGTGCAGGACCGCGGTCCCCCCCGACGCTCGCCGCAGCACGCCCCAATCGCGCGCCTCGAGGGCAACCGGGTCGAGATCGCTCGCGCCCTGGCCGGTGCCGAGCGACACCCAGGGCGAGCGCCATTCGTAGAAACGCAAGGTCGGCGGCGCCTGGCCCGCGCCGACCAGCGTGAGCAGCGCTTCGTCAATCGCCATGTTGTCCGGTCCGTCGTGCGGCTCGGACGCGACGACTCGCCAGGCTTCCGCCAAATTACCCTTCGCGCCAGGGAAGGATGCGCCACTGGATTCCGCGCGGAAAGCAGGTCGCCACGGTCGCATCGCGCCCTTTCCAGGCCAATGCGCGCTCCAGGGCGTCGTCGAAGGAGCGAACGCAGTCGGCGAATCCAAACGCCCGCGCTTCGGCCGGATCGATCCCCTCGGCGACGAGGATCACCGTGCGCTGCTCGAGGACGCGCTTGGCCGCGAACAGGATCGAAGCCGTCCGCACGTTGCCATCCGCGTCGATCATGGCTCGGGCGATCTCGGGCGAGCTGAGCTTGAAGATCTCGCGAGACGTCTGGCGCTCGTTGTACTGGAGCCCGCCGCCCGCCGGCGCGTAGCCGCCCGCCGCCGAGGCCACCAGGATGATCACGCCGTCGGACTTCGTGGCAAGCTCGGCGGAATCGAGGGTGATGAAAAGCGAGCTCTCGAGGTATTGCTCGCGGCCGTCGCCCGGCGAATAGACCGCGATGTCGGCCGGCTCCAGCCGGGTCATCCAGATCTCTCGGCCAACCTCGTCGATCGCCGTCCGGTGCTCCTTGCGGAAGTCGCCCGAATACACGGCCACGATCTGCTGACTCGAATTGACCAGAACGTCGATCTTGAACGCCAAACGCCCCAGATCGGCGCCCTCTTCCATGTCGCGACGAAGGGGGTTGCCATCGGTCAGGCCGAGCGGCGTATCCGGTCGCATGAGCTGACGGTGATTGTGCTCGACGGTGGCTCGCCCGGCGACGCCGGGAAGGATCATCTTGCCGCCTCCGCACCAGCCGCCGTGGGTGTTCGGGCTGATCTCGCCGACGCCGATCACCACGTCGGCTTCGACCACGGCGCGATTGAGCCAGACGGCGTTCCCGTGACTCGTATAGCCGACGAACGCCAGATCGTCGTCGTTGGTCGCCAGGTGCCTCACGTAGCGACCGACCCGGTTGATCAGCTTCGGCCCAAGCTTCTCGTCGGCGTTGCGGTGGGGATGAGTGCCGCAGGCGAAGACCAGCGTCACGTCCTCGTCAGGCACGCCGGCCCGGTTCAGGTAATCCAGGATAACGTGGCCGAGTCCATCGCGGGAGCCGAGCATGAAGTCGGTCATGCGATCGCCGGTCAGCAAGGCCACCTTCGCCCCGGGCCGGACGATCTCCGCCAGGGGTGGGCGACCGATCGGTTCTTCCATGGCCCGCAAGAAAGCCGCGGCCGGGTCGGTCAACGGGGGAAGGTCGGTAAAGCGGATATCGGCCCGGACCTGCTCGGCCGGCAGGGCAAGCTCGATCTCGGCCCCGTTCCAGGGGACCCGATACGCGCGGGTATCCAGGGAAGAAATGGCCATGTCGGTGCTCCTCCAGAGGCTTTTCGCTCGCGCGGCGATGCCCGCTCCCACAAACTATACGTCCGTCGGACGCCCAAAGCAATCGGCGGC
>JAJPKB010000540.1 GCA_021323915.1 Chloroflexota bacterium | reverse complement strand
CGAATCCAGTGGCAGGCCGCATCTCGATCGTGTCGCCGGTCGGTAAGGCGCTGATCGACCGCCGCGTCGGCGACGAGATCGAGGTGGCGGCGCCGATTGGCATCGTTCGCTACCGCATCGAAAAGATCGTCAGCTAGTAGTGCATATCCGGCGAGGCACTAACCCGACCGGCGGCTACAGGACTCGACCTCGCTTGAGGACGAGTAACGTGCCGAGAAGCACCGCCGCGACGATCAAGACAGCGGCAAGCAAACCATTGGATTGGCCGGAGATGGGGCTTCCGACGATCAGCACGAGGAGTGTGGTCGTCGTCAAGACCGGAAGCGCCACCGCGACGACGACAACCAACGCGCGTACGTATTCCGTGCGGCGTTGGTTGGTTGCCACTTCTGCCACCGCGATCAGGCTTCGCAGTGCGTCAGCCGCGCCGTCCAGGTCCGCCAGGAGATGATCCACGCGCCGGGCAAGGTGCTCCCAGTCTTCGCGGGCGATCAGCCCAAGATCGATCTCAGCCAGGCCACGGATCACGCCGGGCAGCGGCGCGACGGCCTGGCGCAAGACGCGCACGTCCCGCTGGCGGTCGACGATCGCCGCGATGAAGCTAGCGCCGGCCGCTCGAGGGATGTCGCCCTCCTGGAGCGAAATGCCGTGATCAATACGCGTCCGCTCCGATGCCAGCGTCTCGACGAGACGCTGAACGATCGAAAAGAGAACGCCGCCGACTCCTTCCGCGAAGCCTGCTTCCCGCGCCGCGGCATCCGACGATAGCCGCTGGAACAACCGGTTGAGCCCCCGAAACTGCCCCGAGTGGATCGTCAGGAGCGAGTCCGGGCGAACGAACACCACGACCGGCGAGGTTAGCGGGGTTTGATGCTGACGGCTTGGCGAGGGCAACGGAATCTGGACGCGGATCATCAGGTAGTGCTCGCGACGAAAGGTACCCCACGTCTGAGACCCATCTAACGCCAGCGCCAGGTCCGCTGAACCGACGTCCCAGCTCCGAGCGATGTCGTCGAGATCGGCGCGGGATGGACGTTCGACGTTCGTCCAGGAAAAGCCGGCGCCGCTAATCGACTGAACGTTGCCGGAGATCGAGGGCGACTCACTGATCATGATCGACCGTGGCGTCCGCCAACGAACCTCACTCCCAGGTGAGGATCCAGACGCAGGCGCCTGCCAAAAGCACGGTCGCGACGATCAGCGCCGCGATCTGGGTGGGCAGGAGCGCGACGTCCTTCGCGGCGTACAACAGCATCGCTACCATTCCGACCGCCAGGATCAACCAGGCGACGAGCATGGGATGCTGCCGCAGCGCATTGAGCAGAGTCGCCCGCACGAGAATCCTCCCCGTAGCTGTCAAGGTTGAAAGTTCGGGGTTATTCTAGCAAAGCCGCTGTAAGTTGACGAGAGAGCGCCGGATCTGGCCCGCGACCACTTGCTCGAAAGCACGGTCACCAGCGAGGCGCAACGCGAGAGGGAGGCTGTAATCCCCCGCGAACGAGACTCGGGTTCCGGACTCGTCCTGGGATAATAGCCAGGTAGTCAGCGCCTTGATCGGGCCGGTCGAGCGGGAGACCAGCCGATAGGGACGCTCGTACTCCACGATTTCGAGCTCGGTTTCGAGGGTGAAACCAAGGAAAGTTCCCGCGGCGCGCACGCGCGCCCCTACACCTTTGCTCGGACCCGGCATCAGGTCAAACCGGCTGAACCCTTCCATCCACTCCAGCGCGCGCCGGTAATCGGCAATCAGGTCGAAGACGTCGGAGATCGGCGCCGAAACGACGATACTCTCGTGGACGCGCGCCATGGCCTACCTCAGGATGGCGCCGCGTCGCGCTCGCGACGAAGAATCTCGCGGGCGTCGTCGCCGACGCTCAGATCAAGACAATCCCGATAGGTAGAGTACAACGCTTTGTCAAGAAGGCGCATCCGCCAGTCTTCCGGCTGCAACCGGGCGGCGTGTTGGTGGCGCTTGGTGAGCAGTACCTCGAAGCGATGGAGGAACAGCGTTTGTTCCTGAGTTCGTGATGGGTGTCGAAGGCGATCCGGAGACGAAAGCGGGCTCGATCCGGTTCGCGTTCCCCACACGTTGGATAGGTTGGTGGTTTGCATCGCCGAACCTCCTCACCGCAGCATACAACGTCGGGTCATGGGGGGCAAAATCCGTGCCGATTCGCTCGCCTGCCTGTTTTTTTGTCTTGGCTTCATCACGGAAAGTCTATCCGTCTCCACCTTGGCGGACAAGCACCTCGTACATCGGAATATCGTATCATCGTCGGACTACCGGACCCTGGACGGGCGGCCCGTCGCCGCGTGCCGGTCATTCGACTTGGGATGGCAACAGTATTGCAAGCGATGCCTCTTTACTCTTAGTCTGACGCGACACTTCGAGGAGATCGATGAATCCTGTCGTTATCTCGGCCGCCGAGCAGGAGGCGCACGCCAGCGCCTTGCGAATCCTCAACGCCAGCAACATCGAGTTCGTCGTCGCCGGCGCCGCCGCGGTCGGGTACTACACCGGCCTGTGGCGCAACACCAAGGACCTCGACCTCTTCCTCACCCCTGGCGACGTCACCGCCGCGCTCACCGCCCTCGCCTCCAACGGCTACATGGTCGAGGTACCGGCACCTCACTGGCTTGCCCACGCGTACCGCGGACTCTATTATGTCGACCTCATCTTCGGCTTCGGAGGCTGGCGCGCGCCAATCGACCGCCAATGGTACGAACGCGGTCAGCCGACCACCGTTCTTGGAGAACCGGTGCGCATGTGTCCGGTCGAGGATTTGATCTGGATCAAGGCCTACGTGGCCCACCGCGAGCGTTTCGACGGCGCCGACGTCCTGCACCTGATCAATGCCTGCCATCGCTCGATCGATTGGCGACACCTGTTGACTCGATTCGATAGGTGTTGGCAACTGTTGATGTTTTACGTCAACCTCTACCGTTTCGTCTATCCGTCCGACCAGGCGGATATCCCCGCCTGGCTCGTCCGAGAACTGATCGATCGCTGGCGCATCCAGCGCCAGCAGCCGGTGCGAAATCCTTGCGAATTCCGCGGAACTCTGATCGACCGCTACTCCTTCCTGGTCGACGTTCGCGAGGGGTACCTCGACGGGCGGGAGCCCTGGGTGCTTGCTCAAGGATGGACAACCCGTGACCTGGAACAGGACCGTCTCGAGGCCGAGCGAACGGTGAAAGAGGGGAACGTTCGACCGGATCGCGTCGCCTGACCGTTCGAATTGGCCGGTGGATATCCGACGCATTGCTCGATCCGGTCGTCCGACCGGCGCCACCGGCTGACCTACGCGCGTGCTTTCTCGCTAACCCGCGCCGTCCACCGGGAAGATTCCGGGCTGGAGGTTTCCACCACCTTTCACGACGGCGACGGGACGAACCGAGCCCCGTCGTCAAAGAAGGCGAAGGCAGCCTGGTCGCGAGTCCCCTCGATAACGGAGCCACCCCAGACGATCATCTGATCGCCCGCCCATACCGCCGGTACGTCCATGCGCGGATCAAGCGGAAACTCTGGCAATGGCGTCCACTTGTCGGCGACCGGATCGTAGCGTCCGCCACTCATCATCGGTTGCTCGGTGACGTCCAGGCCGCCCCAGATGATCATGTCCTGACCGGTCCAGAGCGCCTGGCCGCCTTCACGCGGCAGGGGCGAGTTGTCCGCCGAGATGTGCGTCCACGAATCGGTCGACGGATCGTACTTGGCGCCATCGCCGTACTGACGCGTGCTGGCCTGGCCTCCCCAGATGATCAGGTTCTTTCCGGTCCACACCGCGAACGAGCCCCAGCGCGGCACCAGGGCGTTGACGGTCGACATCGGTGCCCAGGTGTTCGTCTTGGGATTGTACCGCGCTCCGTCACCAAGATCACCCGACGGCCCAACCTGCCCATGCCCACCCCAGACGACCATTTCCTTGCCGGTCCACGCCATCACGTCGCCGATTCGTGGGCCGGGCTGGCCCGCCGAGGGCAGCATCGTCCACCGGTCCGTCGCCGGGTTGTAGCGTGCACCATCGCCGAGGATCCGTGGCCTGGAGAAGCTTCCTCCCATGCCGCCCCAGATAATCATCTCGTCGCCAGTCCAGACTGCATCGGCTCCAATCCGCGGGCTCAGCGGACTCTTTGGAAGCGGCGTCCAGGTATTGGAAGCTGGATTGTACCGGGCCCCGTCGGACAGAAAGGTCGACGCCGTGAGCGCCCGAGTTCCTCCCCAGACGATCATTTCCTTGCCGGTCCAAACCACGTAAGGATCCATCCGTGGACTGGGCGCGCCTACCGTCGATATCGGCTTCCAGGTGGCCGTCACCGGATCATAGCGGGCGCCCGTCGCGACGCTGCCCGACGCGGTCAACCCTCCCCAGACGATCATTTCGGTGCCGGTCCAGACCTCGGCCTGGCCACCGCGAGCCCGGGGAGCGCCGCGCGAGGATATAGTCAGCCAGACGTCCGCCTGGGCAGGCTTGTCAGTCGGATTCGACTGGAGCAGGCGATTCGACGTTTCCTCGATCAGCGACGACGGGATGGCGAAGTTGATTCCCTGAACGAAGGCGCTGTCGAAGCGCCAGGTCGCGATTCCAACGACCTGTCCGGACGAGTTCAGGAGGGGACCGCCGCTGTTGCCCGGGTTGATCGCCGCGTCGGTCTGGAGGTAGGTAATCCCGTTGACCGTTCGCCGCCCCGAGAGGATCCCTCGGGTGACCGTCGCGTCGCCCGAGAGCGTGCTGCCCAGGGGAAATCCGATCACGTACAACTGATCGCCGACCTTGAGCAGGTCCGAGTTTCCCATCGGCAATGGAGCCAGGCCGCTCACGTCCTTCACTGCCACGACTGCCAGATCGTGATCGGTATCTCGGGCCAGGACCGCGCCAGACCGATTCACGCCGTCGTGGGTAACGACAGTAACGCTCATCGCTCCGGAGACGACGTGCGCGTTGGTCACGAAAATCGCGTCGGCACCACGGCGCTGCATCAAGAACGCCGACCCTTCGCCGTCGTTCGTCTTGATCCTGGCCACGTCGTCCATCGCCGCGCGCACGATCTCCTCGGGTGAGCGTGGGGCGCTCGGCGTTGGCGAGGGCGCGAGCGTTTCACCGGCCACGGCCGGCGTCACCTGGCCAATCGTCGTCGCCAACGCCACGGCGGTCGCTCGGGCGCTCGCATCGGAAACTGGGACCGACTCGACCGCCAGGTAGACGACGACGAGGATCGCGGCGACCGCGAATGCCGCGGCCGCGACGACCGCCGATGGCAGGGATTTCCTGGGGGCCGGGTCGGGAGCGGCCGGTGGCTTCGGAGGCGGACCGTGAGTTTGACCCGAATAGAATTTGAAGGGTTCGCGCTCGGGTGGGCGATCCATATCGGACCCTCTGCTTCCTGCCGTGATCGATCCGTGTGCCTCAACGGGCGGGCATCGGTCAGGATTGGGCTTGGTCCAACGCCGTTCATCTATCCGGACCCCGCGCCCGGGCCCCTGGCCTTCCAACACCCCTCCTACGCTAAGCCACGACCGACTAGCTGAAAAGCTGCTTTTCTGGCCCGTTCGGGATAGCCTGTTCGGCCCACGTCGCGATCAGCGGTACAATAAGTGATGCCTTCATCGAAACAGGTAACGGCTCCGTAAATCTGAACCGATTCCGGAGATGTCGATTGAGACCTGGAAAGCTCAGCCCGAGCGAGTTGTCGTCTTACGTCTTTCCGCGCCGTGGTATCAATCGATCGGACGTTCTGGTGCACGCCGCGCTCGGTCACGACGCGGCGGTGATCGACTTTGGAGACCAGGTCGCCGTCCTCTCGACCGATCCGATCACCGGCGCTGGTCGGAACGCGGGGTGGCTGGCGGTGCAGATCGCGGCAAACGACGTCGCCGTGATGGGAGCTCGACCGGTGGGCGTGCTGCTGACGCTCTTGCTCGCGCCATCCACCGCCGCTGACGATGCCCGCACCCTGATGGAGGACGCCGATCGCGCGGCGCGACAGCTCGGCATCGAGATCCTGGGCGGACACAGCGAGGTGACCGCTGGCCTCGACCGATCGATCGTGGTCGTCACGGCGCTCGGTCGCGCCGGGCGCGACCGGTACGTTCGCAGCGACGGCGCACGCCCGGGCGATACGGTGCTTCTCACCGGGGCGGCCGGCCTCGAGGGTACGGCGGTGCTCGCGAGCGACTTCGGCGAGGTCCTGGACCGATACGTCTCGGTGGAGGTGCTACGCCGAGCGAGGTCATTTTCCGGCGAAGTCAGCGTCGTCGGCCCGGCGCTCGCCGCCGCCGAGCAGGGAGTCTCGGCGATGCACGACGCGACTGAAGGAGGAGTCCTCGGGGCGCTGGCCGAGCTGGCGGGCGCCGCGGGCGTGGGTATCGAAGTCGATGGGGATCAGATTCCGGTGCGCGATGAAACGCGAGCGATCTGCGGCGCCCTCGCAATCGACCCGCTGAACCTGGTTTCGTCTGGGGCGCTGCTCATCGCGACGCCCGTACCGGCTGCGGTCATCGACGCCCTCCGTGGAATGGGGGCCGGCGCGGTGCCCATCGGCCAGGTGGTAGCGGGGCCAAGCCACCTTCGCCGGAACGGCGTCGTTGGGAATCTCGAGGCGCCGTCGCGCGATGCCCTCTGGGATGCGATCGAGCGGCTATCCGAGGCCTCGAAGCAACCTGGCCATTAGCGCGCGGTCAAGACGAGGGGCCAGGGGAATCTCTCCAGGCGTCCTTCGGCTCGGCGGCGCGGCAGGCCTGGACGGCGATCAGGCGCCCAGTGGATGCCTCAATGCCCAGTAAACTCGATCGCGACCGAGTCGAGCGCGATGCGGTCGCCCGCAACCGTGCCGGTGCGTGCCGCCGTGCCCGGCGGCAGCTCCACGACGGTGTGGCCGCCCCGGACGATCGGACCGATTCTCCAGGGTTTCATCGAGTGGAGGATCTTCTTGACCGTGCCGTCTTTGGTCAGATGCAGCACGTCGATCGTCATCTTCATAAAGAAGCTGTGGACGGCGTCAGAGGGAACGATCACCAGTCCATCTGCCCGCGACCAGTCTGACCGACCGAGCAGGCCAATGCCTCTCCGAATAAATGAATCGGCCACCTCGGCCTGCTCCGCCAGCACCACCTGGCGGGTAGAATTTACAACGCGAACACGCCGCATTTCTGATCCCCGAAAAGGCATTCCGATTCGGTCACGACGATACTATCGTGTCACGGTCCGGATTCCAAGAGTCGCCGCGACTCCACCAATTCGGGCCAGCCTTTTCAGATAATCGACCCGTGCGGGGGGCACCAACGCGGGCCGCCCTCTGGGCCGGGCCGGTTACCCTGTTTCTGCGCTAGGTGGCCACCGGACTGCCGGTCGGCTGGAGCGTGTGGACGACGTAATTCCGCACCAGTGGGCGCGCCACGTTATACACCGGGATGCCTTTGGTCGTGTGACCCAGGCGGGTGCCGTAGTGCGCGTGACCGTGGAAGCAGACGTCGGCTTCGTAACGATCGATCGGCTCACATAGACTGCTGTTGCCAAGGAAGGGAAAAAGCTCCGGAGACTCGCCAACCACCGTCTGACGGATCGGCGCGTAGTGGACGATGGCGACGAGATAGTCGACCGCGCCCCGATGCCGCAGGTCACGAAGCCCAGCCTCCAGCTTTTCGGCCTCGGTTTGTCCCACGCGCACGAAAGATTTCAACGGGCTCTCGCCAAACGGAGCAACCAAACGCTCGCCGAATCCTCCACAGAAGCCTTTCACTCCGGCAAAGCCTACCGACCGTCCCCGAATCAAGAGCGTCGTCGTATCGCCGTCGAGCATCGAAACGCCGGCGTCGCACATGCACTGTCGGATCGTCTGCTCCTGATTCATCTCGTAGTCGTGGTTTCCGAGCACGCCGATCATGGGGATCCGCACCTCCCGCAGCTCCTCGGCGAAAATGCGGGCCTCGTCCGGCTTACCGAAGAGGGTGAGGTCGCCAGCCAGGACCAGGACGTCGGCATGTTCGTTGACCGGTTCCAATTCGTACCGCAGTCGGCCTCGGAGCTCGTCGTAGCAATGAACGTCGGCAATCGCAGCGATTCGGATCGGAGCCGTTTCTTCTCCCAAATTGCCTCCCTGGAGAAAGTCGTGGGTCGTCTTACATTATATATTACTTTTGGACGACTCCATCACACTCGCTCCGAGACGAGAAGAAGGGTCGAAAATATCGGTCGCATTTGCTGTACCGGGTCCAAGGCACACCGGCGCTGCCGTTTTGGCGGCAGACGGCTCGTTCGAGCCGCGGTTACCGTTTCGTTCCGGGCATCAGGTTGTCGGATGGGGAAACCGTCGGAGGCACCCGGCCGTCGGCCCGCGCGAGGAGCTCGGCGACGAGTCGCAGGTCGTCGGGTGTATTCACGTTGAGGAAAGAGCGCAAGGTTGGATCGTAGCGACGCAGGGTGGCCTCTTCGACAATCCGGGTTCGCACGTCGTCGATCAGCCCGGCCATCCGAAGACGCCCGTCGGCCAGTCGCCGACGGGCCGGGTCCAGACACGTCTTCCGATAAACCGCGTGCAGCATCTCCAGCCGGCCGTCGGCGCGGCGCGGAGCCAGCAGATCGTAGTCGCGAGGCTGTTCGAGCAGCGCCCGGAGGAGCGTTGGGTTGAGAAAAGGGAGGTCACAGGCCACCACGAGCGCGGTATCGTGTCTCATCGCGGCCAGGCCGGCGACCAGCGCGTTGAGCGGCCCGGCGCCGTGGCAGGGATCCTGGACCACGCGGGCCGGTAGCGCGGCAAACCGCGCCGGATCCGTCGAAACGACCACCAGAACGTCGTCGGTCAGGGTTGCGACCGTGGAGACGGTTGCCTCGAGCAGCGTTTGGGATGACCGGAGACGAAGGAAGCGCTTGTCTTGTCCGAGGCGCCGGCTCTCGCCACCCGCGACGACAATGGCGCTGATTGGGGCCGTCACGTCGGCAATTGCGCCTCGTACTGCTCGGCGGTCAGGAGGGAATCGAGCTGTGCCGGGTCTGAAAGGTCCATTTCAATCATCCATCCTTCGCCGTAGGGATCCTGGTTGACCAGCTCCGGCTGATCGACGAGCTTCTGATTCACCTCGGCCACTTTTCCGCTCGCCGGCGCGTACAGATCGGACGCCGTCTTCACCGACTCGACCACCCCGAAGGGCTTCCCCTGCTCCAGATCCGCGCCGACCTTCGGCAGCTCGACGAACACCACGTCGCCCAGCTGCTCCACCGCGTAGGCAGTGATGCCGACGACGCCGCGCCTGCCGACCGCTCGGATCCATTCGTGGTCCTTCGTGTAACGCAGATCCTTTGGGTACACCGACCTTCCTCCTGTGGTTGGGTCAGGGAACTCCATCCCCTCTTCGAAAGGTCCGGGGGCGAGATCTCGTCCCGGCGGATAGATCGTCACGTTTCCGGCGCCCCGTCCCACACCTCGGGAGCGAGGGATAGACCAGTCCCTACGTTGCCGCCGATTATAGCATGCGGGTATACTCCAGGGAGAACGCGGGAGGAGGATTGATGATCTACGAGCTTCGCATCTACGATACCTGCCCCGGCCGCCTTGGCGCCCTCCACGAGCGGTTTCAGAACCACACCTGCCGCATCTTCGAGCGGCATGGGATCAAACAGGTCGCGTACTGGGAAGACGTCATCGGCGTGAGCAATCGCCTCACCTACGTGCTCGCCTGGGAAGATATGGCGCACCGCGAGCGAGCCTGGGGCGCGTTTCAGGCCGATCCGGAGTGGCAAGCGGTTCGCGCGAAGTCCGAGGAAAGCGGCCCCATCGTGGCTCGCGTCACCTCAACTTTCATGAAGGCGACGCCGTACTCTCCGCTCAAGTAGGATCTATGAGCCACCCACGACGGATCGAGGTGGTCGGCGTGCCTCTCGACCTCGGCGCCGGGCTGCGGGGCGTCGACGTCGGACCGTCCGCCGTTCGCCACGCCGGGCTGGTGCCGCGCCTGCGGGCGCTGGGCCAAGAAGCGGTGGATCTGGGCAACCTGAACGCCCCGGTCGCCGAATCGGTCGACGAGGGGAACCCTCGCGCTCGCTACGCCGATGCGGTCGCGCGCGTGTGCTGCGCGCTCCGAGCGAGCGTTGGCCAGAGCCTGGCTCGCGGCGCAACCCCGCTGATCCTCGGGGGCGATCACTCCCTCGCCGCCGGCTCCCTTGCCGGCGCCCTCGACCAGCGGCCCGACCTGCGCGTGCTCTGGCTCGACGCGCACGGGGATCTCAACACGCCGGCCACGACGCCGAGCGGGAACGTCCACGGAATGCCGCTCGCGGTGGCCCTCGGTCTGGCGCCGGATCTCTTCGACGGCCTCGAGTGGAACCGGCATCGCCTGCCGTTGGAGCACGTCGCCCTGGTCGGCGTTCGCAGTCTCGACCAGGGCGAGCGGAATTTCATTCAGCGGACCGGATTGAAAGTATTTACCATCGCCGAGGTCGATCGGTCCGGCATCCACGACGTCGTCCAGCGCGCGCTCGCGTATCTGAAGCCGCCGCCTCGCTCGCTGCACGTCAGCTTCGACCTCGACGTCGTCGATCCTTTGTTTGCTCCCGGCGTTGGAACGCCGGTCTCCGGCGGCATCACCGTCCGCGAGGCGCACCTGGCGCTGGAGACGATCGCGCAATCCGGCACCCTGGCCCTGGCCGAGTTCGTCGAGGTCAACGCTATCCGCGATCACGCGAATCAAACCGGCCAGCTTGCCGCCGATCTCATCCTCTCCGCGTTCGGTCAAACGATTTTGTAACCCTTGCACCAGGATGCGGCTGGTGCAGAATCAGGGCACCCGGCCCAGAGGACGCCCCGCGATGGCGCCCAACCACCCCACGTGTGGAAATCCCGGTGGACATCCCCGAACCCCCGCCCTGGTCTGGCACTGAGGCCCCGGCTTCGCGCGGGGGCCCGAATCTCGAACTCTTGTTTCAGCTTGCGGCCGCCCGGCCTCCGATGCTATAATCCGCCCACCGCGAACGAAGGGCTGGGTTTCGTTTTAGTTTTGTTGAAACATTCCTCGCGCCCGTTTGGGCTGCCCACCCCGGCATCGTAGCCACCCGCCAACGTCGGCGTGCGCGCGGCTTGTTGTCTTCACGTCGCATCGGCCCGTCATTCGGTGTGTCTATATCATGACGAGGTGGTCACGATGATCGAGGAAACCCGTCGTCTGTTGCGCGCGCGCCTCCGGACTCAGCTGCGGGAGGTCGACGCGCAGATCGAGCACATCCGATCGCAGGACCGTATGTTCCGTCGCTATGGATTCGGGTCCGACCTGCACGACATTCAGCGGGTCGCCCTCCAGGCGCAACGCCAGGATCTCCTCGAGCAACTTGCAAAGGTGGGAGAAGCGGGCCGCGCCGGACGAACGAGTCAGCGCGGCATCGGCTCGTGGCTGCTGCTTCCCGCTGCCCTGATCACCGTGGTGTTCCACGTGGTCTTCCCACGACGGCGCCAGGGCAGTCCTCGCCTGGCCTAGTCAGGTCGTCGCGTTCTTCTTTCGCCGCGAGCCGTTGACCTGTTGACCGATCTTACGCTCGGTACCGGCGAGGAGACGGATGATGTTGTCCCGGTGCCGGACGAATACGACCAGAGGAGCACCGATCACGAACACCAGGTCGCCGAGAGGGGCTGACCGGTCGACGATCAGAATGATCATCACGACAGCGCCAAACGCGACCCCGGCGAGTGAGCCGAGCGAGACAAACCGCGACCGGGCCATCACGATCGCCGCGACGAGCAGCGATCCGATCGCGACCAGCGGCTGGATCACCAGCAACGCGGCGAGCGAGCTCGTCACGCCGCGTCCTCCGCTCCACTGCGCGTAGACTGGCCAACAATGCCCCGCCATCACCGCGACGCCGGTTATCGATGCGACGAGCGGCGAGCCGATCACGAACCAGGCGAACAGAACCGGCACCATCGTTTTCGCCAGATCGCCGGTAAACACGATCGCCGATGACTTCCACCCAAGCGTGCGCAGGATATTGGTCGCCCCGGTGCTCCCGCTCCCGTACTGGCGGATATCGATTCCGCGTCGCCAGCGCGCGACGAGCAGGCCAACCGGAATCGCCCCCAGGAGATAACCGGCGATGACGACGAACACGCTCGCGATGATCATGCTCTCTTCGCGGCTCCCCGCTCGACCCTCGTTCGGAAGATCAAACGGATCGCCGTGCCCTCGAACCCAAAGGCTTCGCGAAGACGGTTCTCCAGGTAGCGCTGATAGGAGAACTGAACCAGGCTCGCGTCATTCACGAAGAAGACGAAGGTGGGTGGATTCACCGTCGCCTGCGTAACGTAATAGATCTTGAACGGCCGTCCGCGCGTCGCGCCCGGGCTGTGGGCGTGAACAGCCTCCTGCAGGAACTCATTCAGCGTTGGCGTTGGCACCCGTTTGTGCCGCTCGTCCCAGATCTTGAACACTTCGGACACGACGTCGCCGATGTTCCACCGTTCGGTGGCCGAGACGAAGTACAGGGGAGCGTACGGGATGAACTTCATGTCCTCGCGTATCCGAAGCGTCCAATCCTGGCGCACTTGATTGCTCCGCGGCATCACGTCCCACTTGTTGACCACCAGCACAATGCCCTTCGCCTGGTCGCGCGCGAAGCCCGCCAGGTGAGTATCCTGCGCGGTCACCCCTTCCATCGCGTCTATCACGACCACCACGACGTCGGCGCGTTCGATCGCCCGAGCGGTGCGAAGAACGCTGAAGTACTCGATGCCGTGCTCGACCTTGCCTCGGCGCCGCATACCGGCCGTGTCAAGTAGCGTCAGAGCTCTCCCGTCGAATTCGAGACGCGTATCCACGACGTCGCGAGTGGTCCCAGGGATGTCGGTGACGACCGCTCGTTCCTTGCCGGCGATCGCGTTGAAAAGCGACGACTTGCCGACGTTTGGCCGACCGACCAGGGCGACGCGCACTCCGCCGGTCTCGTCGGGTACCTCTTCGGTCGGGGGGGGCAGCCGCTCGACCACGGCGTCGAGCAGATCACCGGTTCCGGTCCCGTGAAGCGCGGACAGCGAAAATACGGCGGGTAAGCCGAGCGAGTAGAACTCAGCGGCGGAAAGCTGCTGGGCCATACTGTCCGCCTTGTTCACCGCCACGACCACCGGCTTTTCGGTTCCTCGGAGGATCTTCGCGACGTCCAGGTCGCCGGGGGTGACCCCCTGCCGCACGTCGACGACGAATACCACGACATCGGCCTCGGCAATCGCCACTTCCGCCTGTTGCCGGACGCGCTGGGCCATGTCGCTGCCCGGCTCAATCTCGAGGCCACCGGTATCGACGATGGTGAACTCGCGCCCCGCCCAGTCCGCCTCGTAATACAATCGATCACGAGTGGTGCCCGCGACGTCTTCGATGATCGCCACGCGCTCACCGACGATCCGGTTGAACAACGTGGACTTTCCCACGTTGGGCCGGCCGACCAGCGCGACCAACGGTGTCACCATCGCAACCTCCTCACGTCATTTTACCGTGAGCGTGACCTTTTGCGGCTGCACGCTCACCAGCTTGAGCAAATCCGGACTCTTTACCTGAACGTTGACTGCCTGGCTCCCGTTAGTCACACCGGTTGCATCGACGGTGGCGACCACATCGCCCGGTTGAATCCGGTTGAGGACGGGGATCGGCCCGGTGAGCGTCACATTCACCGCGCCCGGATTGATCTGATAGTTGAGATTCGGCGCCAGGTTGACGACCTGCGGACTGACGAGAACCGTCTTGCTACCATTCAGCGTGCTAACCAGGACCCGAACGACGATCGACTGCGACCGATCGAGGGCTACCGTTCCGGGCAGGTCCAGCACCGCATCGTACGCCCGATCGCCGTCGACACCGCTGATGTCGATCGGCTTCGTCGGCACCGTCGTCATCTGGGTCAAAGTCTGCGGATCTCCGACCAGAGTGACGGTGGAGGGATCCACTGTGATTCCGACCTCCTGGTAGCCGAGCGCGACGTTTCCGGAGGTGACCGGCTGGATGGGCAGGGTTTTGTACATGAGCTTCTGGGTGATTGGCACGTCGACCTGTACCTGCGGCGGAGTCAAGGTGACCCGAGCCGCGTCGCTGTCGCTCAGCCCCTGTGGCGTAGGCTTATAAGACTGATCGATCGATTTGGTGACGCCGTCGAGACTCACGTTAACCGTCACCGAAGACACCTGATCGACGACCGTCTGGGGACCACTTATCGTCACCGTCGCCGGCGTCACCTTGGCCGGCCCCGATTCTTGATAGCCGATCGGAACCGTCCCGCTCGCCACCACGACCACCGGCACCGACTTGCTGCGTAGCGGGTCTACCTTCAAAAAGATCGTCGCCGGGTCGACCGAATCGATCCGCACCCGCGGATCCGACGAGATAATCCGTACCGGAACTTCCTGTGAGCCCGGCGTCACCTTCGAGGCGTCGACCACCGCGCGAAAGTTGTCGGGCTTCAGCCTCGCCCAGACCGCGCTCGGCGCGCTCACTTGCACCTGAACTGCCTGCACCTCCGGCTGGACGACCATCGTGCTGGGCTGCTCCTGGACGGCGATCGGAATGTTCGACAAAACGTTGGTCACCTCGGGATCCTCTTTGAAAGTCACGAAGACCCAGAGTCCCATCGAGAGGAGCAGTGAGAGCAGCATCCAGACCAGGTTGCTTCGCAGAAACGAAACCATGTCACGCTACCCCTTGGACGGCACCGGCGTTTTCTCCGGCGCCTGGCGCCGCATCCAGAGTCGGAAGGTACGCGCGATCGGAGGCAGGATCAGGCCGGTCAGCGCCTTCCGCAGCTTTCCCTCATCGAGATTGCGGACGAAGCGCCCGTTGTTCATCAGGGTGATGATACCCGTTTCCTCGGAGACGACGATCGAGAGAGCATCGGTACGCTCGGTGATACCGAGACCGGCGCGGTGGCGGGTGCCCATCGAGGAATCGAGCGGATTTTCCGACAACGGCATCACGCAGCCGGCGGCGACGACTCGATCCCCGTGAACGATCACCGCGGCGTCGTGAAGCGGAGAGTTAGGGAAAAAGAGCGTGAGAAGAAGCTCGCTGGTCACGATCGCGTCGAGAAGCACGCCGGTGTCGGTGTATTCGTGGAGTCCGGTTTCCCGCTCGACGACGATCAGCGCACCGTACCGCCGCTCCGAAAGTCGGCGGCAGGCGCGGGCTATTTCCGAGATCGCCCGTTCGACGTTCTCGTGATCGCCGGCGGTAAGGGGCCGACTGATCAGCCCACGAACCCGTCCGATCCGTTCCATCGCTCGGCGCAGCTCCGGCTGGAAGACGATCAGCAGACCGATCGAAAGGAACGGCAGCAGGTTGCTCAAGAGCCAGTTCAGCATGATCAGTCCGGGCAGCGCGCTCACGACCACGACGGCCAGCAGGAGCAACCCGATACCGTAAAGGGCCGAAAAAGCGCTGGTCCCGCGAAACAGGCTCAGCAACCCATAGATAATGACCGCGACGATCAGGATATCCAGGATGCTCCAGAACGTCACCCGGTCCAGCGCGGTCACGACTTCGGTCGGAATCTGCCTCACCGGACGTCCTCTTGCTCGTGACTCTCGAGCTCGGCCTCGAGCCGTGCGATGTCCGGGCTGTCGGGCTCGCGCTGACGCAGCAGGTTGAGCAACGACGTCGCCTCCTCGCCTTCGCCGACCTGGATCAACGCATGGGCCGCGTCAACCGTCAACCGCGAGTCCCAGGGGTCCAGGCGCATCGCCTCGCCAAGGATCGACGCCGCGTCAGACCAGCGTCCCTTTTCCGCGCACGCCTCGGCAAGGCTCCGTAGCTCGATCACCGCGCGTCGAACCTCGCCGTCTCGGAGATAGGCGCGCGCCAGGGAGCGACGCGCATCCCAATCCGAGGGGCGGATGCGGGCCAATCGCTCGCGGTACGATGTCGCACGGCGTGGCCGGGTCAGGCGGGTCTGTTCGATCAACATACGCAACGCCCGCGGCGATAGCTCGACAATGCCAAGCCGCGCCTCCAGATCCACGACCGCCTGCAGGGCAGCGACCGTTTCCTCGCGAAGGCCGAGGCGCAGACAGCGCTCCGCCAGTCGAAACTGGCCCGATGGTTCGGCCGGCCCCATCGCCGCTGCCGTCCGCTCCGCGGCGAGCGCGCGCACCGGATCGTCGACACCGGCGTACAGCTCGGCAACCCGATGAAGCTGCTCACGGGCAGCCCGAGCCTCACCGTTGATCCACAGACTCTCCGCCAGCTGGGCGCGAAGATTCGGATCGCGAGGGTGAAGCTGGACCAGCTCACCCATGGCGTGGACCCGTAGCGACGTGTCTCTGAGATGCTCCGCCGCTTCGAGCAGGCATCGAAGAAGATCGTCGGCGCGATCGAACAAGGCGAGCGATTCGACGCTTTCGAGACAGGCCGAAAGCCAGTGAACTGACGTGGTCCACTCACCTTCGTCTGCCGCGAGGCGTCCGAGGGCGAACTGGATCGTCGCTACCGGGGCGCCATCCATCGACAGCGCCCGCCGATAGCAGCGCTCCGCGTCGTCGACGGCATCGCCGGCCGCCAGAATCTGGCCCGCCAGATACCAGGACCGGGCATCGCTCCCCTGGAGGGCGCCCCAGGCCGCTGCCTCGGTCAGCATTGCCAGAGATTCGTCTCGGTTTTCTTCGTCCCGAGCTTCAAACAGGCTTTCGGGATCCGCTTCTTCCCCCTGGCGCGCCAGCAGGATGGTCCGCGCGACGAGTAATCGACGGTCAACAGTCGTCGGTTTGCTGGGGACGCGTTCGATCGCTCGCTCGATCCATTCCAGCGCCTCTGGCGCGCGCGCTTGCTCGACCAGCAAACGCGCGCGCCAGAGGCCAAGCTCGACCGCCTCCGGAGTGATCTCGAGGGCACGTTCCAGGAAGCCGTTCGCGTCGGCGAGCCGATCCTCGACCAGGCAGCGGGACGCAGCATCCGTCAAAACCCCAACCGCCTCGCCAGGAACGCCCTGACGGATCAGCAGGTCCACTACTTTGCCGAGGACGGTTTCCGATCCGAGAATCGTTTCGCCGAGCACCTCCCAGGTTTCCGCTGCCTGGCGGTAGGCGGCCCGGGCCTCGTACAGCTCGGCGACCGTCTTCAACCGCCATTCGGCGGCGGCGCTCTCGCCGGCCGCCGTGTCGACGCGCGCCAGCTGAACGTGAACCGGCAGGTAATCCGCCGCGGTTCCGATCGCGCCCCAGCAAGCATCTCGCGCGGCGGTAAGGCGATCGGCGGCAAGGTTCTCCGCGACTTCGTAAAGCGTGGCGGCCAGGCCCGCTCGCTCGGTCGGCGCGACTCGCAGGAGCTCGGCCGGCAGCGGACACCAGCCGGATGCGAGCCGAGAGATCTCGTCGTCGCGGGGGTGACCCACCCGCTCCCGCGACGCCAGAGCCCCGATCAAAGCCTGGACCGGCGCCGGGTAGCTCGGAAGCACCTCGATCGATGCCTCGTCGGCCACCACCGTCGATTCTGCCTCCGGCTCGGCTACCGGCCGGGGAGGTACCGTGGCGGGCGGCTCCTGATCGGGCAGGGCGTCGAGCCGCGCCCGCGCGAATGCCAGGATATCCGCGTTATCCAAACGGGTGGCGACGTCCGCCAGGTGGCGCAGCGCGTCGCCGTCGGGGGCCGGCAGGTCGTCAAGTCTCCCCAGGACGTCCCGGGCACGCCCCTCCTGCCCCTGGTCGAGGTAGACGGTCGCCAGCTTCACGTACGACGTCGCGGCCGCGGAAAGATCGGCGAGGCGCTGCTGCAGCTCGACTAAGCTAACCAGGACCGGCGCGTGATCGGGCAGCAGGCGATGCGCTTCTTCGTACATCTCCAGCGCCGCGTTCAGGTCGCCCATGCGCTCGAGCGCGCGCGCCAGGCTCAGCGTGGCCGAAGGGTCACCGGGTCGTTCGCTTAGCGCGATGCGGTACTGGCGACTCGCCGCCTCCCACTTGAGGTCCCACGCGAACGCGTGCCCGGCGCGCATGGCCTCCTGATAGGCGCCCAGGTCATACGACATGCTCGTCAGCTTCCGCCATCAACCAGAGTAACACTGCCTTCTGCGCGTGAAGCCGGTTCCCCGCCTGTTGGAACACGACCGACTGCGGTCCCTCGATCACGTCGTCGGTGATCTCTTCGCCCCGATGGGCCGGCAGATCGTGGAGAACGATCGCCTCGGGACGAGCGAGATCGAGCAGGCGCTGATCGATCCGATAGGAGACGAAGTCGGAGCGCCGACGCGCCGTCTCGTGTTCCTGGCCCATGCTCGTCCAAACGTCGGTGTAGAGCGCATCGGCATCTCGCGCCGCCTCGGTCGGATCGCTCGTGAGAACGATCTGGCCACCGGTCGATGCCGCCTCGCGTCGAGCCTGCTCGACAACCGCTGCATCGCATTGGTAGCCGTGCGGACTGGCGACCGTGAGGTGCAAGCCGACCTTGCCCGCGGCGAAGACCAGCGCGTGGGCCACGTTGTTGCCGTCACCGATGTAACCAAGGCGGATACCGTCGAGCTGCCCGAAGTGCTCCCGGAGGGTGAGCAGATCGGCCAACCCCTGACAGGGGTGACAAAAGTCCGACAGGGCGTTGATGACCGGAACCGCCGCTGTGCGCGCCATCTCTTGAATGTCGCCGTGCCGAAAGACCCGTGCCGCGACGCCGTCGACGTACTGACTCAACACGCGCGCGACGTCGGGAATCGGCTCGCGCTTGCCGAGGCCAACCTCGTCCGGCCCCAGGTAGATCGCGTGGCCGCCAAGCTCTTCCATCGCGACGTCGAACGAGACGCGCGTTCGCAGCGAGGGCTTCTGAAACACCAGCGCCAGGGTTTTGCCGGCGAGGTAGG
This sequence comes from Chloroflexota bacterium, assembly GCA_021323915.1. Taxonomy (GTDB): domain Bacteria; phylum Chloroflexota; class UBA6077; order FW602-bin22; family CADDYW01; genus JAJPKB01. Next base: position 1,066 of record JAJPKB010000540.1, on the reverse strand, counting down.
ACAGCCGACGGCGGTTCGCCTTCAGCTCCAGGGCGCAGCTCAGTAAGTGGTGGACTCGATCCGGGGTCAGGTCTCCAAGGCTGAGTAGATCCCCACGCTTCATGAAAACTCCCGAGGACGATGGCAACCGGTGACTCGGCTTCTTCGCGCCAGTATAGCACACCAAATCGCCATCTGAACGGCCCGGTGAAGCGAGGGTCAGGACGTCACGATGGCCGAGCCTTCAGGTCAACCCGGCGTCCAACACTTCTCCGACGAGCAGCGCGTCGACCAGGCCGCCGGTCGGAATCTCCGCGGTACCCGGCGGGATCCGCAGTAGCGCGTTGGCGCCGGCCATCGAAAGCAGGCGGCTCGACCGCTGTGCGCCGGTCGAACGCCCCGTGAGGCGTCCGTCTCGCCATCGAACGACCGCGCGCTGGAACTCGAGTCGATCTTCCGACGGCTGGATCGAGTGCTCGACGGCGACCTGAACGATAGGGCGCCGGATCTGCCGATACCCTTGCATCTTTCGTAAAGCGGGTCGGACAAACACTTCGAAGCTGACCAGCGACGAGACCGGAAAGCCGGGAAGCCCGAAGACCAGACGGCCGTCGACCGTCGCGAACGTCGTCGGCTTGCCGGGCTTGAACTGCACCCGTCCGAAGTGAACCGTTCCAATTCGCCGGAGGATCGGCTTAATCAGATCGCGGCTTCCCACCGACACACCGCCGGAAGTCAGCACGACGTCGGCCTGGCCCAGTCCCGACCGAATCAGCGCTTCCTGCTCAGCCTCGTCGTCGCGGACCTGTCCCAGGGAAACCGGCTCCCCGCCTGCCTCACGCACGCTGGCGAGCAATGCGTAACGGTTGCTGTCGCGAATCGCGCCCGGCTTCAGGGGACGGTCGGGCTCGATCAGCTCGTCACCGGTGGACAGCACCGCGACGACCGGCCGGCGGAAGACCTGCGCCCTGGCCCGCCCAACCGTCGCCAGCAAGCCAATCTCGGCCGGGCCCAGCGGCGTACCCGGCGTCAGCACCTCCTGGCCGACGAAGACGTCCTGCGCCCGGCGGTGCACGTTCTCGCCGGT
>JAJPKB010000387.1 GCA_021323915.1 Chloroflexota bacterium | reverse complement strand
TCCTGGGCACGCTGAACGGTATTGCAGCAGACCAGGACGGGGGCGCCCCGACGCGCCCGCATGGCAATCATCTCCAGATGGTCGAGTAAATCGCCGTCGAGGACTTCTAACCGGTGCCGTCGGAACTCGTTGTAGAGCTCAGCGTCCGCCTCGATCGCCGTGTACGGCCCGATCGCTGCTCCCAGGCGACGGCGGGCAATCGCCGGTAGCGTCGCCGACATGACCAGGAACCGCGCGTGATATTCGGAGCGCAGATGCTCGACGAGCCCCAAGATCAGGCCCAGGCGCTCGGGCGCGTACGCGTGAATCTCATCGAAAATGAACCCGGCGCCGTAGTAATCCAAAAGCGCGGCCTCATATCCCTTCAGACGGTACACCGTCTTGAGCATCTGGTACGGGCTGAACACGCGCACTGGGAAGTAATTGAGGTGAGCCAACTTTTTGCGCCAGCGCGCCTGTCTCGCTGCTAAGGCGGGGTTCGGCTCCCCCTCCATGGCGAAGCGGTACAGCGCCAGCAGGGAACGTCCGTGTTGAAGACCAACCCGGTGAGTCGAGAAGGTCGTGGTAAGACGGTGGTACATCGCGTTCATGCTTGCCTGGTAGGGGAGCGCATAGAACAAGCGCGGGATACTTCCCGAGCTCTCGGCCTGGCGCGCCGCCCAAAGCAGCGCGGCCTCGGTTTTTCCGCTGCCGGTGGGGGCCGTCAGCATCGCTGAACCGTCCGTCGCGGCGCACCGATCCTGGTGCTCGTACGTGTTCGCGAGCGACCACCGCGCTCGCAATTCCTCCACCGTGATTGTCAGTGGTCGCAGGGGACGGGTGTGCGCCGAGGCGGTGTGGTCCGCCTGCAGGAGAAGCCCTCGCAGCAGAATCGTGGACGTTGTCGGCCCGGGCCATTCGTCCAGTTGCCGAACCCAGTGCGCGTACTCCCGTAACAGCCGTCGAATCGGCGCCGCTCCGCGCTCGACCACGAGGCGGACCGCCTCGGATCGCGGCGGAAGCTCGATACGCTCGATGCCGACGAGGCCGAGCGCATCAGCCCACGCCGGCGCGCACTCCGCCAGCCAGCGGTAGATGCCGTCAACCGTCGATGGTTCCAGACTCGCGAGCACCTGTGCCAGCCCCTCGTCACCTTCCTCGGGATAAAGGGCCTCGATGTCCCGAGCGTCACGATGATGCGAGAGAACAGCGCCGGTGACCCATCGTCGATCGGCGCGACCGACCTTATCGACGGACTGTTCGGGGCGAGAAAACGGAAATACCCAGGCGGCGAAGGCCAGCGAAATGACTTCGTGCCGGTGCTGACCCCATTGCCGCGCGGCCAGCGTATCCATGCGCCCACGTAACCGATCCTGGAACCCCGGTGCCGCCTTTCCGAGATCGTGAACCAGACACGCCCAGAAGAGGCGGTGCCAGAGGCGTGGCTCCCCAACCAATCTGGGAAGCCCTGGATGAACCGTGGACAGGTCCCGAAGTCGTTCCAGGACGCGCCAGGTGTGCGCGGCCAAGCCCTCGCCGGGCGGCCCGGAGGCATCCGGGCTCTTCGCCCAGAGATCGTCCAGCCAATCAGGCCACAGAGTAATTGGTGGCACGGCTGTCCTCATCGAGAAATGAATGAAAGAACAACCCCAATCTCCGTCCGCGGATGACCGTCGCGGTCGGATCCGTCAGGTAGGTCTCGCTTGCCTCACCGGGCAGTCGCACGAGGTCGTCGCTAAAGATCCGGTCGCGTAACATCACGTAGCGAGCGAACTCCGGCGCCCGGTTGCGCTCGCCGTCCAAAAACCGGGGCATCAGGACGACGACGCCACGGCCGGTTCTCCGCGCCATCTCGTAGGGAGCGATTGTTGCCTCGAAGTAGGCCTGGCTGGTCGGCTCGAGGGCCAGCCGACCGACGCTCGTATAGGTGAACAGATCCTGCGAGCGGCCAAGCACGACGGCGTAGCGCGGGCTCCGGAACGCCGCCTCCCACTCCGGCCGATTCAGGTAAAGCACCAACCGCGGACGGAAGAGAAGCGCGCGGCGGAACGGGTTGACGTTGCCTTCGAGCACCTTCGGGAACGCCGTGCCGAGAAGCCTGCCGGTCGACGGTGAGAGGACGTGAACGTGCTCGAGATCCTCGACCTGACCCGCGTGGGTGAAGTGATAGGCGAACCGGACGCCCCGGGGATCGACCAGGTCGCCGATCGCGCTGCAGATGTGGCCATAGATCGTCGAGGGCGGCGGCATCTCATACGTTGGTTGCACGCCCACGGCGAAGTGCGGATAGCGAAACGACGTCGTCGGTCCCTCGGCGACGATTTTGAGAACTTCCGTTGGTGCCGCCTTGTCAATCAAGCCACACCGCCTCTCGCCCGAGATCCTTGGCCATCGCCACGAATGCCTCGCGCGGGTGCATGATCGTGATGCGGCCAGCGAAGGCCGTCAGGGGACCATCCGTCAGCGCCTTTTCGAAGCGGCTGCGCTCATCGTCCAGATAGCCCTGGGTCCAACCGACGTAGACCGGCGAGAGGATGTCGTCCGCGAACACGCGCAGCGCCTCGGCCAGCGCCTCGACTTTGACCTCCGGAAGGCCGCGGGGCGTCGCGCCGACGACGTGACCGAAGATGTGGTTTCCTCCCTTCGTCACCGCCTGGATTGTCCAAGCCGGAGCGACGTCGGTGTAGTGGAGAGCCTGCTTGGCACCGCCCTCCAGACGGGCCAACCCCTCGAACAGCGCGCGGACGCGCTCGACACGCGCAGTGCGGGGCAGTCGATACGCCTTTTGACTCTCGATATGTTCGAGGCCGCGTTCCTTGGCCCTCTCGATTCGGGCATCGTCCAGATTTCGAGCGCCGGTCTTCTGTCGGTACGAAAAGGTCCCCGCGGCGTTCAAATCGAGCGAGTACAATCCCCGAAGCGTGGCGCGATAAAACTGATGCTCGTGGGGGACCGGATCACCCTCCTGGCGCGCCATGACCCCGAAGTCATCGGTCGGGCTCACCGGAGCGATCGAGACGAGCGTGCTCACCCGGAATGGCGCGACCCGGGTGATCGTGTCCGTCGTCGGAGTCTCATCGGCCCGCGATGCGTCAGCGGCGCGTTGGGCCCTGGCCGACTCGCGCTTCGATGGCGCGCGCATGTAGCCAAAGAGATCATCATCCCAGTATTCGATCGGGTTCGCATCGGTGTAGGCGACCTTCTCCTCGCGGTAAACCGGGGCGGACTTCCAATCAGGAACGGTGTGCGTCAGCGTCTGACGGAGCCAGTACTTGAAGCTCTGCGCCGATACGTAAGGATAGCTACCGTCTTTCGCCCGGATGAGCTTGACGCCGGTCGTGTTATCGGTGCGCGCGCCCTCCACCGCTCCAAGATTGTTGAGGGCCGACGCCGGGGCGTCGATGAGGAACAGGCCGGTCAGGAACGCCATGGTGCTTACTCTCCATCTTCCGTTGCGAATTTTGCCGCCTGAAGCGCGCCGTTTTCCGCGCTAACCTCGTCCACGGTGTCGCCGAGCTCAGCGGCATTGCTGGTCAGCCAACCGTTCGCGTGCAGCTGCTCGATCATCCGAATGAGCACGAGGTCGCGAGACAACCTCCAATCAGCTCTTGGCACGTCCTCCGCGTCTTCGAAGATTTCGATGAATTGCTCGAAGGTGACGATTGGTCGCTCCCCGCGCCGAACGGCGTCGATGTCGGCCCGGATCAGCGCGAGGCGCAGCATGGGATAACGCTGCTCGGTGAGGAAAGCGCGGAAGAACCGCCGGTCGTTCTCGTTCCGGACGTAAGCGGCCAGACGGTCGCCGAGGCCTCGAATCTCGTTGATCCGGACCGAATCCATGCGAAGTACCTCCTGCAGAAACATTTGGGTAAGCTCCCAGGACACCAGATCAGCTTCGCCAAGCGGCGAGTATGCGCGGCGCGGGTCATCCTCGAACGTGCGACGCAGGGCCTCACGCAGGAAATAGCGCCGCAGGAACCGCGGTGCTTCGTCGGGCAGCGTGAGGACGTCTTCGTACAGATAATTGCGTCGCGGCTCGAATGGCTCTGACTCCGCCCTTGCCCTGGCACTCTTCGCTGTCGGGCGCTGCCAGCCTCGACTCACCAGCGCGTCCCACTGTGCTCGATAGGTTGCTGCGGTGACCTTGCGCAGGAACGATGTGACTTCGAGAGGAATGTGGTAGATATCCAGTTTCGGAGCCTGGCCGTTGTTGAGATGATACGCGGTAACCGGCGAGGCGACCTCACTCTCGTCGAG
>JAJPKB010000440.1 GCA_021323915.1 Chloroflexota bacterium | reverse complement strand
AGAAGCGGCATGAAGGGCTCGTGGACGTGGACGACGTCGAATTCGCGGTCCCGGAGAATCCGCTTGATGTGCCCCGAGAGGCGCAGCGACAGGGTAATCCGCGCGACGGAGCCGTTCGCGGGCACCCGGACGACCCGCCCGGCGACGATCAAGTTCGCGACCCGTCGCGGCAACGGACCATCCGACGAGGGCGCGATCACCGTGGTCTCGTGCCCACGCGCGCGCAGCGCCTGATCAAGCTGGCAGACGTGCTCGACGACACCCCCCGGATAGGCGAAGTCGTAGGGTGAGACCAGGGCGATCCGCAGGCTCATCGGTCCGACTCCCAAACCCGACGAAACACGACCCACTGTGTCGGATTATCGCGCAGGTAGACGCCAAGCGCTCGGAGCAAGCTTTCGGTAATCGACCGCGCGTCGGCGCTGAGCCGCCCGGATCGGCTGACTGGAATCGGCTCGCCGATGCGCAGGCGGAAGCGATGACCGGCCAGGCGCTGGCTGGCGTAGGGCAAGAGCGGAGCGCCGGTGCGCAGGGCCAACACGGCCGCCGCCACCGGCATTCGCGCCGAATACTCCTCGAACGTCACCAGCTCACCTTCGCCGAGGGTGATTCGATCCGCTCCGATTCCCACGATACAGTTGCGCCGCAGCGCGTCCCGGATCCGATCGAAAGCCGTTTCGCCCACTGGCTCGCATCGGAAGCCCACCCGTTCCCGCAGCCCGATCATCAAATCCAACAGCTCCGGGGGCTCCAGGCGCTCGACCGGTAGGACGATCTCCAATCCCCGCAGGGCCGCCGCCTTCCCGACGACCTCGATGTTCCCCAGATGGAGCGAAGCCAGGAGCGCGCCCTTCCCCTGGCGCAGCGCGCCGGCCAGGTTTTCCCAGCCGTCGATCTCGACGCTCCGAATCAGAGAATCGGCCGGGATTCTCGGCAAAAAGAAGAGATCGCAATAGTTCTGGGCAGCGGTGATGAAGACCGCGCGAATCTCGGCGGACGAAGGCTCCCGGCGAAGCACGATCCTCAAGTTCGCACGCACCGCCCGCCGCCCCGGCCCGTTCGCGAGCCAGAATCCCCAACCGGCAATTGCGCTCAGCGGGCTAACCAGCGGACCAGGCAGCAACGGCAACGCCCGGGCCGCGAGTCGGAATCCAAAGAGAGTGAGATTCACCCGACCGGCGTCGACTCCTGGATGAACTCTTCGACCAGCTGGCGCGCCTTCGCGTCGGTGAACTGCTTCGGCGGCGACTTCATGAAGTACGCCGAGGGAGCCAGGAGTGGACCGGACAGCTTGCGATCCAGCGCCAGCTTCGCGCAGCGCACCGCGTCGATGACCACCCCGGCCGAGTTGGGCGAGTCCCAAACTTCGAGCTTGAGCTCGAGATTGAGCGGCACGTCGCCGAAGGTCCGTCCTTCCATCCGGATGTAGCACCACTTGCGGTCCTCGAGCCACGGAACGTGGTCGCTCGGCCCGACGTGCACGTTATCCTTGCCAATCTCGTAGTCGAGCTGCGACGTCACCGAGTTGGTCTTCGAGATCTTCTTGGATTCCAGTCGGGAGCGCTCGAGCATATTGTAAAAGTCGGTGTTCCCGCCGAAGTTCAGCTGATAGGTGCGCTCGAGCTTGACGCCTCGATCGCGGAATAGTCGTGTCAGAACTCGATGGGTGATCGTGGCTCCGACCTGAGACTTGATGTCGTCTCCAATAATCGGAACACCCGCTTCGACGAAACGTTGCTGCCATTCCGGCTCGCGGGCGATAAACACCGGAATACAGTTGACCATCGCGCAGCCGGCGGCCATGATCTGCTCGGCGTACCACTTCGTCGCCTCTTCGCTGCCAACCGGCAGGTAATTGACGACGACGTCGGTGTGGGTATCGCGAAGGACCTCGACCACGTTGGCAGGCTGGTGTCCGTCCACTTTTACGATTTCCGCGAGATACTGGCCCACGCCATCGCCCTTCAGACCGGGCTGGACCGGCACACCCAGGTGGGGCACCTGGGCAAACCGGTAGGTGTTGTTCGGGGCGGCGAAGATCGCTTCGCTCAGATCTTTGCCCACTTTGTTGCGATCGACGTCGAACGCGGCGGTGAACTCGACGTCCCCGACGTGGTAATCGCCGAGGGTGACGTGCATCAGGCCGGGCACGAACTCATCGGGCGGTGCCTCGCGATAGTAGTGGACCCCCTGAACCAGGGAGGACGCGCAGTTTCCGACGCCGATGACGGCGACCCGCACTTTTCCAGACAAAACTCGGGACTCCTTTTCAAATCAATCGCTGGGTAAACGCGTGAACCGAAGCCTCGAAACACGATTGGACCGCGAAGAGGAGGGAGCGTCGTTGGATTCCAGGGATTCCACGAACCACCGCCCCCATGCCGCCCTCTTCGCGGTCCAATTACGTCGCCGAACGTCGAGTTGGGTTAGACTTCGCGGAATTCACCCTCCACCGTGCCCTCCGGACCGCCCTCGCCGCCGGCTCCCCCGCCGGCTTCGCCGCCGGCCCCCGGTCCGGCGCCACCGCCCGCGGCGCTGCCTGCCTGCCCGTACACCGTCTGACCGACGCGCTGTAGAGCCTGGTTGAGATCATCGGTCGCGGATCGGATCGAGCCGGCGTTCCCACTCTGCAGCGCCGACCGCACCGCCGCGATCTTCGACTCGACGTCGCTCTTCAGGTCCGATGGCACCTTGTCGCCGTAATCGCGAAGCGTCTTCTCGGCGGTGTACGCCAGCGAGTCGGCGTTGTTCCGAAGCTCGATTTCTTCGCGGCGCTGGCGATCCTCATCGGCGTGCGACTCCGCCTCGCGGACCATCCGCTCGACTTCGTCTTTGCTCAGGCCGGAGCTAGCGGTGATCGTGATCCGCTGCTCGCGTCCGGTGCCCTTGTCCGTGGCCGAGACGTTCAGGATGCCGTTCGCGTCGATGTCGAACTTCACCTCGATCTGCGGCACGCCACGCGGCGCCGGCAGCAGGCCGTCCAGGATGAACCGGCCGATCGACTTGTTTTCGGTCGCCATCGGGCGCTCGCCCTGCAGCACGTGGATCTCCACCGACGGCTGATTATCCGACGCCGTCGAGAAAATCTGGCTCTTGCTCGTCGGAATCGTCGTGTTCCGGGTGATCAAGGGCGTCATCACCCCGCCCAGGGTCTCGATTCCGAGGGTCAACGGCGTCACGTCGAGCAGCAGGACGTCCTTGACCTCACCCTTCAGCACGCCCGCCTGGACCGCCGCGCCGACCGCCACGACCTCGTCGGGGTTGACGCCCTTGTGTGGCTCTTTGCCGAAGATGCTGCGCACCTTCTCGACGACCGCCGGCATGCGCGTCTGACCGCCGACCAGCACGACCTCGTCGATCTGATCGGACGTCTTGTTGGCATCGCGCAGCGCCGAGCGGACCGGCTCGACGGTCTTCTCGATCAGGTCGCCGACCAGCTGCTCGAGCTTCGAGCGGGTGAGATTCATCGTCAGGTGCTTCGGTCCCGACGCGTCAGCGGTGATGAACGGCAGGTTGATCTCGGTTTGAAGCACCGAGGATAGCTCGATCTTCGCCTTCTCGGCCGCCTCCTTGAGACGCTGGAGCGCCATGCGGTCCTGCCGCAGGTCGATGCCGTTCTCCTTGCGGAACTCTCCGGCGATCCAGTCCATGATCCGCTGGTCGAAGTCGTCGCCGCCCAGGTGGGTATCGCCGTTGGTCGACTCGACCTCGTAGACGCCGTCGCCGAAGTGAAGGATCGAGATGTCGAACGTACCGCCGCCCAGGTCGTAGACAGCGATCGTTTGCTCCTTCTCCTTCTTGTCGAGGCCGTACGCCAGCGCCGCGGCCGTTGGCTCGTTGATAATTCGCAGGACTTCCAGTCCGGCGATCTTCCCGGCGTCCTTGGTCGCCTGTCGCTGGCTGTCGTTGAAGTAAGCCGGCACGGTGATCACCGCCTGGGAGATCTTCTCGCCAAGCTTCGCCTCCGCGTCCTGCTTCATCTTTTGGAGAATCATGGCCGAGATTTCCGGCGGCGCGTACGCCTTACCGTTCATCAGGACCCGCACGTCTCCGTTGGGCGCCTCGTTGATCTTGTACGGCACGAGCTTCGCCGTGCGCTGCACCTCGGCGTCCGAAAACTTCCGTCCCATGAACCGCTTGATCGAGTAGATCGTGTTCTCGGGGTTCGTGATCGCCTGTCGCTTCGCGACCTGACCGACGAGACGCTCGCCCGTCTTGGGGTTGATCGCGACGACCGAGGGAGTCAGGCGCGACCCCTCGGCGTTTTCGATCACCGTCGGTTCGCCGGCCTCGATGATCGCCATCACCGAGTTAGTGGTTCCCAGGTCGATGCCCAGTACCTTCGCCATCTAAAGTCCTCCGCTATGCAGCCCGGTCGGGCCGTCGGTAGTGAAAAGTGTGATTATCAACGTCCGTTCGACGGCGCCCCGCGCCGTCTCGAGCCGAGAGTGGTGAGGGGCGAACTGCCTGATTCACCCGCACAATTCGGCCCACAAATCAGTCATGACTTCGCCGACATATTGGATGGTCGCGATCACCCGCTCGTACCGCATCCGAGTCGGACCGATCACCGCCATCGCTCCGCCGCCCTGACCGGTCCCGTAGCGCGCGCCGACGACGGCGCATTCACGCAGCACCGGCCACGGCACTTCGTCGCCGATCATCACCCGTACGCCCGGGTACTCCAGAACCGCGTCAGCCAGCCCGACCGCCAGCGATTCCTGCTCGAACGCCCGGAGGATGTCCCGGGTCTTGTCGCCCCGGGCAAACTCCGGTTGGGCAAGGAGCGAGCTTACCCCGGCGTGCGACACACCCGGAACTGCCTGACGATCCGCGCGTCGCATCAGGTCGACCAGACAATCCCGAACCGCTCGCTCCAGGGGCGATTCTGCTCCGCCCCACCGCTGAATGTCGGCCGCCAGCATCCCGCGCAGTTCCAGGTTCAGCCGTCGCGTCACCCGGTCGAGCTCGTCCTGGCAGAGCGGCTGTGGCTGCACTAACAGCCTCTGGTGGAGCGTCCCTTCCCCCAGCAGCGCCACGACCAGGCCCGCACATTCCTGGGTCGCGATCAGCTGGAGGTGCCGAAGCCGGCTCTGCCGAACCCGCGGCAGCGTTACGATGGCCGCGTTCCCGGTCGATTGGGCGAGCACCGTCGCCGCGAGCTGCATCCACTGGCCAAGGTCGCGCTCGATCTGATGGAACAGGTGCTCGATCAGGCGGCGCTCGTCGGGCGAAAGCTCGGTCTGGTGCATGAGGTGTCGAACGTAGTAACGGTATCCCTTGTTTGACGGAACCCGTCCCGCGGACGTGTGCGGTAAGTACACGTACCCGGCCGACGCCAGCGTCACCATGTCGTTTCGTACCGTCGCGGCGCTGACGCCAGGGCAATACTTGCGCACGATCGTGTCGGAGCCAACCGGTGCGGCGGTGGCGACGTACTCTGAGACGATCATGCCCAGCACGTTCTGCTGACGCTCGGTAAGCTCGTGGTCTGTCCGCAACATGGTTAGCACTCAGATAGGGCGAGTGCTAATAAAATAGCACCGGTCGCCGTCGCCTGTCAAGGAAACTGGCGCAAGACGCGACCGGGCGCGCCAACCGCGCCAAGAGCGACCAGCAGGGTAATCGGATTGTCGTTCGGCTTCGACCCTTGCGCTTGGGTGTTCGCACGTGATAGCATCAGCCGGGCCTCGATCTCACACGCTCCGCGTATCGCCGCACACAACCACGTGTTTACATGGGTGTAGGACAACGCGGACATCGCGCGAGGCCGCCCCCCAGTGAAAGGAGACCGGCTTCGAGTGGTGAACGGCGAACCGGACGAAGTCCTGGCGGTACGCGCCCGCGATGACCGTGATGCTTTCGGAATTCTCTACGAAAGGCACGTCCGGCGAATCTATAACTACGTCTATTACCGAACCGGCAGCGCCGCGGATGCCGAGGACCTGACCGCGCGAACGTTCTTTCAGGCCTTGAGCAACCTGCATCGGTATCAGGTCCAGGGTGTTCCGTTTTCGGCGTGGCTGTTTCGAATCGCGCATAATCTGGTGGCGAACTGGCACCGCGATACCAGCCGCCACCACGCCACCTCGACCGACGGGATCGCCGACGTCGTCGCCGACGGCAAGAGTCCGTACGATTCGGCGGAATCAGCGGAAGAGCGCCGAGAATTACACGAGGTGGTCCGGCGGCTCGCGCCCGATCGTCAACAATTGCTCATCCTGAAATACGTGGAACAGATGTCGACCGAGGAGATCGCGACGGTGATGGGACGCAGCGAGGGAGCGATCAAAGCTTTGCTCCATCGCACGATCAAGAGCCTGCGGGATGAGTTGAGACGTAGCAACATGGGGGGGAAATGAGTCAGTGGGTGGTGGCGGAGTTTATGTCACGCGTGGCCGAACGGGTCACGAACGCGGGCGAGGGGTTCGCCGCGCAGCTAACGCGGCGTCAACCGGAGATCTGGGACCAATTCGTCGTCGCGTCCCTCGACGAGGCGTTTCCTTTCGTCGAGCCCGCGCCCGATTTCGTCGAGTCGCTGCGTCAGCAGCTTCTCGAAGCCGCGATCATGGTTCCGTCGGACATCGTCGCCACGTCTTCGATGGCAACCCGTCGCGTTCTCTATGGCGTCGCCGCGGTCGGCTCGGTCGCATCGGCGGCAGTGATCGCCGTGGTGCTCTTTCGTTCGCGCGCGACCCAGCGTCCAGCGGCCTGACCGGCGCCCTTCGCGACGCGAGGGGCCGGTGCCCGGTGGCTAGCCACGCTCAGCCACCAGACCGGCCGTCAAACCCGCGGCACGTCGGCGAGCGCTGCTTCCTCTTCCCTTCGCATCTTTTCGCGGTCTGACTCGGTTTCGTGGTCGAAGCCCAGGAGATGCAGCAACCCGTGGACGGTGAGGTAGGATAGCTCCCGTCGCCGGCTGTGCCCGTACTCGTCGGCCTGAGCACGAACCCGATCGTACGAGATCACGATGTCGCCCAGCGGTCGGGGCGCGCCGGCCGGCACCGGGAAACATCCCGGACCTTCCGTCTGCGAGAACGAGAGTACGTCAGTCGGGCAGTCTTTGCCCCGGTACTCTCGATTGAGCTCCTGGATTTCGGCGTCGTCCGTCACCACGATGCTCAGCTCGACCGGACCACGGATTCCCTGGCTCGCCAGGGTCGCATCCACTACCCGCTCCAGCAGGTCGCGGTCGACCTCTCCGGCGAGCTCGGGGGCGACGTCCAATTCGAGGGTCACGTCCGGGCCTGGATCGCCAGGGCGGGGTGCGATCATTGTTCTCCACCCGCCACGGCGACCACCGCCGGCGCTTCGGCCGGGTACTCGATGCGCGGGTGATAGATCCCTTGAAGGACCGAGAGAAATGCCTCGCGAATCTTGTGCAGATCGCTCATCGTCAACTGGCACTCGTCGAGCTGACCGCTGGCAACCCGATCGCGAACGATCCGATCGACAACTGCCTCGATGTTCTCGGCCGACCGATCGCGGCTCGATCGGACGGTGGCTTCGACGCCGTCGGCGAGCATCATAATCGCCGCTTCTCTACTCTGCGGACGGGGTCCGCCGTAGCGGAAGGCCGATTCGTCGACCGGCTGCTCGATGCCCTGGCTGGCCTGCCGGTAGAAGTACTGCACCAGCATCGTGCCGTGGTGCTGGGCGATCATATCCTT
>JAJPKB010000429.1 GCA_021323915.1 Chloroflexota bacterium | reverse complement strand
CTGCGCGAGGACGCCGAGGATCTCGCCCAGGTTGGGGTGCGCCTCGAGGCTCTCGATGACGTCACTCCGCCGCCGCGCCATGACCGCTCCTTCCACCCGTTGTCGGTCATCTTCGGGTGGATCGAGGCAGCGCATGAGCAGAACACGCGAATCAGGGGACAAAGGGGGCGTTCGGGTTACCCCGGAGCCCCGGAAGGACTAGGTGGATCGGCTGTTCGGAGGAGGTCGACGGCGTCTCGCGCCGTCAGAACCGCTCGCTCTCGACCGATCCGCCGACCGCCGTCCAGACCTCGTTGGCGTTGTGGAACTGCGTGCCGGCCGGCAGTCGCCGGACCAGGTCGATGATGCGCTCGGGCGCGTTGCGCTCCATGACCAGGTCGAGCACCTGCGCGCGAACCATCGGGTAGGACCCCTTGCCCAGGTAAGTGGCGAGCTCGGCGCGTCCCTCGACGTCGTCCGCGGTCATGCCCTCGGGGACGCCGCCGACGAGCGTGCCGTCCGGGGCGAGCAGGTGGACGAAGACGGTGTACTGTCGGCCCGGCCGGACGAGGGCTCGCCAGTACAGCATAACCTCCGCCGACTGCCCGGTGGACGATAGGCGAAGCCGGCCGTCGAGCAGATCGATCACCTGACCAAATCGGGTGATCGACCCGGGCGGCCCGTTCCAAACTGTGGGATCTCCACGCTCGAAGAGCGTCGTCGCGCCGGCGGTATCGATCAGCCGGTAGTCCGGTGATGCGAAAAGCCGACTGAGCGCGTCGTCGTCCTGGCTGAACGCGGCTGGAAAGCGCAGGTCGCGGAAGTCGAGCAGAACGTATTCGGCCGATCCAACCTCGGGGAAGCGATAGACGCGCGGCCGCTCCGAGAACCAGCTCATCAGGTTTCGGCTCGCCGATACCGACGCGTTGGGCGGGATCTCGTCGATCAGTCGGCCGATCTGCCGAGAACGCTCCGTGTAGGTGAACGCGACGGCGTCGTACTTTCGCCCGAGCGGCGTCGGGCCGATCAGATACGAAGAAAAGGCCGACGCCGCGAAGACGCCCGCGGCCGCGACGATGGCGGTCTTGCCGAGCTGGATTCGAAAGACCTTCGCCAGCCGTTCCACGCCCAGGGCGCACCCGAAAAAGAGAAACGGCAACAGCGGCGAAAGATAATGGCGGTCGATCGCGTACTGGTCGGGGCTGTCGGCCAGCAGGAGGTAGCCGAAAACCGGCAGGGCGGCCACGACGTACTCCCAGCCTACCAGTGGGAGGATCAAGAGCGGGAAGAATAGCTCGCTCAAGAAGAGCAGGCGATCCGGCGTCGCCAGGTGTGCGAAGATCAAGCCCGGCGAGGTCAGCGCGGTGAGAGCCATCTGAAACGGCCCGCTTCCCAGATACGCGTACCGCCGGACGTAGTAATACTCGTGGCCGGCCAGACTGAAGTGCGGCAGGATAATCCCCATCGTTATCGCGCCAACCACGACGCCGAGCGCGATCGTCGCCAATCCGGTTCGCCAGTCTCGGCGGCGCAGCCACCAGAGAATCCCCACTCCCATCAGGACGATCGCGACTTCTTCCTTGACCGTCAACGCCGCCAGCGCCGCCGCGAAAAAGAGGCTTCGGGAGCCGCGCTCGACCGCCAGCAGCGCCACCGCCAGTGGAAAGGGAAGCATCGCGATCTCGTGAAACTGAAAGAGGTTCACGTAGTGGAGCGCGGGATACACCAGATACGCGCCCGCGATCAGCAGCGCCGGCAGATTTCCCACCCGGGTCCGCGCGAACTGGAAAAGCGGGATCGCCATGAGCGCCAGCAACACCGTCTGCCCGATCAGCAGCACCTCGGCGCTCGACCAGACCCAGTAGATCGGCGCGAAAATCGCGACCGCCGGGGAGAAGTGGTCGCCCAGCATGTTGTTCGCGTGCTGAATCAGCGTGCTGGCAAAGGGATAGCCGTGAGCAGTGTTCCAGACGATCTGATCGTAGATCGCCAGGTCTTCGTCGAACTGGTAGAGCGCCGCGCGCTCGCGGATCGAGAGAATGCTGAAGTAGCCGACGTAACCGACGAGCATCAGGGTCAGGGCGACGGCGATCGAAACGTGCGCGACGCGAGCGCGACCGGCGTCCGGCGCGCGGCTCGACTCCGCGGTCCGTGCCGCGATGGATCGCGCCCCCGCGTGCTGGCTCACCGAATTCTTCGGACCGCCCACCGACTCGGACTCAAGCCCGCAGCACCGTCCACCCGAGAATCGCCCAGCCGGCCAGGAACGCCAGGCCGCCCAGCGGCGTGATCGCTCCGAGCCAGCGGAGTCCGGTCGTGCTCAGTAGATAAAGGCTCCCGGAGAAGAGGATGATCCCCACCACGAAAAGCCAGCCAGCCAGCGATACCGGCGCATCCTTCCAGCGACTGATCGCGAAGGCGACTGCGAACAGTCCGAGCGCATGATAGAACTGGTAGCGAACGCCGGTCTCGTACACGTCGGCCATGCCGGAGGCGAAGGTGCCCTGCAAAGAGTGCGCGCCGAAGGCCCCGAGGGCAACGGCCAGAAACGCGAAAAGTGATCCGAGCGCGAAAAACAGTTTGTCCATAGCGCGTATAGTATAGCGCAGCACGTGGAGAGAG
This sequence comes from Chloroflexota bacterium, assembly GCA_021323915.1. GTDB lineage: Bacteria > Chloroflexota > UBA6077 > FW602-bin22 > CADDYW01 > JAJPKB01. The sequence continues at coordinate 1,559 of JAJPKB010000429.1, read as the reverse complement.
GTGAAAGATGGGCACACCGTCACGATCCAACGACCTGGTCGAGCGAGCCAGGGCGCGACTGCGGGGAGCGGGAATCTCCGAGGAGCGCATTCCGGCGCTGCTCGACCGCACGGTGCCGCTGCTGGCCTGCCTGGATGCGATCGCGGAGCTGGATGGCGACCTGCCCGAGCCCGCGCTCACCTGGCAGCCCGTCGAGGAGGTGTCGCGATGACTCAGGATGACCTGGCCTACGCGACGATTTCGGAGCTCGCCCCGTTGATCCGCCAGCGCGAGCTCTCGCCGGTCGAGGTGACCGAGGCGGTCCTCGGTCGGATCGAAAGGCTGAATCCCAGGCTCAACGCCTTCATCACCGTTACCGCCGACATGGCTCGACAGTCGGCGCGCGGCGCCGAGAAGGAGATCGCCGGGGGACGTTACCGCGGCCCTCTCCACGGTATCCCGATCTCGCTCAAAGACCTCTACTGGACGACGAACGTGCGCACGACCGGCGGATCGAAAATCCTGGCCGATTTCGTCCCCGGCGAAGACGCGACGGTGACAAAGCGCCTTCGGGACGCCGGAGCGATTCTTCTCGGGAAGACGAACATGCACGAATTCGCCTACGGCACGACGACGATCAACCCGCATTACGGCGCCACCCGTAATCCCTGGAACCTGGACCGGATCGCCGCCGGGTCGAGCGGTGGATCCGGCGCCGCGACCGCCGCCGGCCTTGGCTTCGCCTCGATTGGCAGCGAGACCGGTTGGTCGATCCGCCGACCGGCCGCCTTCTGCGGGGTCGTCGGGCTGAAGCCGACCTACGGCGTCGTGAGTCGGTACGGCATGCTTCCCGCGGCGTGGTCGCTCGACCACGCCGGGCCGCTCACCCGCTCGGTCGTGGACGCCGGGCTCGTCCTCAACGCCATCGCCGGGCCAGACGGCGCGGATCCCGCCTCGAGCTCACGCATCCTGCCGGACGTCACCGCGACGATCGAACGAGGAATCGCTGGCTTTCGCATCGGTCTTCCCCGCGATCACTACGCCGGTCGGTGCGAGCCGGCGGTCGAAACGGCGTTCGACGCGGCCGTGGAAACTCTCCGTCAGCTTGGCGCGGTCTGCGTCGAAGTCGCCATGCCCCGGACGCGCTACGCCGGGGTCGCGTCCTCGATCGTCATGTCCGCCGAGGTCTGCGCGGCCCAGGCGCGGTGGATTCACCAGCGGGCGAGCGATTACGGCGACGACGTCCGGGCGCGCGTCGAGTCGGGGCTCGTCGTCGGCGCGGTGGACTATCTTCGGGCGCAACGGCTCCGGCGGTGGATCGCCGAGGAGTACGCCGCGGTTCTCCACGAGGTCGACCTCGTCGCCTGCCCGACGACGCCCCAGGTGGCCACGACGATCGCCGGAGGCCTGGCCGCGTTGAACGATCCGGGCCCGGAGATCGCGAACAGTCCGTTCAACTTGCTCCGCCTGTTCGCGCTGATCGGAACGCCCGCCATTTCGGTCCCTTGCGGTTTTTCACCCGATGGACTGCCGATCGGACTCACCATCGCCGGTCCCGCCCACGGCGACGCGAGAGTGCT
>JAJPKB010000377.1 GCA_021323915.1 Chloroflexota bacterium | reverse complement strand
TGCCCTCGACCGCCTGCGCGTAGTCGCGGACGCCGATCGGGTCGCCGCCAATCTCGATCTGCGGAAAAACCACGCCGATTTTCATCGCCTCACCTCGTGACCGGGAGTTCGGGAGTGGCGACGCCCGCGCGAGCCGCCACGACGTCGCCACGGCTCCTATTATCCGCTCCCCGATCCACTCGTGGCAAGGCCGCCGGAGTGGGCCGGAACGTCGCGGGCGACCTGACCGAGCTCGGCGGTGACGTCGCCGGTTGCCGATCGATCGACCTGGACGTCGCGGCCGGGGAGCAGGGTGGCGAGCGCGACCGCCAGCAGGGCGGCGAAGAAGGTCGCGCCGTAGGCATCGCCGAAGGCGAGCACCGCTGCCTGTCGCTCGATCTGCCCCATCATTATCTCGATCGCCAACGGCTGGGCAGCCGAGGCCGCTAGACTGGCGTGGGCGTGGAGCAGCGCGGCGAAGTGATCTACCGTCGAGCCGGGCATCGTGCCCGGCCGTACCTGCCAGCTCAGAATGGCGGTGTGCACGGCGGTTTGCGTCTGCACCATCGTCGCCAGCACGGCGACGCCAAACGACGAGAAGACGCTCTTCATCGCGGTGAAGAGCGAGCTCGCGTTGGTGCGCAATCGCTCCGGTACCACGGCCAGCCCCACGAGCTGGGTCGGCGTCATCGCGAGCCCCAGGGCTACGCCCCGCATAACCAGGAGCCAGCGCAGCGTCTCGTAGGACGTGGCCATGGTGATGTGGGACAGGTCCCAGGTGTTGAGCGCCAGCAACAGGCAGCCGGCGAGCACGACCGGGCGCGCGCCGATCCTGTCCACGAGCCGCCCGGCGAGCGGGCCGGCGATCCCCACCGCGAGACCCTGCGGAAGGAGCAGCAGGCCAGTATCCAGCGCCGTCAGCCCGCGCAGGTCCTGGAGGTAGAGCGGCAGCATGAACTCGGCGCCGAGCAGCGCGACGGTGCTCACCCAGGTCACGACGTTGGCGACGAGGAAGCGGGGCAGGGCGAAGAGGCGCACGTCGAGCAGCGGCTCGTCGCGCCTCGCCTCGTAAACGCAGAAGATCGTGAGGCTCAGGAGACCGACGCTCACCAGCCCGCGCACGATCGGCGAGCCCCACCCGTCCCGGCTCAGTTGCGACAAACCGTAGAGAATCGATCCGAACGCCAGCGACGATAGGATCACTCCCATGGCGTCGAAGCGCGCATCCAACCGGGGCTGGGATGGCCGCAGCAGCAGGGCCGGGGCTGCCACGGCGACGACGCCGACGGGCAAGTTGACCAGGAACACCCAGCGCCAATCCAGGTGGGTGATGATGTAGCCGCCAATGGTCGGACCGAAGGCGGGGCCGGCCACGACCGGAACGATCAACAGTCCCATCGCCGCTCCGCGCTCGTCCTCCGGAAAAGCGTTGAGCAGCGCGCTCATGACGATGGGGAACAAAACTCCGCCGCCGATGCCCTGCAGCAGCCGTCCGACGACCAGCACCCAGAACGCCGGCGACAGTCCACACAGCAGCGATCCCATGGTGAATAGGACGAGCGATGCGACCCACGCGCGCTTCGTCGTGAAGCGCAGCTCGATGAACGACGCCAAGGGGGGTCACGATGCCGGTCGCCAGCGCGAAGCCGGTGACGGTCCAGCCCACGGTGGCGACGTTCACGTCGAACACCGCGCCCAGCTTGGCCAGCGCAACGTTGACGATGGTGTAGTCGAGCATGACCATGGTCAGTCCCGGGATGATCGATAGTAGGACCGCCCATTTGTAGCCCATCCGTCCTCCTTCCGGGGTGTGCCCCTTCGGCGGTCACCATCCCCGCGGTAAGAAACTAACCAGTTAGTTAATAATCGGCGCACGGATCAGATGGCGGGTCATGGAGATCTCCTGGGTATTACTTGGGCTGGCCTGGCAGGGCGTCGCCGGCCGGGTCGGCGATCAAACCATGGACGACGAAGGCGACGATCTGCTCGCGCGCGGCATCCGAGTCGCCGTCCGCGAGCTCACCGCTATCGGGCGCGATCAATTGAAAAAGTGGACGCGAGGTGAGGTAGCTTCGGCAGGCGTTCGCGATCACGTACGAGATGAAGGAGAGAGAGACGTGGGGGCGCAGCACACCCGCTCGCCGAGCTCGCTCGAGGGCGGCGGCGAATTGCTCGAAGTCGTTCTGATCGAAGCGAGACGCGATCTTCGCCAGGGTCGTCCAGCCCGCGGCCTCCTCCCAGGCCAGGATGCGGAGAAGCCGGGGATGAGCAAGGTAGTAGTCGAAGGACGCGCGGACGAGCTGCTCGACGACCCGTCGGAACGTCTCGGGCGTCACTGGGGTATCGCGATCGAGCAGCTCGAGAAGATAGCTCTGCAGGTAGCGCCCTTGCTCGTCAGCCCGCCGAAGCACCGCGGTGTAGAGGCCGAGCTTGTCGCCGAAGTAGTGGAAGATCAGGCTCTTGTTGTAGCCGGACGCCTCGGCGATCGCGTCGATCCGCGCGCCGGCGAAGCCACGCTCGGCGAACGCCGCCTCCGCCGCGTCGAGGATCGCCGCCTGGGTGACCTCGGCATCCTTCGGTCGGCCACGCGTCACCAGAGCCTTTGCCATGCGCCACCCCCGGAGCTCGTCCCGCTCGTAAATTAACCAACTAGTTAGATTATAGAGCGCCGCACCCGAGAGTCAAGCGGTCGTCAAGAGTTGAAGAGGTCAGAGAGCTGGATTCGGATCGGGCGGTGGGCTCGCCGCTAACCGGTCAGCACGCGCTGATGCTGGGACGCCAGCGCCCGACGCACGAGCGGGTCGAGCTGGTCTCCTAACAGGTCCTTGGAGAGATACGACCACGCGCCGGCCTTGACCACTTCTTCGACGTAAGGGGTATCCAGGCTGTCGATCAGCGCGATGATGTATCCGTTTGGCTCAACCGCCTGGATCACCGCGATCGTGTCGATGGCGGTTCCGGTCGGGAGGCTGAGATCCAGCAGAGTGACGCGCGGCCGGTGTTGAACGGCGACGGCGACCGCCTCGTTCGCGCTCGCCGCTTCGACGACCTTGACCCGGAATCGTCGGCTAAGGTGGTGACGCAGGGTGGCGCGCAACACCTCGTTGCTCTCGACGAGCAAGACGACCGGAGCGCTTTGTCGCATGAATCCGCTCTCCCGTGCGTTGGCAACTCAGACTGCCGAGGTCGAGCGTCAGCCAAGGGGAAACGGATCCGACTGCCCGAAACGGACCAGCGCCGGACGTTGACTGGCGATCGATGCTTGTGTGGCCAGCGTACCATGACCGTCCCGCCGTACATGAGTAGTTTTCCCATGCAAGGCCCCGGATAAACCATCCTACCGCGATCGCTTTCGAGGCGACCCGACGATCCCGGTCGAGTGCTCGGGATCAGATGCTGTAACTCAACGCCCCGGCGTGGGTCCAACCGGACTCGGCGATGCGCGGCTTTTCGAGACTGGTGTCTCCCAGGGATATGGTCTTTCCCGCGCCGATCCAGGCTTCGGTCCCGCCGCGGACGCTCACGACGTTGTCGATTCCCTGTTGTTTGAGAAACTGGGCCGCGCGCAGGGAGCGAACGCCACCCTGGCAAATCGCGAACACCGGCCGATCTCGTGGAACCTCGTTCAGCCGG
>JAJPKB010000454.1 GCA_021323915.1 Chloroflexota bacterium | reverse complement strand
GTGGTGATCCTGGCCGCGGCCTTAGCGCCAACGATTCAAAACGACAGCCAGGCGATGCCGGATACGGTGTTCCTGCAACAGATGTACGACGACGGTGCCGGTCGCTATTTCGACGTGATGTCGACCAACGCCTACGGCCTGCGGGACGGTCCGAACGATTGGCGCTTTCAGCAGGCAAACGACGTCAATTTCGCCCGGCCGGTCCTTTTGCGAGAGATCATGGTCCGGAATGGCGACGCCGGAAAGCCGATCTGGGCCTCTGAGATGGGATGGAACTCGTTACCGCTGAACTGGTCGCAGACGCACCCCAAGGAAATTCCGCTCTGGGGGAGCGTCAGCCGGGAGCTCCAGGCGGAGTACACGGTTAGCGCCTATCAGCGCGCCGCCGAGCAGTGGCCATGGATGGGGCTCATGGCGGTCTGGCACTTTCGCATGGTTCATCCCTCGGACCAGAATACGCAGCAATACTACTTCGACATGGTGAGCGTCGACTGGCGAGAGGAGCCGATCTACGCCGCCCTGCAGAAGCTCATGACGTCGACGCCGGTCGTCTACCGCGGGTATCACCAGGAAGATTACTGGGCGCTGTCGTGGAGCCCGGGCTGGGAGGAGGTCGACGATTCCCGGGCCAGCCTCGGACGACTGAAGGAGACCGCGACGACCGGCTCTGACCTCAGCTTTGACCTGAAGGCCAATTGGCTGGAGCTCGTCACCCCGACCGGACCCGGCTGGGGAAAGGTCGCGGTGACGATCGATGGCCTGCCGTTCCGGGCAAATCGTCTGCCGATCCAGAACGGCCAGGCAATCCTCGATCTGCGCACCCCCACCGAGCGATGGCGGGTCGTGCAGCCAATTGCCGACGGTCTGGGGCCTGGCGTACATCACGTTCGGATTCGCGTGGTATCCGGACGGGTTGGGATCGACGGCCTGATCGTCGACGACTACTCACCCCAGCAGCAACTCTACCTCACCGCGGGTCTGATCGCGATCGGCATCGTCGTGCTGGTTTTGACCTGGTCACGCCGGCCTCCGCCCGCGATTCACCCGGAGTAGCCGCCGGTGAAGGTTTCGGTCGTCGTCACTGTCCGGAACGAAGCGCGCACCATCGACGAGTTGCTAGAAACGCTTCTGAAGCAGACCCGTGCTCCCGACGAGATCGTGATCGCCGATGGCGGGTCGGTCGACGGAACGGCCGACGCCGTTCGCCGCTGGATCGAAGCGGACGAGCGAATCCGAATGCTACCCTGCCCGGGCGCGAACATCGCGAGCGGCCGCAATCGCGCGATCGAAGCCGCGACCGGCGATATCGTCGCCTGCACCGACGCCGGCGTACGGGTCGATCCTCACTGGCTCGAGCGGATCGTTCGCCCGATCGAGCGGGGCGCTTCGGTTAGTATGGGCTTCTTCGTCGCGGATCCGCGCAACCGGTTCGAGCGTGCTCTCGGGGCGACGACGCTACCCGACGTCGCGGAGATCGATCCCAAGAGGTTCATCCCGTCCTCCCGATCGATTGCCTATCGGCGGGAAAGCTGGGCCGCGGTTGGTGGATATCCGGAGTGGCTGGACTACTGCGAAGACGTCGTCTTCGACCTGGCCCTTCGGAAGGCCGGATTCCAATTCGCGTGGGCACCCGATGCCGTGGTCTATTTTCGTCCGCGCACCTCGGCGCGCGCCTACTTCCGTCAGTACTTTCTTTACGCTCGCGGGGATGGGAAAGCAAATCTCTGGCCGCGTCGGCACTTGATTCGCTACCTTACCTACCTCGTTTGCGGCCCGCTTGTCTTCACCGCGGGATTCTGGTATAAACCGGCCTGGCTGGCGCTTTTTGTTGGTGCTGGTCTGTACCTGTATCGACCGTACTGCCGGCTGGTGCGCGGCTTTGAATCCGCGGGCCAGCCGGCGAAGGTAGCGGACACGGTCGTCCGGGCTGGCGGCCGGTGGCGTGGAGTCCGGTGTGATTTGGAGGAGGTCGGCGTCTGGGCGCTGGTGCCCGCGCTTCGTTTGATCGGCGACGTGGCGAAAATGATCGGGTATCCGGTCGGGCTCTGGTGGCGGATACGACGGGGGGTGAAGCGTGGCTGATCTGGCCATCGTGATCGTTAGTTACAACGTGCGCGATCTCCTGCGAACCTGCTTGCGCTCGATCGGGGAGTCGCGCGTTGACTTTTCGATCGCCACCTGGGTCGTCGACAATGGATCGAGCGATGGCAGCGAAGAGATGGTCCGAGCCGAGTTCCCCACGGTCAACCTTCGCACGACCGGATCTAACGCGGGTTTCTCTCGCGCGAACAATCTCGCCCTGCGCGAGATTCTGGACTTGTCCCCCGAGGAGGCGCCGCGGTCGATCTTGCTGTTGAATCCGGATACCGAGCTTCCGCCGATAGCACTCGCCGAGATGATGCGCTTTCTGGACGATCACCGCGAGGCGGGCGCGGTTGGCCCGAAGCTCGTCCAGACGGACGGCTCGCTCGATCTGGCCTGCCGGCGCAGCTTCCCAACGCCGGCTGTTTCGTTTTACCGTCTCACCGGGCTCAGCCGGGTGTTCCCGCGAAGTCGCCGCTTCGGTCGCTACAACCTGACCTTTCTGGATCCGGACGACGTCGCGGAGGTAGATTCGGTCGTCGGCGCCTTCATGCTGGTGCGCGCCGAGGTAGTGCGGTCAGTCGGCCTGCTGGATGAATCGTTCTTCTTGTACGGCGAAGATCTCGACTGGGCGCTCCGAATCAAGCAGGCCGGCTGGAAAGTCTTGTACAATGGACGAACGCGCGTCGTTCATCACAAGCGCGCGAGCAGCCGCCAGCACAGCGTGCGGTCGCTCATCGCGTTCTACCAGGCCATGCTGGTCTTCTTTCAGAAGCACTACGCGCGCCAGACGGCCTGGCCGGTCCGCCTTTTGATCGTGGGCGCGATTTACTGGCGAGCCGGGCTCGCGATCACGCTGAGTCGAGGTTGGCCGCGCGTTGCTCCGACCAGCCAGGGAAGCTGATTCGGACCCCGGCGATTCGGGCAACGGCATAGGCGGCCGGCCCTCGGACGAGGAAGTTTGATGTCGCGAACGTCCGTCGTGTACCGAACCCTCGCACTCATGATCCTGGACCTCATGGCGGTGATCGGGGCGATCGGGTCGGCGTACTTCTTGCGGTTCGAAAGCGGCCTATTCCCCTACGAGGAGTTCCACCCGTTTCGGAACTACATCGGCTATTTGACGCTCCTTCTCCTCGCCACGGTACCGGTCCTCGCGGCGAACGGAATGTATCGGCCGCGCCGCTCGATCTCCTGGGTAGACCACTCCTACTCGATCTTCACCAGCATGTCGGTCGCCGCGGCTATCGCGATGGTCTTCAGCGCGGTGATGTGGCCCGACGCGAGCTCGTCCCGGTTGATGGTCGCGATGGGCTGGGGAATGACCATCGCCTACGTGACGGCGGGTCGCTTCGTGGTCCACCGGATCCAGGTTGCGCTGCGGTGCCGGGGCATCGGCGCCGAGCGGCTGTTGATCGTTGGCACCGGCGAGCCCGCCCACCTGGTGCTTGAACGGGTTCGCCATTCGCCAGCCATCGGCTATCGTCCGGTCGGCTTCGTCGCCGAGACGCCGGGCGCCTCGGTCGCGTACGGCCTGCCGGTCCTGGGCACGCTTGAATCGATCGGAGAGACCGTGCGAGAGCACCAGATCCACGACGTGGTAATCGCGATTCCGACGCTGTCGACGCGTCAGCTCCTCGACGTGGTCACCCAATGTAATAACGAGCGAGTAAACATCAAGGTCTTTCCCGACCTCTTCCAGTTCATGACGTCGGGCGTGAATATCGGCGATCTGAACGGCTTGCCCCTGGTCAGCGTGAAGGACGTCGCGCTCCGTGGCTGGAACCTCGCGATCAAGCGCGCGATGGACGTCGTGGTCAGCGCGCTCTTGCTTGTGGTACTTTCGCCGTTTCTGTTGCTCATCGCGGCGATCATCAAGCTCACGTCGCCGGATGGTCCGGTGTTCCTGATTCAGGAGCGGGTAGGCCTCGACGGTCGTCCGTTCCCGATCATCAAATTCCGAACGATGCGACCGGACGCGGAAAAAGAGACCGGCGCGGTCTGGGCTACCCGCGACGACCCGCGCCGCACTCGCGTCGGCGCGATCTTGCGGCGGTACTCCCTGGACGAGCTTCCCCAGCTGATCAACGTGCTGGTGGGGGACATGAGTCTGGTCGGTCCGCGGCCCGAGCGCCCGGTCTTCGTCGAACAGTTTCGACGTACCATTCCACGGTACTTCGATCGCCACCGAGAAAAGGCCGGGCTGACCGGCTGGGCGCAGGTCAATGGCCTCCGTGGGAACACATCGATCGAGGAGCGGACCGCGTTTGACGTCTGGTACATCGAGAACTGGACGCTCTGGCTCGACATCAAGATCCTGCTCAAGACCTGCTTTGTCATCTTCACGGACCGGAATGCATACTGAACGGCTCAGGCTGCCACCGTCGGATTCGGCGAACGGCCCGAGCTCCGACGCGGGAAGCCTTCGAACCCCGTCAGTGGCGGCCCCATCCCTCGCTGTCCTGATCGTCCTGGCCCTTGGCTTTCGCCTCGCCGCCCTGTTTCTCCTGCGGTACGGCAGCAGCGTGCCGGACTGGTCGGATTTTCGATACTATCACGAGCTGGCCGGCCTTTCGGCCCAGGGATACTACCCTGACGTTCAGTTCTGGGTCGAGTACCCTCCGCTCTTTCCGTGGCTGGCGGTCGGTGCCTACAAGCTGAGCCAGCAGCTTCCCGGCCTCGTCCATCCTTACTTCTGGTTCGACCTGATCCTGACGATCGTCCTGGGCGCGGCCGACGCGGGCGCGATCGTCGTGATCGATCGGTTGGGCGATGCGTTCTGGGGGCGGCCCGCGGGCCGGCGCTCGGCGACGATCTACGCGGCGATGTTCCTGCCGGCGTTCGCGATCCTCGGCTGGTTCGACACGTTGCCCACCTTCTTTCTGCTCCTCGCGCTCGATCTCATGGTCGTGGGGCCGGCGCGAACTCGCGGATCCGGCCTCGGGTGGGCCGCGGCGGCTGGCGCCGCTATCGGCGTGGGAGTGATGCTCAAGCTGTTTCCGGTGCTCGCACTGCCAGCCGCGACGGTTCTCGAGGGACACGATTCCCGATCGATGAAAGCAGGGAAGGAGAACCGGGGTGGCGCGAACTCGAACGATGGGGTCGGGCGGACGGACGGTCGCCGGGGCGGGTTCGCCGTGCCAGGGCGACTGGCGGGACGCGTGGTCGGCGCCGAATCGCTGCTCAGGCCGGCGGTCACGGCGGGAGTAGCGGCGGCGACGGTGGCGATAATCGCGCTGCCGTTCCTTCTCCAAAGCCGTGATACGTTCCTGGCGACCTTTCGAAACGTTCTTGCCCGTGGCTCCTGGATGAGCCCCTGGGCGATTCTGGATAACTACTACGGCACCGGAACGGTCGCCGCGTTGCACGATCGCCTCTTCTACAACGCGAGCGCGCTCTGGGGCACTCCGGCGCGCGACCCGGCGCTCTGGTGGATCGCCCTGGCCATCGGCGCGGCGCTGTACCTCTGGCGGTGGCGAATCGCCGCCCGGGAGCGGACGCCGCGAAGCGCGATCGCGCTCACCGGTTTTGGCGTTTGCTTGCTTCTCCTGCTTTCTCGCGGCTTCAGCCAGCAGTTCACGCTCTGGCTGCTGCCCTTTATCGCGCTCGTGCTTCCGGGGGTGGACGGCGCTCTCATCGTCGTTCTGCTGACGCTGAACGACATCGTCCTCGAAGGCTACGTCTACGTCACGCTCTTCCCGACGCTGCACCAGCTGCTGTGGTTAACCGCGGCGGTCCGTTCCGTCCTGCTGATCTGGCTCGCCTTCGAGCTGGCGATGGCGATCGACCCGGCGGGTCAATCGCGCTTCTGGCGGATTCGCGGGCGAGTCGCGGCGCCGGCCTTCCTGTTTGCCGGCGCCGCGCTCGTCGTCGCCTCGGCGCTGATCGCGCCGCGGGTGGAAGCGGCGATGCTCGCTCGCACCGGCGATGGGCCGGCGATCGAGGCGATTCGCAAGACCAGCCCGACGACCGCGCTGGTATTCACCCAGCCGGATTCGTTCGATATGATGAGCGCCTACGCGAAGCCACGAACATCGTTGCTGCTGGCCGAGCCGGGGCTGTTGACCTGGACCGGCGATCGGTCGCTCTATCATCGTCTGGAAACCGGATTGGCCGGTCGTTCGACGGTGGCTCTGGTCACCGACACGACCCAGCCGGCGCCCTCGGTTCTGCCCGCGGTGCGCAGCTGGCTCGAGGCGCGGTATGGGAAAGCGCCACCGATCAAGGCGGGCTCAATCGTGATCGAGGAATACGCGCTGGACCGGCTCGCCGCGGAGCAGCCGTTGAACGTCCAGTTCGGCGACTCGATTCTCCTGGCGGGTTACCGGCCCGCCAGGCTGGCCGGCAGGCCTGGCACGCCGCTCGCCGTGACCCTCGATTGGCGGGCGGCTCGGTCGATCGATCGTGACTACACGGTGTCGCTCCAGTTACTCGACTTTCAGGGAAAGCTGGTGGCGCAGCACGACTCGATGCCGGTCAACAATACGCTTCCCACGTCGTCCTGGCGACCGGGCCAGGTGGTCGCGGATGAGATCGATCTACCTCTGCCGGCAAACCTGAAGACTGGAGATTATCAACTCATCGTGGTTCTGTACGACCATCAGACGCTTCAGCGGCTCCCTGCGCGCTCGGGGAGCCAGGCGAGCGACCACGCGGTGGTCGCGATGGTACCGGTGAGCGGCACGCGATGAGCGGAGGCAGGATGGTTATCGTTCTCACCCGGGAGCGAAGGTGAGCGATGCGACGGCGGCGTCCGACGCGATCGATCCTTCGCCGCGCGCCCGTCTGATCGTCGGCCTGGGAAACCCCGGACGTGAATACGAACGGACACGCCACAATATCGGCTTCATTTGCGTCGACGCGCTGGCGCGACAATGGGGACTCGCGTTTAACCGGCAGCGATCCCGCGCCGACGTCGCCGAGGGCATGGCCTGCGACCATCGTGTGATTCTCGCGAAGCCACGCACCTTCATGAACAACAGCGGAGACGCCGTTCGCGGCCTTGTGCGAATGTCCAACCTGATGCCCTCGGATCTCTTGATCATCGCGGACGATCTCGACCTGCCGTTTGGTCGCCTGCGTCTGCGCGACCGAGGTAGCTCCGGCGGTCAGCGCGGTATTCAGTCGATCATCAATCAGCTGGGCACCGACCAGTTTCCGCGCCTGCGAGTCGGCATCGGTCGCCCGCCGCCGGGTGTCGATCCGGTCGACTACGTTCTCTCGTCGTTCACGGCGAGCGAAGCGGCAGAGCTTCCGGACATTCTGAATCGAGTCGTGACCGGGGTCGAAGTCGTCCTCAGCCGGGGGCTTGCCGCGGCGATGAACGTGGTCAATGCCGCGCCGAGGTCGGCGCTCCCCCGATCTGAACCGAGCCAATAATGACCCGGTTGTCTGGCGTTCCGGTCGCCACCCGCTTTCCGGTCCGTGGGTCGTAGAGTCCCACCTCGATCCGGTAGGTGCCCGGTGCGACGTTCGCGGCGATAGACACATCGTGCTCGTCGCGCAGGTACTCGTCGGCGACCCAGCCGGTCGTCGGGCGGGTACCGTGGACCGGCGGCTCGTCGCGCTGCCCGACGACCTGGTCATCGGCGTCAAGCAGGTGAACGAAGACAGTGTAGGCGGTCGCGGCCGACCCCTGGCTCTTCCAGTACAACGTGAGTGGAATCTGTCCGCCCGGGACGAATGGACCGCCGGGAAGATCGAATCCAATCAAGGTTCCAACCCCGGCGAATGCCGCGTCGAGACGGCGGGTCGGCGAGGGCGCCGTGAACTGGTGGGTCGAGGCCTTGATAACTACCTGGCCGATCGTCGCCGATGATGGAACCGACTCGGTTCTTCCCGAGTTGACGTTGACGACGACCGCGACCGTGCCGCTGGCGGTGGCCGAGACCGGAACGTCGATCAATTGCCGAATTTGCTGGCCGGCGGGCCACCGACTCGTCGGATACGATGCTCCCCCGACCGGTCCAGACCATTGTCCGGCGAGCGATCCGTCCGCTGTCCGCGCGCCGACAACCACGTTCAGATTCATCGTGGGCTGACTGGCGGCCTTCCAGGTCAGCGTCACCGGGATCTTCGTGCCCGCCTCGACCTCGGTCACTCCGAGGTCGTAGCCGACGAGGGTCAGCCCCGGTCCCAGGTCGCGGCCCACCGGATGGCCGACCGTGACTGGACCGGCAACCGGTGTGGACACGGTCAACGGCCCAACGTCGACGTCTCCGACCGGCTTTCCCCCGACGGTGGCGGGCTCGCGCGCGCCGGTTTCCTTCCGGTAGACGCCGGTCGTGAGCTCGTAGCGGCCCGGGGCGGTGCCGGCGGGCAGGTGAATCGGGTGCCAGGTCACGATCTCCTGCCCGACCCGCCAGTCCGCGACCGGATACCCGATGACCTGATCGGCGGTCGCCAGGGTATGCCCCTGGTCATCCTGGACGTGAACGTAGATCGACGGCTGGTAACTCGGAACCGCGCGGATTTTCCAGCGAAGCCCGACAACCGTTGGGCGCACCAGGACCTGTTCGAGCTCGATCCAGGGCCCGAAGTCGGCGACCAGTGGCTGACCGAACCAGTCGCTGGGCGCCGGTCCGGCCCAGATCGCCCGCCCGGCGATCCGGGAGCCATCTTGAATCCAGGCGGTGCGCTGAACCGCGGGGCCGAGCGCGTCGAGGGTGGCCTGACCGTCGCCATCGACGACGTAGACCGAGGGCGCGACCGGCATAGGTATCGCGCCGTCCTGGGAGAAGAAGGATCCGATGGACCGGTCGTCGAGCCAGCTCGCGCGCTGGGCGGCCGGGAGCTCCAGATAGAGAAAGTAGGCGATGCTCGCGCGATTCAGGTGGTAGAGATCGGTCACGTACGCGTTGGCGCGGTCGGACTTCCAGATCGGCGACGCGGCGAGGAAGCGCCCGGCTGCGGCGAGGTTGGCGGTGAAGGCATCGGGTACCGCGGGATTGTTCGCGTAGTCCACGAAATAGGTCCGGCCAGTGCGCGCGAACGCGACGACGACCGCGGCGGCGACGACGACGAAGGCCAGTGACGTGGCTCTTTCCCCGGGTGTTCGTTCGGCCTTTCCACCCCCTCCTCGAGACAGGGTTTTCTTCCCTGACGCGGGATGGGGTGCGGTTTCCTCTTCCTCCAGGGCATGGTGAGCAGCTGATTTGTACCCGGATGCCCGAATCGCATTGGCGAGCCAGACGAGACCCAGCGCCCAGAGCATATAGATCGCCGGGGCCGAGCCGATGGTGCGGAGATAGTGCGGGCTATCGATCGAAAGCATGCTGGGCATGAGCATGACGACGAACAGGACCAGCACCAGCAGGGTCGCGCGGCTGAGTCGACGAAGCGCGACGACCAGACCGATCGCGAAGAATACCGCGTTGAGCGGATCGAAGACCGGGGCGCCACTGTAGTTCTGGCGCCAGTTCTCGTCTCCGTGGAAGAAGAGCATGCCGAGAGTACGACCGACGTTCGCGATCAGCGCCGGCAAGAAAGCGCGACCGCCCGGCAGGGCAACCTGATCCGGTCGTCCGAACAGGACCTCGGGGTGGTGAAGAGCGAAGTAGCCGAGCGGGAGACAGACGACGACCGCGGCGAGGCCCGCCACGAAGAAGCCGGGCAGCTGCTCGCGGGTCCAGCGTGGATCGATGACCAGCGCGAGCAGGACGAAAGCTATCAGGGCGAACGGGAGGAATCGAGCCGAAAGATAGGTGTAAAGAGTGAGTCCAAGCACCGCGCCACCCAGCGCGAAGTCGCGGAGGCGGCCGGTGCGGGTCGCCCGCCAGAGCAGCGCGAACCCCAGGCACTCGACGGCGGGAACGGTGATCGCGCGAAGGCCGAGCCGTCCCAGGACGGTCAGCCAGAGCGACGAAGCCAATCCGGCGGCGGTGAGCAGCCCGACCGCCCGCCCGAAGAGACGCCGGGCAAGCGCGCCGGCCGCGGCCACGCCAACGAGACTGGACAGGGCTGCCGCCGCCCGGATGGCCATCGGACCCGGTCCGAGCAACAGCGTTGTGAACGCGGCGAGGTACATGAACATCGGCTCGCGCTCGCCGTAGTAGATCCGCGGGACGCCGGCGAGGATGGTCTGGACGTTGACGCCGTTGACCGCCTCGTCGGTGAACATTCCCGGTGGCAGCGAGGAGAGACGAACAAGTCTCAGGGCAGCGGCGGCGAGCAGAATCGCGGCGATGGCCAAGGCTTCCCAGATCCGATCGTCGGCGGCGATGCTCACGCGGACGCGCTTAGCGAACGACGATCGCTTGTCGAGGGCGCCATGCTCGCCGTTTCGCACGCCGACGAGGTCGGATCCTCCGGTCGTGGAATCAGTCGCCAACGGTCACGTCTCCGATCACAATCCGATTATCCTGCTGGGGCACCGGACCAACGGTTAGTCGTTTTCCGGTCGACGGCTCGTACATTCCAAGCTCGATCGGGTAGCGGCCGGCCGGCGCGCCGGCCGGGATGGTCAGGGCGTACCGGTCCACTAACTCCTCTCCAACGCTCCAGCGGTCGGTCGGGAATGCTCCGTCGACCGGTGGGCCATCATGCTGGGCCGCGACCTTCCCATCCGGTCCCAGGAGATGCAGGAAGACGGTGTAGCTTTGCGCTGGCGTCGCCAGGGCACGCCAGCGCAAAGTGACGCGAATCGTATCGCCGGGACGCGCTGGCCCGGAGGCATTCACTTCGGCAGACTCGAGCGCGATTCCGGCTCCGAAGGTCGCCTGGACCGGCGGGGCGTGGCTCGCGCCGGTAGCCCGAGGAGCGAAGAGGATAATCCGCGAGTCGCCGTACTGATCCACCTCGAGAGTCGATTTGCGGGGCGTCAGGGTTTGTTCGAGCCAGTTGCCCTCGAAGCGATGATCTGGCGAGTATTCGTAAACCCAGAGCCGCCCGGGCGGGCCGGCCGCCGCGTCGATCAGGCGTGGATCGCCGTGACCGGGCAGGAACGCCGCGCGGACGCCGCGATTCCAAAGGTACGCTTCGACGTAGCCAGCCTGCCAGGGATAACCGGCCAGCACGACGTCTCCGGGTCGCGCCCTGGCCTGAAGCGTGGTGAAGACGGTGCGGTAGTCGTCCGGCGCGTAGCCAACGCGCGGGGTGATGCGCTCCTGATACCAGGTCCAGCCGTTGCCGACGAGGATCGCCAGCAAGACGATCGTGGCGAGGGGCCAGAGTCGACGATGAGCGGTGAGCCCCACCGCCGTGAGCACCCAGATCGGAATCGCGGCGAAGAGAATAAAACGGGGATAGAAGAACGGACGGGCGAGCAGGACCGCGCCCGCGCCGGCGAACGGTATGATGGCGCTCAGCAACAGAAGCGCGCAGAATGACGGCCGCCGACGACCGACCTCGACCGCGCCGACCAGGGCGGCGACGGCGAAGGCGATCATCAAGAAAGGAGCTGCCGGTGGCATGGTGAATCCCACCGTGAAATCCTGCCAGTTCTCCAGGAGATAGGTGATGGGGGTCAGGTGCACGGCCGTAGATGCAGGTAGCGCGAGCGCGCCTCCGCCTAGCCGTCCGACCATGAGCGCGGCCCAGGGGGCGTAAAGGAGAAGAGCTGCCACCTGGGCGAGAATCCACCGGCGAATCCGCGCGCCACGGACGGCGTCGCCGAGGAGGACGAGCGCCTCCGCGGCGGTCAGGAGGCCGAGGTAATAGTATGAGTACAGGCCCGCCGCGGTCACCATGATCCAGACAATCCAGGCGCCTCGGCCTTCCGCGTGAAGGAGTCGGGCGGTGGCGATGAGCGAGATCAGGCCAAGCGCCGGCAGGAGCGCGTACATGCGCGTCTCCTGGCTGTAGTAGACGTCGATTGGAGAAATCGCCACCAGCAGCGCCGCTACGAGGGCCGGTGCCGCCGGGCCTGGTGGCTTGAATGACGTGGTGTGCCACCCGTCTGCCGAGAGGACGGCGGTCAGGCGAAGATCGAAACGATCGATCAACCGAACCAGCTGATACGTCAGGGGAACCGTCAGAATGCCGCAGAACACCGAGAAGAGCCGATCGGAGAACACCGAGGGTCCGAGGATGACTCGCCAGCCGGCCAGGGCGAGGTGGTATCCGGGAGGGTGAAGGTCGACGCTAAAGTCCTTGGCCACCGTCAGGGCGCGAAGGTCGAGACCGGACAGGTAAATACTGACGCCCTCATCCCACCACAGGCTCTGAAACTGGAGATGCCAGAGGCGAAGCGCGAGAGCGGCGAGGGTGACCGCCAGCACCGCGACGCCGGCCAGCCCGAAACGATCACTTCGGATCGCAAGCTTCATCGCGGCTTCGTCGACCTGGCCTGCGTATCGTGGGTATTCCGACGCGGGTCGTTGTTTCTCGGGCGGCACTCTCACGGGTCAATAGGTTACACGGGAAGGACCCGTATGGGAAGAGCTAAAGGCGATCACTTACTTTTGGACCTGAACGCTCTCCAGCACCACGCGGTCGTCGCCCGAGCCTTCCGGCGCCCCGACGACCGAAAGCCGCTTGCCAGTCGTCGCGTCGTAGAGGCCGACCTCCAGCGTCAGCGGACCGCTCGGAGACTGAGGTGAGATTTTCAGTGGATACTGGTCGACCACGTACTCGCCCGGCACCCACGCGCTGGTGGGGTAGGTCCAGTTCTTCGGCACCCCGTCCCACTGGGCCTGGATGTGATTGCTGGCGTCGAGGAGGTGGACGAACACGTGATAGCTGGTCGAGGTCGGGCGCACGTCCTTCCAATCGAGAGTGAGGGTTACCTGATCCCCGGGTTGCGCCCGGGCGGATGACAGCTCGTATCCGACCAGCGAGATTGAGTTGCCGAGGGTGACCTGGAGCGGGTGGGGGGTGGACGGCGGGTTGAAGTCATGGGTGATCCGATTGATCTTCAGCGTGCCCAGGGTCAGCGATTGGCCGCTGGAGAGCGTCAGAGTCAGGGTCGCCGATCCAGCCGCCGCCGAGGCGGGCAGATGGAGCGCTCGCTGCTCACGGACGATTTCTCCGGTCTGCCAGCGATCGGACGGGTAAGCTCCGCCGACCGGGCCATCGTCCCGGGCCAGGATCTGTCCGTTCGAGGAACGTACCTCGAGATTCGCGCGTAGCGCGGGCAGCGGACCGGTCGCGCGCCAGAGGAGGGTGACCGGAAGCTTGTCGCCCGGCGCGAGCGTCACCGTCCCGATCTGGTCGGCGGCGAGGCTCAGCCCCTTGGTGAGGACAACGTTCAATTGATTGGGTAACGACGGATCGGTTGCCCCGACGCCTGGTTTGGACACGGTGAGCGTGCCGACAACGAATTGCTGACCGATCGGATGGTCGCCCGCGTCGAGCACGTTCAGGCCGGCGAGGTCGCTCAGGCGATACACCCCGCCGACGATCTGATAATGGCCGGGCGGCGTTCCGACGTCGATCGGCAGATCGAAGCGCGTCACGACCGTCTCGCCAGTTTGCCAGGAATGGCTCAGGCTGTAGGTGGCGTCACGGGGCTGAATATCGGCGCGCCCCCAGGAGTGCCCTTCGGCATCGGAAACTCCGACCCAGAACCCGTCGTCGGCGCTGGGTGGGCGACGCACGAGCCATTTCAGCTCGACGTCGAGCGTCTTACCGCCGGTTGCCTCGCCGGAAGCCGCGTAGCCGACAAGAGATAGCTCGTCGGCCAGATTGGCGGAGGCCGGACTGAACGTCGTCGCGGCGAAGTGGTCTTCTGGTGAGATCTGCCAGAGCTGGACGCGAATCGCCCCGAACCAGCGCTCGTCGAGCCGACGGCTGTGAAGGCGTAACTGGGTATCGACGAACCCGTCCGGATCGTTGGGAATCGCCATCTGCTGCACGTACCAGAGGCGGGTGCGCCCTCGGGTTAACTCGTTCAATTCGTTCGCCACGTTGGCTTCGGTGTACGGGCCGGTGGGAAAGTACGACGCGGGAATCGGGCCGTGGTAGTAGTACCAGAACGGTGGGATCGCGTTATCCAGGACC
Source organism: Chloroflexota bacterium (assembly GCA_021323915.1). GTDB lineage: Bacteria > Chloroflexota > UBA6077 > FW602-bin22 > CADDYW01 > JAJPKB01. The sequence continues at coordinate 12,240 of JAJPKB010000454.1, read as the reverse complement.
GTGTCGGCGGGTTGCTCACGCTGAAGCACGTAGGCGATCGCGCCGCGGTAGTTGTCGCGCAGGTAGGCCGGGTCGAATTCGAGGTGATAGAGCCCATAGGCGGCGCAGCAGGCCAACAGCGCACCCGATCCGATCGCCGCCGGGCGCCGCCAGAGCCGCGTCCAGGGCGCGGACGCCGGGGCCGCGTAGAGGAGATACTCGAGGAGGGCGGCGAAGGAAAGATAGAGTCCTGGTGCCACCGGAATCGCGTAGCGCGGGTGAAACACCGGCTTTACTACCGAGATCGCGGCGATCACGGCAAGCGGCGCCACGAACGACAGCGCGGCGAGCAGGACGCCGGGCCGACGACGAGCCTCGATTCCCGCGAAGATGAGCGAGCCGATCGCGACCAGGGCGGTCATCCCCAGGAAGGCGAGCGCCAGGCTTTCCCGGTAGAGGGCTAGATTGGGCAGGCCCATCACGAACTCCGGCCAGCTCCAGGCGACGACCTTCGAGGGGCCGTTCTCCGGTTGGAAGGCGCTCGACCAGACCGCGTTGCGATAGAGGAAGATCGGAACCCAGGGGACGTAGATGGCGAGCGCCGCGACCGTCGCGATCACCCACGCGCGGAACGCGCGCCAGCCACGGCGGCCCAGCAGCAGGATCCAGAGCCCACAGACGAACGGCATGAAGAGCGCGTAGTACAGGCTGTAGAAGCCGAGCGCGGTAACCGCGACGTATGCGATCCACCAACGGAGTCGCGACTCGTCGATGGCACGCGCGCAAAAGTACACGGTGAGGGTCCCGAAAAGGGGAACCAGCGCGAACATGCGGGCTTCCTGCGAGTAATACCACAGGAAAGGCGAAAAGGCGAAGATCAGTGTCGCGATCGGCGCCGCCGAAGGGGAGAGCAGACGCGTCGCGGTGATCCAGGCGGCGGCGACGGTCAGGACCCCCAGCGTCACCGACACGTAGCGAAGCGCGAACTCACTCTGTCCAGCGACGCGCATCCAATAGTGCAGGATGAAGTAGTGGAGTGGCGGGTGGAAGTCTTCGCGTGCCAACGTCGCGACGATCGATCGCAGGCTGCCGCTCGCGACCATCGCCGAATAGGACTCGTCCCACCAAAAGCTCTGGGAGCTCAGCCGCCAGACGCGGAGGCCGAAGGCCAGGAGGAGGATGAGCACTGCCGCCCAACCGGTGGCGATTGTCCGCTTCGGCGTCGGGCATGTCATCGTGGGACGGGCTTCCTACTCTCGAACTAAAGGAGTGCCAGCCATTCCGGGGCGTGCGATCCGCCGTCTGGTCGGGCGAACGGCGAGCAGAACCACCAATTCAGGACGGAATTGGCCTCTTCGCTCCGGGAAGCGCAACGACCGTCACCAGTCTCGGGTCGTGGCCTGGCGGCCAGGGTAGATTGTCGTCGTGTGAGAGCCAAAAGTCAATGATCGGCGCGGGGTGGTATAATTTCTCACGTGGGACGCACCGTCGCCGGTGCGTCCCTTTTGGCGTTGTTCAACCGGTCGCTGGCGCTCGGCGGGCATCCGCGGTCGAACATCACGTATCACGACGATCAGATGGGGGAACGATGAATCTGTCGGGGCTGCTCGATCAGATCGCGGGGCGGCGAGCCTACGGGCGCCTGCTCAGGGACCTGACGCCCACGCGTCGGCAAGCTGGCGATCGGCTTAGCAGCGATCAGAGCGCCACGTCGTTCCAGAGCGCCGAGGAAAGACTGCCCCACGTCGATAACGTCGTCGCGTCTGTCCTGGAGCCGGCCAAACCGGCCGTGCTGGCAGGTCTGCAACGCGATCTCGGTCGCCCGATGCTGGTGATCGTCGCGAGCGAGCACCGCGCCCGCGATCTGGTTCAACAAATTCAGGCCTGGGCCGTCGAGCCGGGTGACGTCGATCTGCTTCCCGCTCCCGAGCCGCTGTTTTACGAGCGCCTGCCTTCCCATCCGAGCACCACCCAGGCGCGGCTACGCTCGCTGCAGCTTTTCGCGTCCGGACGCCCTCGCGCGGTCGTCGTCGCCTCCGCGCGCGCCCTGATGCGACCGGTGATGCCGCGCGACCAGTTCGCCACGCTTGGCTTCTCGATTCAGGTCGGCGACCGACTTCGTCCGGAAGATCTCGTGTCGCGCTTCCTGAACCTGGGATACGGAAGCGAGCCGCTGGTCGAGTACCCGGCCACGTTCAGCCGCCGTGGCGGAATCGTCGACGTCTTCCCGATCGACGGGGACCTGCCCGTGCGGATCGAGTTCTTTGGCGACGAGATCGATACGCTTCGTCGGTTCGATCCGTCGACGCAGCGCTCCGGGCAAGCGGTGGACGCCCTGAGGCTGGCACCGTCCCGAGAGGTATCGCTGGCTGACGCGGCTGCGCTGGACACTCTGCGCGCGGTCGACGTCGCCAACCTCAGCGAGTCGGGCCGAGCGCAGTGGGAGCGCGACTTGGATCGTCTGGCGAGCGGACTATCGTTCGAGGGCCTCGAGTTTTACGCTCCCTACCTCGATCGCGCCGGCGCGCTTGATTATCTTCGCCCGGATGGACTCGTCGTCGTCGATGAACCGACCGCGATCGCCGCTGCCGCCGCCGAGCTGATCAAGCAGGCCGAGGAGCTGCGGAGCGAGCTGGTCGAGCGCGGCGAGCTACCGGCAACCTTTCGTAAGGCATACCTGGATTGGGATCAGCTGGCGGCTGATACGCGGCGCTTCTCGCGCCTGACCTGGAGTTGGCAGGATGTCCAGGCGGACGGAACGGCGGCCGAGGCGGAGCACCTCGGCCGCCTGTCCGACCTTCACCCGGTGCCGAGCTACGCCGGTCAGCTTCGTGCCGCGCTCGACGACGTGGCCCACTGGCGAGAGCGGCGAGTGACCACGGTTCTGGTGAGTCAGCAGTCCGGTCGGCTGGCCGAGTTGATGGCCGAGGAAGGCACGCCGGCGGCAATCATCGACGGCGTGCTCGATCCGCCGGAGCCCGGCGCGCTTGTGCTCGTCCGAGGCGCGCTCGACGAGGGGTTCCAAGTCTCCGCTGGTGCGGCCGGCGGCCTCGCGGTGCTGACCGACCGCGAGCTGTTTGGCTGGACCAAGCCCACTCGCGCCGCGCCGGCCCGTCGACCGAGCCGCGATGCGTTCCTGAGCGAGCTGACGCCGGGTGATTACGTGGTGCACATCGACCACGGAATCGGACGCTTCGTCCAGCTGACGCGCATGGCCGGCGGATCGGCCGACGGTGGGGGGCAGGGTGAGCGCGAGTACCTGGTGCTCGAGTACGCGGCCGGCGACCGGCTGTACGTCCCTTCCGATCAGACCGACCGGGTCAGTCGTTACGTTGGTGTTGGCGACCAGCATCCGACGCTCCACCGATTGGGAACCGCGGACTGGAATCGCACCCGTTCCCGGGTCAAGGCAGCCGTCCGCGAGCTAGCTGGCGACCTGCTGCGCCTATACGCGGCTCGCCAGGTGAAAGGCGGCTACGCGTTCGGACCCGACACGGTCTGGCAGGCGGAGATGGAGGACTCGTTCCCGTATGTCGAGACGACGGATCAGCTGCGGGCGATCGCTGACGTGAAGGCGGATATGGAACAGCCTCGACCGATGGATCGCCTGCTCTGCGGCGACGTGGGCTACGGTAAGACCGAGGTCGCGCTCCGAGCTGCCTTCAAGGCGGTGGACAACGGACGGCAGGTCGCTCTGCTCGTCCCGACGACCGTCCTGGCTCAGCAGCACTTCAACACGTTTCGGGAGCGCCTCCAGGCGTTCCCGGTCAAAATCGAGATGCTATCTCGCTTCCGCTCGGATCGGGAGCAAAAACAGATCGTCGACGGGCTCGCCGCCGGGTCGATTGACATCTGCATCGGAACGCATCGGCTGCTCCAGAAGGACGTGGTTTTCAAGAACCTGGGGCTGGTCATCATCGACGAGGAGCAGCGGTTCGGCGTCCTTCACAAGGAGTATCTGAAAAAGCTGCGGACCGAGGTGGACGTGCTGACCCTGTCGGCAACGCCGATTCCGCGGACGCTGCACATGGCGCTGGTCGGCGTTCGAGATTTGAGCGTGATGGAGACGCCGCCGGAGGACCGCCTTCCGATTCGTACGACGGTTACGTCGTTCGACGATGCGCTAGTGCGCGAGGTGATTCTGCGCGAGATCGATCGCGGAGGTCAGGTGTACTTCGTTCACAACCGGGTGCAAACTATCTATCAGATGGCCCATCACCTGGGTACTTTGATCCCGGAGGCGACCATCGTCGTGGGCCACGGCCAGATGCCGGAAGAACAGCTGGAAAAGGTGATGCTCGACTTCGCGGCGGGGCGCTACGACGTCCTCGTCTGCAGCACGATCATCGAGTCGGGACTCGACATTCCGAACGTCAACACGATCGTCGTCAACCAGGCGGATCATTTCGGGCTGGCCCAGCTGTATCAGCTCCGGGGACGCGTGGGACGCGGTGCGAACCGCGCCTACGCGTATTTCCTCACCCCGAAGAATCGACAGATGACCGAGGTGGCAGAGAAGCGTTTGCGAACGATCATGGAGGCGACCGACCTGGGAGTGGGCTACCGAATCGCCATGAAGGATCTGGAGATTCGTGGTGCCGGTAATCTGCTGGGTGCCGAGCAGCACGGCCAGGTCGCGGCGGTCGGGTTCCATCTATACACCCAGCTGCTGGCCGAGGCGGTGAAGACGCTCCAGGGCGAAAAGATCGAACGGCTGCCGACCGTCTCGGTCGATCTGCCCCTGGATGCGTACCTGCCGTCGAGCTACGTCGAGGACGAGCAAGCGCGCCTGAATCTGTATACCCGCATGGCAAGCCTCACCGATCCATCGGCGGTTGGCGATCTGTTGCGGGAATTGCGCGACCGCTTCGGAGACGTTCCGGAGCCCGCGTTGAACCTGATCTATCTCGTTCAGATCAAGGCCCTGGCAGCGAGAGCCGGAATTACCGGCATCTCGTCCGCCGACGACCAGGTGATTCTGCAATTCCCCGACGGCATCGCGGCGCCCACCGACGAGCTACGACGTCGCTTCGGCGCGGTGCTGGCGATCGGTCGGTCGCAGATTCGACTGAGCAAGAGTCGGGCGGGCGCGAACTGGATGGCGATTCTGCAGGACGTCGTCGACGCGGCCCTCGACGGCCGCGCCGACAGCGTGGCGCCGACCGCCGAATCGGCGTCACGAACGCTGACGCGACCGTAACGGAGGCGGCGTCGACCCGGCTTACCGGATCGAGCGCGCACGGCTTGACTGGCGTTTCGCCGCCTCGAGGGTGTTCGAGAGCAGCATCGCGTTCGTCATCGGACCGGTTCCACCGGGTACCGGAGTGATCGCACCGGCGACCGACGATACGACTGCCTGGTCGACGTCGCCCACGAGCTTACCGTCGACGACGTTGATGCCGAAATCCAGCACGACCGCGCCGGGGGCGACCATGTCCCCGCTTATCATCCCCGGCCGCCCAACCGCGACCGCCAGGATCGAGGCGTCGCGCGTGAAGTGGGCCAGATCAGGAGTTCGGGAGTGACAGATTGTCACCGTCGCGTGCTCGCCGAGCAAGAGCATCGCAAGCGGTCGGCCGACGATCTCGCTCCGTCCCACGACGACGGCGTGCCGGCCAGCAATTTGGATCCCCGATCGGCGCAGGATCTCGATCCCACCCAGTGGCGTGGCGGGCGCGAAGTAGTGGCCGCGACCGACGAAGAGGCGCCCGGCGTTGAGCGGGCTCACGCCGTCCACGTCCTTGGCGGGATCGATCGCCTCGACCGCCCGCTCCCGCGACAGGCGTGGAGGCAGGGGAAACTGCAGGAGAATCCCGTTCACCGTGGGATCGGCCGCGAGGGCGGCGAGCACCCGCGCCAGGTCCGCGTCGTCGGTCGACTCCGGCAGCGCTTCGAGACGGAAGCCCATCGCCGCGCCCAGGAAGGCCCTTTCGATCTGGCTCGCGTACCGCACCGATGCCGGGTCGTTCCCGACGCGGACGACCGCGATGGTCGGCTGGGGCAGGCCCGCCCGGGATAGCGCCCCGACTTCGTCGCGGAGGTCGTCGACGATTCCACGGGCCAGCGCCCGTCCATCGAGCAGACGCGCGCTCATGGCTTGCTCCGGGGCGCGATCTTCGCCCGGACGATGCCAATCGTTCGGTCGATCTCGTCCTGGAGTCCTTCCTCGACGGTCTGGATCTCCCCCTCGCTTGCCGAGACAAACGCCTGGTCTTTGATCTGGGAGAGGTTGACCCTCAGATTGATAATCGAGCTTCGAAGGGCGGCCGCCGCGAGCTCGACGGCCACGCCGGCATCGCTGACGACCGCGGCGTTTCCGTGCGCGGCGGCCTCCAGGCAAAGCGGGACCAGGGAACGACACTCCCTCATGACCGACAGCGGCGGTTTCGCCGCCTGGACCAGCGCGCTCTGGATGGCCGCGGCGCGGCGCGCGCGGGCGTCCTCGTCGGAGCGAGGCAGTCGGAAGGCCTCGGCCACGATGGAATAGGCCGCGGCGTCGTCGTCGGCCAGCGCGACCAACCGCTCGCGGGCGGCGTCGCTGCGGGCGAGGACCTCACGAAGCGTGGTCTCAACCTCGGCGTAGCGAGGACGCCCCACGGTGAGGTTACAGACCATCGAGACGAGGCCGGCGCTCATCGCGCCGGCGAGGGCCGCCGCGGCGCCGCCGCCGGGGGTTGGCGCATCAGATGCGAGCTGGTCGAGAAACGCGGCGACGGGCATGGTGGCGAATCGGGGTGTGGCTGTTTGGTGCACCATAGATTGCTCGGCTATCCTGCCTGTGCTATAATAAGCGTTGAATCGCGGGATTGATGTAACGGTAGCATACGACCCTTCCAAGGTTGGCGTGGCGGTTCGAATCCGCTATCCCGCTCCAGTAAGTATAGGCCCACACGAAAGCGCGCGCCGAGCTCGGCGCGCGCTTTCGTGTGGGCGCCTTCCTCGGCGGCGTCATTGGCGGCGAACGGCAATGTAGATCGTCGTTCCACGCAACACCTCGGTGCCGGGCGCGGGCGATTGGCTCAGGACGTGGCCGACCGCCACGCTGTTGAGGACTCCCGAGGGCACGTCACCCGGCCCCTGGTAGTTTGCGTAGGTCGTCTGGAGCCCGACCGCGGTGATCACCCGCTGTGCCTCGTCCTCCGGCAGGCTCACCAGATCCGGCACCCGAATGCGTCCATCCGGCATTACGAAGGCGGTGGGATCCAGGCCGGCGAGATGAGTTGGCCCCGCGCCATTTTGCGAGGGTGAGGCGGGCTGAGGTGTATCGGTCGGCGCCGGGGTTGGCGTGGGTGTGGGCTGTTCCCCCACGACGACGATGCCCGGCATCGCTCGGTACCGCTCGACGACGCCGTACCGGTCGACTATCTGGCCTTGCCTGGTCACCGTTCGCTGCACGTCGACGTCGAAGCCGGAGGCGCCGGGGAAGACGTTGAACTGCTGACCGGGCGGCAGGCTCGGATCTGTTCGGACGGTCTGGGTGGGGCTCGGCTGAACGACGCCGGTCGGCGCTCCAATCTCCGGATTCACGCTCCAGCCGGGGTCGGTACCAAAGATCGAGACGCTCACGCTGCCGGACTGGACGCTCGCCTCGATGCGAACCCAATCGCCGGTCGTATTCTGAAACCGAAGATCGCTCGATGGATAGTCGACGTAGGCATCGAGACCGCGCTGCGCGGTCGACCCGGCGTTGAGCCGATCGAGCCAATAAGGATGGGTGTGGCGCTCGACGATCTTGAGCCCCGACCAGAAGGCGGCCTGAAACAACGTTGTCGATACCTGGGTGATTCCGCCCTCGATCGTCGGAACACCTCCGGTCGGCCGCCCATCGATCGCGGCGACGTTTCGATATCCCTGGTCGGTCGAGTATGGTCCAGCCGCGCTGTTAAACGAGAACGTGGCGCCGGGCGCGATCGGGCGATTATTGATGCGCTGCGCTGCCAGGGTCACGTTCGCGACGAAGTCGGACGGCTGGCTGCCGATGCTCGTCTGGGCCTGGGCTAAAAGTGTCTTCGCCCGAGCGGGATCGTAGAAGCGAACGTCGGGCGTGACCGTCGGACTGACCTGAACGGTCGCGGTCGTCGACGGCGCGGCGACCGGTGAAGGCGACACGAGCGCGCCCACGGTCGGCGTCGGCGTTCCAACCAGCCCGGGTAGCTCGCTCGCCGCGGGGCCATGCGGCGCGGCGGCGCCAAGTACCTGACCGATCGCTTCCAGTCCCAAAGAGACTCCGCCCGGCCGGGCGATTGCCGCCTGGAAAACGTAGGTCGCGAACACCCAGGTTCCGATGATGATCGCGGCGCTCAAGCCTAACACGGCGCTCTGGTAAAGCGCGGACCATCGTCCGCGTGGCCCTTCGCGACGGCTCATATATGCTCCTGGAAGCAGGCCGGAGTTGGCAGATCGCGGCGCGACGGGGCAGCCGACTCGGAGCTCGCTCCGCGCCGGTCTCTGGCGAGCGAGTTTGTTGAAAACGAGTCGAGTGGCCCCATCAGTCGCGCCGTACCGTGAGCGCGACCGTCGTTCCCGGCGCGGCGCTGGCGCCGGCCGCGGGCGACGTCCCTACTACCGTGCCGACCGCGACGCGGCGCGCGCCAGGGGGCAAGGCCTGCCCGGAGACGTAGTTGACGACCGGCGCGTTGGCGAGACCGGCGCTCGTGATCCGAAGCCGCGCCTGTTCGGGAAGGATGCCGGAAACGTCCGGAACGACGATTGGCCCGGTCGGGGCGATCGTCAGGCGGCCGGTGGCTGACTGATCGCTCGCCGCGCGATTGACTAACGGCGTTTGGCTGTCGGTGATACCGGTGCGAGGCTTTCCGATCTGGGCGGCGTTCGCCTGTTCAGCAGTCTGTTCGGTGCCCTTGAGCACCGGCTCGGTTCGTTTGCTCGTGCAACCCGGATTCGCGCAGAGCGATAGATCGACTACATCGGATGGGCGTGGGTAAGGATCCGGCGGGCGCGCCTGTATCGCGTCGCGTACGAAGCTACCCCAGATCTTGGAGGCGGCGTCGACGTCGCCGAGCGGCTTCCCGTTCGTGCTCCCCACCCAGACCACGACCACAAGGTTCGGAAAATACCCGGCCGCCCAGGAGTCGAGCCGATCATCCGAGGTGGCGGAATGGAACGCGACCGGGCGATTCAGGTCGAGCGCGCGCTGAACGTCGGGCGGCCGGACCGACGGGTCGATCAGGGCATCAGATACCAGGTAGGCGACGCCGGGCGGCAACGCATCGCTCGCTTTCTCGGTCGCTCCGGGAGTGACCTTTCCGTCTGGCTCGACGACCTTGTCGATGACGACCGGCCGATGGGCGGTTCCTCCGTCGGCCAGCATCGCGTACGCCTGCACGACCTGCATCGGAGAGACGTGAGCACCGGCGACTAGCAGGCTCGGGGTATAGTCGATTTCCTGACGGAAGTTGGTGATCCCGGTCCGGGTCATCAGGTCGATGAGGCTCTGGCTCCCCAGATTGCCGACGATTTGCAGCGCCGGAGCGGCCAGGCCCAAACCAATCGCCTGACGCAGCGTTACTGGTCCGAGATAATGGTGCGGGTCAGCGACCGGATGCAACAGATCGGTCCCCTGCGCTGACTGCAGGGGCTCGTCGATGACTGATGAAACGAGCGTCTGTCCGTGATCGAGGGCGAGCGCGTAGGTGAACGGCGTGAGAATACCGGTCGACTGTCGCGGCGCGAGCGCCATGTTCACCTCGCCAGCGATATCCGGGTCGTCGTAGTTCGCGCTGCCGACCATCGCCAGGACGTGTCCGTTCCGCGGATCGATCGCCACCAGCGCCGCGTTCGTCCCGGATCCCTTGGCGGCGACGGTCGGGTTCGAGGTCACGGCGCGCTCGGCCATGATCTGGAGCGGCACGTCGAGCGTCGTGATCGCGCGGTCTCCCCCGAAATAGAGGCGATCAGTGCCCAGCTCCGATTGGAGCAAGTCGATGACGTAGTTAACGAAGTGGGGCGCGATCGGGGCGTGTTGCTGATCGACGTAGTGAAGCGGCTCGGCCGCGGCTGCCCTCGCTTGATCCTCGGTAATGTAGCCCTGATCGACCATTCGCTGGAGGACGTAGCTCTGGCGCTCCTTCACGGCCTGGGGATTCCGGTAGGGGTCGTAATACGACGGCGCCTGGGGGATGCCGGCCAGCATCGCCGACTGAGCAAGGTCCAGCTGGGCCGCCGGTTTCCCGAAGTAGGTCTCCGCCGCCGCTTCGACGCCGAAGCTGCGGTTTCCGTACGGGATCTCGTTCAGATAGACGTCGAGAATCTGATCCTTCGTGTAGGTCTGAGTCAGTTGATAGGCGAGGATGATCTCCTTGACTTTTCGGCGCCCACTGCGGTCAAGGCGCTCCTGGGGCGTTAGGAGGACGTTTCTCACGACCTGCTGAGTGATCGTGCTGGCTCCAGAAAGCAGCTGCTGGTGTGAAAGATCCTCGACGGCCGCGCGGAAAATCGCGCGGATCTCGAAGCCAGGGTTCGAATAGAAGCCGGCATCCTCGGTCGCGATCGTCGCCTCGATCAACGTGCGCGGCATCTGAGAGAGCTTGATGATCGTCCGCCTGCCACCTTGTGGATCGGTGATCTCGTAAAGGACCGTCGAGCCATCATCGGCAAGCACCGGGGTCGTTTGAAAGGGCGCGCGGGCAGTAAGTTGATCCGGTGGCGGCAAGGCGCCGGCGAACTGTCCAAACCAGGCGATGAGCCAGATTCCGGCGGCCACTGCTCCCACCAGTGTGAACGCGAACAGCCCGACCGCGCACATCAAGACGACCCAGAGGGCCGAGCGGTCGAACGACCTCGGCAGGTGTGTCGTCGTGTGACGTATCAAGGAATGTTTACGTCCGTGGGTCAGCGCCAGGGACAATGAAGGCCCTCCGCGTGCTTCGTCGTCACACTGTCACTCGATCGGCGAGGCCGCCCTGGCGGTCCGTTCGAGCTCCGCCCGCGAGGCGTGCCGGTGGATCCGGGTAGATCCCTGGTTCCATGAACCGATTCTACCATGTTGCTGCCCCGGGGCCGCACCCGAACGGCGTCGTCTGCTAGAATCGACCTCGACGTTCTGAAGAGAGATGACCGAAGATGGCGACAAGCGATCGGACCTGGCGCCCGGGAACTCGAGCAGCCCACGCGGGTCGCGCCAACGATCCGTGCGTCGCGGCTCCCCTAATCGAGCCGCTGTACCAGAGCACGGTGTTCCGATTCGAATCGGTCGCCCAGATCGACGCGGTTTACGCGGGACAGGCGCCCGGCCACGTATACTACCGAATGGGGACGCCAAATACGTCGGCCCTGGAGGCATGCGTCGCGGACCTGGAGGGCGGCGAGGCCGCGGTGGCCGCGGCTTCCGGAATGGGGGCAATCAGCTCGCTCTTGCTGGCGCTGGCCGAACAGGGCGATCACCTGGTCGCGGACCGGCACGTCTACGGTGGCACGTTCAGCCTGTTGAGCGTCGACCTGGCCCGCCTGGGCATCGCGGTCAGCCTGGTGGACGTCGATGACCTCGCCGAGGTCGAGGCCGCGATTCGCTCGAATACCCGTGCGCTTCTCCTGGAGACGCTAACGAATCCGACGCTGCGCGTCGGCGATCTACCGGAGTTGTGCCGATTGGGCCGCGCCCGGGGAATTCCGGTGGTCGTCGACAACACCTTCACCACCCCATGCCTCGTTCGGCCGCTCGAATTCGGAGCCGATCTCGTGTGCCATTCGCTCGCCAAGTATCTTGGCGGGCACAGTGGAGGCATGGGTGGCATTGTCGTCGGGAAGAAGGGCTTGATCGACGCGGTTCGCGCGAAGATCGTCCACTTCGGAGCCAGCCTCGGGCCTTTCGACGCCTGGATGGTCGGACAGGGTCTTCCGACGCTAGCGCTCCGCATGCGAGCCCACTGCGAGAACGCGCTGACCGTGGCGCGCTTCCTGGAGCAGCAGCCGGCGGTGTCTCGAGTGCTTTATCCCGGTTTGACGAGCCATCCTCGGCACGATCTGGCCGCGCGCTTGTTCTCGGGCGGGTTTGGCGGAATGGTATCGTTCTCGCTGAAGGGCGGACGGTCTAGCGCGGAGCGCTTTCTCGAGGCGCTCGACTTGATCGCCTTCGCGCCCAGCCTGGCCGACGTGACGACGACGATCTCTTACCCGATCGCCACGTCCCACCGCGGCCTGCCGGAATCGGCGCTCGCGGCGATGGACGTCGACGAAGGTCTGCTACGCCTTTCGGTCGGCATCGAACACGTGGACGACATTATCGCGGACCTCAGCGCGGCGCTG
>JAJPKB010000248.1 GCA_021323915.1 Chloroflexota bacterium | reverse complement strand
GTCGGCGCGTGCGTGATGTTCGATCGAGCGAAGCTGCTGGACGTCGGCGGGTACTCATGGTGGCCAGAGCTTCCCGACGAGCACTGCGGGGAGGACGTGCTGGCGGAATTGTTGGTGATGCGCCGGTATGGTGGATGCGGAGTTCTTCCCAGCGGGGTCTATCACCTCGAGCTGCCAACGAATGTTCCGAATCGTCGCCATAACACCGACGAGCTGATTCGGAAATATCTGGGCTCACGAGGAGGGTAAGCGGTGCCAAAGCCATTGGAAGGGCGGATCGCCATCGTCACCGGCGCTGGACGTGGTCTGGGAGCAGCGACCGCCCGCCAGCTCGCCAGCGAAGGATGTGGCGTGGCGCTCTGGGACGTGCGACTCACGGACGCCCAAACGGTTGAAAGTCAACTTGGCCACGGCGTCCCGCGCCGGTCGGCGATGGTGGACGTCTCCCGCCAGGATCACGTCGACGAAGCGGTGACGACGACCCTCGGCGAATTCGGGCGAATCGACTTCTTGATCAACTGCGCGGGTATCGACTACACGCTCCCGATCACCGAGCTGACGGCCGACCAGTGGGACCGGGTGCTGGGCGTGAATCTGCGCGGACCGTTTCTGATGACGCGCGCCGTCTTTCCGATCATGCGGGGTCAAAACGGAGGACACATCGTCAACGTGGCCTCGACCGCCGCGGTGCGCGCCTGGCCGAACGCGAGCGCTTACTGCGCGTCGAAGTGGGGTCTGGTCGGATTCACCCGCGCGGTCGGAACGGAGGGACGGCCGCACAACATCCGTGCCACCGTGGTCATTCCCGGTGGCATGCGAACCGGCTTCTTCGACCGTCCGGATCTGCCGATCAAGCCGGATCCCGCCAACCTCAACGACCCGACCAACGTCGCCCGGGCGATCGTCTTCGCGCTTTCACAGCCGGCGGATTCGGTCATCCAGGAGATCTGTCTGACACCAATCACCGAAACCTCCTGGCCGTGAGGAGCCTTGCATGCTCATCGTGCGCGCTCCGACCCGGATAAGCCTTGGCGGCGGTGGAACGGATCTCGAAGCCTATTATGCCACTCACGGCGGACTCGTCGTCAGCGTGGCTATTAACCGCTACTGCTACGTCGTCGCTCAGCCCGAAGACAACGAACGAATCGAGATCGTCGCCTCGAACTACCATAATCTCGCGGTCGAGCCGTCGGTCAACGGTCTAGCGTGGAACGGAAGTCTTGCCTTACCGCGGGCGGCAGTGAAGCACTTTCGTTTGCGGCGTGGCCTCCGGATCAACTTCGGGTCCGAGGTGCCGCCGGGTACCGGACTTGGCTCGTCGAGCAGTCTGGCCGTGGCGCTCGTTCAGGCGTTGAGTGCCCTGATTGGCGAAACACTCGACCGCGCTGAGATCGCGGAGATCGCCTCCGACCTGGAGATCAACCGACTGGGCATGCCGATCGGTCGGCAAGACCAGTACGTCGCGGCGTTCGGCGGGTTGAATGCGATCACCTTTAGCGCGGACGGGATTCAGGTGACCCCGGTGATGATGGACGCAGTTCACCGTCAGAGGCTCGAGCGCAACCTGATGCTTTTCTTCACCGGCAGCTCGCGCCATTCGTCCGAGATACTGCGGCATCAGCACCGGCGCACCGCTCACGCCGTGCCCGTCGTGATCGAGTCGCTCGATGCCATCAAGTCGCTCGCCTCGGATACGCGTCTCGCGCTGGAGCGGGGAGAGATCGACGCCATCGGCGAGCTGCTCGACATGGCCTGGCAGCGCAAAAAGACGCTCGCGCCTTCGATCAGCAACGCCTTTATCGATGAGTGCTACGCGCTCGCGCGAAGCCGCGGCGCGTTGGGCGGCAAGATCACCGGCGCGGGCGGCGGTGGCTTTCTGATGTTCTACTGTCCGCGCCGCGCTCAACCGGCGGTCCGCGCGGCGCTCACCGCGCGCGGCCTCACGCCGATGGAATTCCGGTTCGATCACTCCGGCGTGCAAGTCCTGCTCAACGCGCTGCGGCTCGACGTCACCAGCCTTCGCTCGATCGGGCACGACGCGTCGCGAGGCGTCCATCAGCCCCAGGGGCTGCTCGACGGGGGCCTCGTCAGCCACACCACGAACACGCGGGACAACAGCGCCAGGGCGGCGGGCGGACCCAGGAAGTAGGTGACGTAGACCCGGGCGAAATCCGCCCAGCTGGAGCGTCCCGCCGTCACGGAAAGCAGAGCGGCCAGGCCGAAGACGGCGATCGTCAGGATCGGAATCGCGACACTGCCGGCGCGCGGCACGATCTCAACCCCGGGCGGCTGGCGCCGGAACGAGCCGATCAATTGGCCATGGGCGACCAGCGTCAAGGCGATCGACAGGCCGATGCCGACGATCGCGATAGGCTCGGCGATGCCGGTTCCGCCATTCTCGGACATGACGAAAACGAGAAAGATGACCGCGACGACGCTCAGCAACACGCAAAAGCTGCTCTCGAGGAGCGCGAAGAGCTTCCAATTCATCGTGGCCACATTATACCGGTTCGCTTCCGCCCCTTGTAGCGGTCCTGACGATGGCCTGATTGAACTGCTCGGGCGCCGACACGTTGGTGAGATGGGCCGCGTCCGGCACGACCTCGTACGAAGAGCCCGGAATGTGCTCGTGAATCTGCAACGCCATCTCCGGCGTCGTCGAATGGTCCTCCGCGCCCACGATCACGAGCGTGGGAACCGATACGGTGACCAGGCGCTCCGTCAGATCCGCGCCGGCGATGGCCCGGCATGAGGCGGCATAGCCCGGCGGGTGCGCGCTGGCGAGGATATTGAGGATCCGAGTCACCTCGCCCGGCTGCCGATGACGGAATTCGGGGGTGAACCAGCGTTCCATCGTCGGCTCGAGGAGAGGCGTGATCCCACGTTCTTCGACAATCCGCGCTCGCTCGGCCAGTTGGCGCCGGGCGTCAGGGCCGTACTCCGACGTCGTGTCCGCCAGGACGAGTGATCGCACGCGGTTCGGCCAGGCAAGCACGAACTCCTGGGCGATCATCCCGCCCATCGAGATTCCGGCGAGGTGCGCCCTTTCCACGCCCAGCGCGTCGAGGAGCCCGGCGAGATCCTCGGCGAAATCGCGCATCGTGTAGGGCCCCGCCGGGACGTCAGTTGCCCCGTGACCGCGGACGTCGTAAGCGATGACCTGGAACCCCGAGGATAGCTGGGCAATCTGCGGCTCCCAGAGGCGATGGTCCAGACCCAGCGCGTGAATCAGCACGAGCGGCGGGCCGCTGCCGCTTCGTCGATAATACTGCGCGATGCCGTTCGCGATAACTTTCACGTCGTTGATCTCCTCGTCGGCGCGTCATCAAAAGTGATTATACTTGTCGTGCGGAGACTTCGAGGACCGTGGGGCGATAACGATGAACGACATCTCCTGGCCGATCAAAATCTTGATCCATCTGTACGACATGCGCGCGTCGGGCTACGTTCGGGTGACCGAGCGCGACCTCGTGCGCCAATGGGAGAATCTGGGCACGTCGATCAGGACGCACCTCGGCTTTCTAGAGGCCCGCGGAATGGTCGAATTGAGCTCGGTGACCGAGAAAAATTGCTACGTCCGACTGACCGACGACGGCGTCGCCTTCGTCCAGGAAGGTCAGCGGTTGGCGGCATCGCCCGAGGGGGAGGCAAAAGATGGTTGAGGCGCGAACCGTCCGCGAGTCGCGGATCGTGATGAGCCAGGTGATGCTGCCCGGCGACGCGAACCCATTCGGGAACGTCCATGGTGGCGTCATCATGAAGCTTGTCGATACGGCCGCCGGCGTCTGCGCGACGCGGCACGTGCGCGGACAAACGGTTACCGCGCGTATCGACAGCATGAGCTTTCTTCAACCGGTCTATGTCGGTGACCTGGTCACCCTGAAGGCTTCGGTCAACGACGTCGGTCGCACGTCGATGGAGGTTGGCGTGCGGGTGGAGGCCGAAAACATCCTGACCGGCGTCGTCCGCCACGTGTCCTCGGCGCACCTTGTCTTTGTCGCGCTTGACCAAAGTGGCCGTCCGCGTGACGTTCCGCCGATCGTTGCCGAGACGGATGATGAGAAACGACGGATGGCGGAAGCAAAGCTCCGGCGGGCGAACCGCCAGCGTGGAGACGAGGCCGTTCGCGCGATGCGCGCGTCGACCGACTCGCGCGCCGCGATCTTGAGCTGGCGTCGACCGGACGCTCCGTTCGTTCTGGTCGGGCACCGCGGGGCCGCCGGATCCGCCCCGGAAAACACCAAGGTGTCGTTCCAGCGGGCCGTGGACGATGGCGTCGACGCGGTCGAGCTCGACGTTCACCTTACGCGTGACGGCGTGCCGGTCGTCATCCACGATCACACCGTCGACCGCACCACCAACGGCCACGGCGCGGTCTCGGCATTGACCCTGGCCGAGCTGAAGCTGCTCGACGCCGCGGGCGGCTGGAAGTCGCACGGCGAGCAGCGCATACCCACCCTCGACGAAGCGCTGGAGTGGGCTCACGGCAGGACCCGTTTGGTAATCGAGCTGAAAGGGACCGAACGGCCAGGGCTAGTCGAAAAAACCCTTGATGCGATCCGTTTGCACAGTATGCTCGACGACGTGATGTTGATCTCCTTCGACCACTTCGCCCTTATGGAAGCGCGGGAAATCAACAAGGACGTGTGCACCGGCGCGCTCTACGTCGGGCGTCCAGCCGACCCGATTGCCCTCGCGACGGCATGCGGGGCCGACGCATTGTGCCCGCACTGGTCGTCGGTGACCACCGAGGACGTGGCGGCGATCCATCGGGCCGGCCTTGCCGTGTGCGTTTGGACGGTGAACGAAAAGGCGGAGATCGACGCCGCCATGGCGCTTGGCGTCGACGGAGTGACCACCGACCTCCCCGAGCGGGTGGCCTTTACCGTGCCACCAGTCCGCACAATTCTTCCGATGCCCGAATGACCTGACTCTCCAGGTAGCGCAGGTGACTCTCATCCTGGTGGTGATTGGTTTCCAGCAGGCCGATGATCTCGCGGTTCTCGACGCACTGCTGGACCTGGATGAAGATCCGCCCATCCATGGCCGTTTGAAAGACGAGCAGCAGCAGGCCACGGATAAAGCGGAAGGCAGTCTCCTGGCTCGCGCCGAGAATCGCTTCGCCGAGGCGGCGACCACGATCAATTGAGGTTTGGACGCCGCTCTCGGATCCGATCATCATCCGCAGCGCCTGGCGAAGGTTTTCGATGTGCTGCTGGTCCTCGGCGACGAAGCGCTCGAGATGATTGCGGAAATCGGCATCGGTGGTTCGGGAAGCGAGATCCTGCTCGGCGTGCAGGACAATCTGCTCGATTCCGTACACTTCGCCGATTTGATCGACCATGAACTGAAGTCCGCTGGCGGCGGTGGCTGGTGCCCGTGCCATACTGATTCCTCCTGGCTTATCTTAGATACGTCATTCAGCAAGCAATATGCCGCTCCCGTGATCACTTCCCTGGCCGAGAGATGATGACCCGAGGCGTCGGCGGAACGAATCGAATGCGCCGTCGAGCAGGGCCTGGCGCAGATCGGCCATCAAATCGAGACAGTACGTGAGATTGTGGATCGTCGCCAAGCGGTGGCCGAGTAGCTCACGCGACCGAAAGAGATGGTGGAGGTAGGCGCGAGAAAATTTCCGACAAGTAAGGCAGCGGCAAGCCGCGTCAACCGGGCGCTCGTCCGAGCGGTATGCCGTCGAGCCGATTCTCATGCGTCCGAGCGGGTGCAGCAGGGCGCCGTTGCGCGCCAACCGTGTTGGATAGACCGAGTCGAACATGTCGATGCCGCGCTCGACGACAGTAAGGAAGTCGACCGGATCGCCGACTCCCATCGCGTATCGGGGGCGATCCGTTGGCAACAGATCGGCAATCCAGTCGAGAGCCTCGGCGGTCTTCTCCTTCGAGTAGCCGATCGACTCGCCGCCCACCGCGATGCCGGGAAGGTCGAGCGAGAGGATCGTCTCAGCGCTCCAGCGCCGCAGGTCTCGGTGATGTCCCCCTTGAACGATGCCGAAAAGCGCCTGGGGCGTTGCCCGTCGCGATTGATTGTCCATCCAACGGTTCCGGCATCGTCTGGCCCAGCGATGAGTGCGCTCCGCGGCGGCCCTTGCCACGTCGTGATCGGCGTCGCCGGAGGTGCACTCGTCGAACGCCATGATCACGTCGGCTCCCAGCTTATCCTGAAGGTCGATCGCCGACTCCGGTGTGAATCGCCACGGCGAGCCATCCAGGTGCGACCGGAACGAGACGCCCTCGTCGTCGACCCGAACCAGCGGACGGTCGGGCGCACGGCGCGAGAGGCTCCAAACCTGGAAGCCGCCCGAGTCGGTCAGGATCGGGCCATCCCAGCGCATGAACCGGTGCAGGCCGCCCATTCGTTCGACGAGATCGGCTCCCGGCCTTAGCGCCAGGTGGTAAGCGTTCGCCAGGATCATTCCTGATCCGACCTCGCGGATTTCCGCGGGATCAAGCGCCTTCACCGATGCCTGGGTGCCAACGGGCATGAACGTTGGCGTCTCGACAATGCCGTGCGGCGTATAGAATCGACCGGCCCGGGCGAGGGTTGTCCGGTCGCGAGCAATGGCTTCGAATTCAAACATGGGGCGCGGGCTGCATGACCTCGAGCGGGATTCCGTCCGGATCGGCGAAATAAGCAGCGTAGGCCCCCCGGTTGGTGCCGGCCGTGATCGGAACCGGCGGCGACTTGAAGCGTACGCCGTGGGAGACAAGCTCCTCGTAAAAGTGGTGGATATCGTCCACCAGAAATGCGACGTGGGCGCTGCCGGGGCGATTGGTCGCGAGATCTCCGACCGAGCCGCGGTGATTGAGGTATTCGTTGAGCTCGAGTCGACAATCGGGATGACCGGGAACGCAAAGAAAGACCGTCCGAAGGCGCAATCCCTCGTATCCCACGATTTTACCGAGATAATCGGCATTTGGCGTCTGGTCGACGAGAACCTCCATCCCCAGTAGGTCGCGGTAGAAACGAAGGGACCGGTCCATATCGGAGACGGTAAAACTGGTGTGATGCATCGAAACGGTCCTGATCACCGCTCCACTCCATTATCCACGTCTGTCCCTGAACGAAAGATGAAAACCGCCTCAAAGTCCGGCCGGATGCTTGGACTGGTGGTAGACTCGTAAGTAAGAACACTTGGAGAGCTTGCCCCGATGGCTTTACCTCGCGACCATGAACCCGAGTTTCTGCGCTGGCTCGTCGAGCCGCAGACCTTGCGCGCGGCCGGCTTCGAGCGCCGCGTCGAGTGGATCCTTCCGAACGTCCTCTGGGACGTTCCTTCGGCTGACGAACTGCGCGAGCTGATGGACTCGCCTCCGCCCGGGCGTCGGGCTGCCCTGGGACTGGCGCTGGGTTATGAGTTCGACCCGCGTCGGCTCCGCTTCGAAGAGTTAGCCCGACGGATCATCATCACCGAAAGGTTTCGGGCCGACGGCGTCGATCGATTAATTCTGTCCCCGGTACTATACCAGAGTCGACCGCGTTGGGATGTATACGCTCCCCGACTACGGACCCTGGCAATTGTCAATCATCTGGCGTCCGAAAAGGACGTGCTCGGACACTTGCGGCACAGCGGCCTCCGGTCCGTCGTCTGGGCGCCGGATCCGGCGGAGCGCGGGCAACCCGATCGCTGGGTCGGACTTCGCTACGACGCGATGAATCCTCCGGATCCGACCGCGCGCAACTGGTTCGACGAAACGGTGCGGCAGAGCGAGCAAGAAAGCCATACTCGACGAACGTTGACCCTCGAGCTGAAGGGCGGCGAGAAGGACGCACCGCTCGTTCAGGCAGCGGTCGATCGCTTTCGCGCCGAAATCCGAGAACGCCTCGACTCGCTCGCTTGATCTGCTGCTCCGCCTCAGTAGGCTCTGCCCCAACGCGCTGATTGCCTCACTCGACTTCGAGAATCATCTCGATTTCGACCGGAATTCCCCCCGGCAGTCCCGCCATTCCCACCGCCGAGCGGGCGTGCTGTCCGCGCTCTCCGAAAAGCTCCATCAAGAGATCCGAACAGCCATTGATGACCTGGGGCTGCTCGGTGAAGCCGGGGGCGGAGTTGACCATCCCCAGGACCTTGACCACCTGCTTCACCCGGCTCAGCTCGCCGAGCTCGGACTTCGCGGCCGACAGCAGGTTGAGCGCGCAGCCGCGGGCCGCTTCGTACCCCTGTTGGGTCGTGTACTCCTTGCCAACCTGACCCACCCAGGTCTTGTCGCCCCAGTTCGGCCCGTTTCCGGACAGATAGAGCATGTTTCCGCTCCGAACGGCCGGAATGAGCGGGCGGTGTCCTCGTTCGACGTGCTTGAGATCGATTCCCTGTTGGCGAAGCTTTTCTTCGGGCGTCACCGCGTCCTCCAGATCAACTGAAAATGCGCGCCAGCATCTGGCGCCGGTCAACGGATGAATTGGCGGCCATGGGACGTGAAACGAACCTGTGCCCTACCGGCGGATATTATAGCGAATCGATCGCGGCGCGCGACACCAATCGAGAGAGCAGGCGATGGTGGAAGGTTAGTAAGCGTTGACACGTCACGGGCGATCCGGTATACTCTAGGTGCTGTGGGAGCCGCGCGGGTGTGGCGGAACTAGGTAGACGCGCCAGCTTGAGGGGCTGTTGGGAGCCAACTCCCGTGGAGGTTCGAGTCCTCTCACCCGCACCGTAGCGCTCGCGGAAGTGGTGCAGTGGTAGCACATCTCCTTGCCAAGGAGAAGGTCGCGGGTTCGAATCCCGTCTTCCGCTCCGTGGCGACGTGGCCAAGAGGTTAAGGCGGGGGTCTGCAAAACCCCTATCGGCGGTTCGGATCCGCCCGTCGCCTCCCTTCGTTGCCCTCTCGAGCACCTAGGCATGACCTCGGCCTTCCCATCGACATCGCGAGCCGGAGTGGCGGAATCGGCAGACGCGACGGTCTCAAAAACCGTTGAAGGCAACTTCGTGTGGGTTCAAGTCCCTCCTCCGGCACCCGTCTGGCCCGCTTGCTCGCCGAGCGCGTCGGTTCCGATGTACTTCGCGAGCTTCTCCTGTAACACCTTCAAATCGAACGGCTTCGCGACGAAGTCGTCACAACCCGCGCGCAGCGCTCGTGACAGCCCCTCACGCTTGTCCAGCACGGTCACCGCGATCACCGGGATGCCGCGCGTCGTAGGATCTGCCTTCAGTTGCTTCACGACTTCGAAGCCGCCCAGCCCTGGCAAGAGCAGGTCGAGGAGCACCAGTGAGGGTTGGATCTGCCGAGCGATGTTAAGGGCTTCTTCGCCGTCCGTTGCCACCACGGTCGGAATCGTGCAGAAGTCAAGGACAGCCTTGAGAAGGCCACGGACTTCGGGCTCATCGTCGACGACGAGCACCGGGTTTCGACTCATCACGACACTCCCTTGAACGGAAAGGGACCGCGGCCAGACTCGACCGCGTCCGACCACCGACCAATCAGTGATCCGACAAATAATATCCCGCTCCATGAACCACGCGAATCGCACCCGAACCTTGACGTGGCAAGTTTAGCTTGGAGCGGACGTGGCTGATGTGCGTCTTGAGCACGGCTGGATCTCCTCCGTCGTACCCCCAGACGTGATCTGCCAGGCGGGAGAAGCTGACAACGCGTCCGACGTTCGCCGCGAGGATGTTGAGAATGCGAAATTCGATCGGCGTAAGCTGGACCCAGACGTCGCCCTTGCGAACCCGATGGGCCTCGAGGTCCAGCGTGAGGTCTCCGACGGTGAGCTCACGGACCGGCTCGGGAACGCGAACGTCGGTGCTCCGCCGCAGGATGGCGCGAATACGCATCGCGAGCTGCTTGGGGCTGAACGGCTTGGTCACGTAATCGTCGGCGCCGTGGATGAATCCCTGAACGATGTGCTCTTCGTCGCCGGCCGCGGTGAGCATGATGACCGGCGTTTGCGACGTCTGCCGGATCTGCTGACAAACCTCGAATCCGTTCATCCGAGGCATTCCGACGTCGAGCAGGACGAGATCGGGCTCGTCGGACCGCCACCGTCGCAATGCCTGCGCCCCGTCGGTCGCCACGATGATGTTGAAGCCCTCGCGGCGCAAGGCATAGGCGGTGACGTCGAGCATGTCCGCATCGTCGTCGGCCAGCAGTATCTTCATGACTGTCTCTTTGCAGCTAACTGGCACCGCCGAGAGGTACAAGCCATCGAACGCATGCGAAGCCCTCCAAACACCGTCCGATTGGCATGGGGGTACCAGATACCCACCAGCCTTCGTCGACGTACCGCGATCGAGACCCGCGGACCAGGTCGTCGCGGCGTCATGTAGCACAACGATACTTGAACATCATAACTAAATTGTTCGAAAGAAACAACAAGGCTAGCGACGGTCACACTGGCCTGGCCGCCTACGACGAGTGAGCCGACCCCGAAAACGCGCTGGACCATCAATTAGACGGCAACGCGGCCGGTCGCTCGAGATGCAAATCGATCCCGTACCAGCCGCGGCACGAGCAGCACCTCCTCGACGCCAAGCACGTGGAGCAGGACCGCGTAAGTAACCACCACCGCCAGGGCGCTAAGCGCCAGGTAGACCAGGAGGTGAATCGCCGAATCGGGCGACGCGCGGGCCAGACGAATCGCGTAGGCAACCGCGCCCGCGGCGAGTCCGGCCACGATCGCTCGTCCGAGCGTCCAGCCAACACCCTGCCCCCGCAACGATCCGACCGATCTCCAAACCAGCACCATCAAAACGACGGCGTGGAGACTGTTTTGAAGCGTGTTCGCGATAATCAGTCCACTGAGTCCGAGGTGGAAGGGACCGATCAAAGTGAGTGCGGACACCAGGTACACGCCAACCCCGCCGAGACCAACCAGCATCGGAGTGAGGGTGTCCTTGCGCGCGTAAAACGCGTAGACCAGCAGCTGGTCGACGGCCACGAACGGCAGCTGCGGAGCGTACAGCAGGAACGCCGCGGCAGTCACGCTGGTTGCGGAGGCATCGAACGCCCCCCGCTGAAAGAGAAGGTGGATGACCGGTACCGCGAACGCGGTGAGATAGACCGTCACCGGAATGATCCCCAGGAGCGCCAGGCGAAGCCCTAGCGAAAGGGTGTGCCGAAAACCGGGGAGATCGTCGACGAGCCGCGACAGAATTGGCAGGACGGCGAGCGAAATCCCGGTCGCCACCAGGCCGAGCGGAAGCTGGACGAGATAAGTTGCGACGCGCATGATCGCCACGCTCTGGTCGCCGGTTCCCCAGGCCAGGTTGGTGTCGATGACAACGCCAATCTCGGTGATGACCAGTCCGGCGGCGACCGGCGCGTAGAGCCGAATAATCCGCCGGACGGCCGGGTGCCTTGGCTCGAATCCCCAGCGAATTGGCACGCCGCGCAACCCGGGCGCCACCGCGGCGAACTGGAGGAAGGCCCCGACGACCACGCCAAGAACCAGGCTGGTCGGTCCAAGCTGTCGATGAAAAAGGACGACCGTGGCGATGAGGCCCGCGTTGTACAGCGCGATCGATGCGGCCGGAAACGCATACCAGCGGCGCGCGTAGCACACGGCAGCGGTCACGCCGGACATCCCCAGAAAGAAAAGAGCGGGGGTGACGATCCGAACGAACGTGAGGGTGATCTGGTGGTCGGAAGACTTCGCCTGAGTGACCAGAATGTCGGTCAAGGGGGCGGCCGCTGCCAGCAGAAGCAGCACGATGATCGCCAGGGCCAGCGCCGCGCCGACGAGAAGGGTGCCGATCACCCGTCCGAGCTCGTTCGAGTCGTCGGCCTCGGCGTATTCGCTGAGGACCGGAACCAAGGCAGCGCTGACCGCGCCGCCGATCACCAGGTCGTAGAACATCGTCGGAACCCGCGACGCGGTGCCGAACGCCGAGACCGCGGCCGTGATACCGAAGAAGGCAGCGATCACCTGCTCGCGCACCAGGCCGAGTAGACGACTTGCCAGGTTTCCGAGCAGGAGAAGGAACGCCGCGCCGAGGATGACTCGTCGGTTGCTCACGGTTTTTGGCGGCGGATGCGGTCGATGATGGCGGTTGTAGAGTGGTTTTCGACGAGGGGAATCAGCGCGACGCGCGCGCCGAGTCGATGAGCCACCTCGGCCTCGGGAAGGGGGCGACCCGCGGGGCCGTAATCCGCGCCTTTGGCGTAGACGTCAGGCCTGATCGCTTCCAGGATGCCCGCAGCCGTCTCTTCGTCGAAGATCGTGACGAGGTCCACACACCGCATCGCGGCGAGCATCTCCGCGCGCTCCTCCTCCGGAACGATCGGCCGGAGAGGCCCTTTCAGGCGCCGAATCGAGGCGTCCGAATTCAAAGCGACGATCAGCCGCCCCAATGACCGCGCCTCCTGGAGATAACGGATGTGACCCACGTGCAGAAGGTCGAAGCAGCCGTTGGTCAATACGACCGTTCGACCGGCCTGTCGCCAGAGACCGCAGACGTCGGCCGCCTGCTGGCGGGAAACCACGCGTGACGTCAACGTTCCTCCAAGAAGCGCGTCGTTCGAGGTGCGCTGCCCCGGAGCCAACCGATTGTAAAACGTCGGCGCGAATGGTGCAACCTTTTTGGGCGTCCGCTCGGTCGGTTATCCTTTTCTTGTCTTGCGGCAGGCGCTCTGATATAATGGCATCGCTGGAGACTGGCTTCACTGGGGTAGCCTCGCCGAGTGACGGCGCGACGACGGCCGCCTGAAGGGTCCCCGTGCAATTGTCGTGCGCGCCGGGATTCCTCAGTGGAGCCGAGGGAGCACCAATGCAGCCGAGCGATGGCTACGCACAGGGTGCGGCTCCTGAATCACGAAAGCCTGCTCAGGCCGAACCGATCCAGGCGGAAGCACGTAGCCAGGAAAGTCCGGACGCGAACGCGCCGGAAGAGGATATGGGGCGGCTGATGGCGGTCGCCGAGCAGGAATATCGGGCGTTGCGTCGCGGTGACATGCTCGAAGGGACTGTCGTCTCGATCGACCGTGACGGTATTCTTGTCGACGTCGGCGCGAAGTCCGAGGGCCTCATTCCGCTATCGGACGCCCAGAAGATGGTCGACGAGCACGAGCTCGCGGTTGGCGATTCGGTGTTCGTCGCGGTCGTCCAGCCCGAGGGGCGGGGCGACCACATCCTCCTCTCCCTGAGCCGGGCGCGATCGGAGCGTGGCTGGAAAGACCTCCAGGCTGGTTCCGAAAACGGAACGATGTTTCGGGGCCGGGTCGCCGAGACCAACCGCGGTGGACTGGTGGTGGAGGTCGAAGGCGTCCGCGGCTTTCTCCCCTTGAGCCAAATCTCCAGCGTGCGGATCAATGGACTCGCGGGCGAGGATCTCGACCGAGCGCTTGGCGAAATGATTGGGCGCGAGATCCCGATCAAGGTGCTCGAAGTCAATCGCAAGCGCAACCGCCTGATTCTCTCCGAGCGTGCCGCGGTCCAGGAGTTGCGCCAGCAGCGACGGGATGAGCTTCTCTCGGAGCTTCACGAAGGTGAGGTTCGAACCGGTCGGGTGACGCGAATCTGCGAGTTCGGCGCGTTCGTCGACCTCGGAGGCGCGGACGGACTCGTGCACCTCTCCGAGCTCGCCTGGCACCAGGTGACGAATCCCGCCGACGTGGTCCAGGTTGGCGACGAGATCAAGGTTCTCGTGATCGGCATCGATCACGAGCGCCGAAAGATCTCTCTGAGTCTGCGTCGCACTCAGGCTGAGCCGTGGACAACCGCGGCGGACAGGTACAAGGTGGGAGCCCTGGTTGAGGGGCGGATCACTCGATTGACGGCGTTTGGCGCCTTCGCCCAGCTCGAAGACGGACTTGAAGGTCTGATTCACGTCAGCGAGCTGAGCAATCACCACGTCGCCCACCCGCGTAACGTCGTGAAGGAAGGTGACGTTCTCACCTTACGGGTGTTACGCGTCGAGCCCGAGCGCCGGCGCCTCGGGCTGAGCCTGCGGCAGGTAGACGTGATGGATCAGGGGGAACCGTCGTAGAACGGGCCCGGACGGGCCAGGCGATCGTCGCCGATCGTCTACGTCATGCGGTATGATAAATCGTGGGCGGTGAAACCGGGGCGGAAGACCGCTCTTAACCTAGGGGGGCTCTCGTGGCGGACAGATTCGACAAGTTTACGGAACGTGCCCGAAAGGTCTTAACCTTAGCGCAGGAAGAGGCGCAGCGGTTCAACCACAACTATATTGGAACCGAGCACCTGCTGCTCGGACTCGTCCGCGAGGGAGACGGGGTCGCCGCGAAGGTTCTCGCCAATATGGGCGTCGAGCTCAACAAAGTGCGGTCGGCCGTCGAGTTCATCATCGGTCGCGGCGACCGCATGGTGATGGGCGAAATCGGTCTGACGCCGCGGGCGAAGAAGGTGATCGAGCTCGCCGTCGACGAGGCGCGGCGCCTCAATCACCACTATATCGGCACCGAGCACCTCTTGCTGGGGCTTGTCCGAGAGGGCGAGGGGATCGCCGCCGGCGTCCTCGAAAGCCTTGGCGTCAGCCTGGACAAGGTCCGTGCCCAGGTCATTCACGTCCTGAGCCAGAGCTCCTCTTACTCCCAGCACGAATCCCGCCAGGCCACCCGCACTCCGACGATCGATCAGATGGGAATCGACATGACGGCGCTCGCTCGTGCCGGCAAGCTCGATCCGTGCATCGGGCGCCAGAAGGAGATCGAGCGCGTCGTTCAAATTCTGAGCCGTCGCACCAAGAACAACCCGGCGTTGATCGGCGAGCCCGGCGTTGGAAAAACGGCGATCGTCGAGGGGCTGGCGCAACGCATCATCAACGGCGACGTCCCCGAGACGCTGCTCGGTAAGCGCCTGGTGACGCTCGATATCGGCGCCCTCGTCGCGGGGACCAAGTACCGCGGCGAGTTCGAGGAACGCCTCAAGAAGATCATCGAAGAGATCCGCACCGCCGGCAACTGCATGATGTTCATCGACGAGCTCCACACGCTGGTGGGAGCCGGCGCGGCCGAGGGCGCCGTCGATGCGGCCAACATTCTGAAGCCGTCGTTGGCGCGCGGTGAGCTGCAGTGCATCGGCGCGACCACTCTGGACGAGTACCGCAAATACATCGAGCGCGACGCCGCGCTCGAGCGGCGCTTCCAGCCGGTCCACGTCGACGAGCCGTCGGTTGAAGAGACGGTCGAGATCCTGAAGGGAATCAAGGATCGCTACGAGGCACACCATCGGCTCGAGATTACCGATGACGCGCTCAAGGCTGCGGCCGAGCTCGCCGCGCGCTACATCACCGACCGGTTCTTGCCCGACAAGGCGATCGATCTGGTCGACGAGGCGTCGTCCCGGGTGCGCCTGCAACGATCGGCCGCCCCGCCAACCTTGAAGGAGGCGATGCGCGGGCTCGAGGCGGTGCAGCACGAAAAGGAGTCGGCGATCACCTCCCAGCAGTACGAGTTGGCCGCGGAGCTGCGCGACCGCGAGGTGAAGCTGCGCGAAAAGATCGACAAGATCGAGGCCGGCTGGCACGAAGAGCAGGGCACCGAGCGGCCGAAGGTGACCGAGGAGAACATCGCCGAGGTCGTGTCGATGTGGACCGGAATACCGGTGACCCGCATCGCGATGGAGGAGTCTCAGCGTCTGCTTCAAATGGAGGAGACGCTCCACAAGCGCGTGGTGGGCCAGGAGGAGGCGATCAACACGGTCGCCAAGGCGGTCCGCCGGGCGCGGGCGGGCTTGAAGGACCCCAAGCGTCCGATCGGGTCGTTCATCTTCCTCGGACCAACCGGCGTCGGGAAGACCGAGACAGCGCGTGCCCTGGCCGAGTTTCTGTTCGGCTCCGAAGACAATATGATCAAGATCGACATGTCCGAGTTCATGGAGCGTCACTCGGTCGCCCGGCTCGTCGGAGCGCCTCCGGGCTATATCGGCTACGAAGAAGGTGGCCAGCTCACCGAGGCGGTGCGGCGCAAGTCGTACTCGGTCGTGCTGCTGGACGAGATCGAGAAGGCGCATCCCGAAGTCTTCAACATGCTGCTGCAGATCATGGACGATGGTCGCCTGACCGATGCCAAGGGCCGCAAGGTCGACTTCCGCAACACGATCATCGTGATGACCTCGAACGTCGGCTCGGATCTCCTGAAGCGCGACACGTCCCTGGGCTTCGCAGTTCGGCAGGATGAGATCAAGTCGGAGCAGGAAGCCTACGCGAAGCTGAAAGACAAGGTGATGGGCGAGCTGAAGAAGACGTTCCGCCCAGAGTTCCTCAACCGTCTGGATGCGACCGTGGTGTTCCGCTCGCTGAACAAG
>JAJPKB010000467.1 GCA_021323915.1 Chloroflexota bacterium | reverse complement strand
TGGTCGATCTCGGCGCCGACGTGACCGCGTTCGTCCGTTACAACTCGCAAAACGACGTCGGCTTCCTCGCGGCGATCGGGGACCGATCGATCCGGATCGTCCGGGGCGACGTGACCGACGTCGACGCGCTTCGCCACGCGTTCGTCGGAGCCGACGTGGTGTTCCATCTCGCCGCGCTGGTCGGCGTGCCCTATTCGTTCATCCACGCCAACCAGGTCATTCAGGTCAACACGCTGGGCACCGCCAACGTCCTCACCGCGGCGCGAGATGCCAATCTTTCGAAAATCGTGATCACCTCGACGAGCGAAGTGTACGGCAGCGCCCGCTACGTCCCGATCGACGAAGCTCATCCCAAGCAGCCGCAGTCGCCGTACGCGGCGAGCAAGATCGCCGCCGACGCGATCGCCTTAAGCTTCTACCACGGGTACGGGCTGCCGGTCGCTATCGTTCGTCCTTTCAACACCTTCGGTCCTCGACAGTCCGACCGCGCGATCATCCCGACGATCATCGCGCAGGCGCTCAGCAAGGACGAGATTCGGATCGGTAACCCGCACCCGACGCGAGACTTCACCTTCGTGACGGATACGGCAGAGGGTTTCGTCAAGGCGGCCGAGTCGGAAAAGGCGATCGGTCAGGAGATCAACCTGGGCTCCGGGTCGGAGATCTCGGTCGCCGGACTGGCCGAGAAGATTACTGGGCTGGTCGGACGCCCGGTCCCGATACGAGTAGACGAAGAACGGATCCGGTCGAACCAGGCCGAGGTAACCCGTCTCCTCTCGAACAACTCGCGCGCGAAAGAACTGATCGACTGGCAGCCGACCGTCGGGTTTGACGACGGACTGTGCCGCACGATCGAGTGGGTTCGCGGCAACTCCACAGCGTACGATCCCAATTCGTACCGAGTATAAACGACGCCGGGCAGGATGGATCGATGAAAGCTCTGATCCTGGTTGGAGGACTGGGGACGCGCCTGCGCCCGTATACCTTCAGCATTCCGAAGCCGCTGTTGCCGTTCGGTGAAAGGCCAATCCTTCAATGCATCATCGAGCAACTGCGGACGCACGAAATCACCGACATTATCCTGGCGACCGGTTACCACGCCGAGCTCATCCGCGCCGTCTGCGGCGATGGTTCTCAGTTCGAGGTGAGTGTCCGCTACGTTCACGAGGAAAAGTCGCTGGGCACCGCCGGCCCCCTCGCCCTCGCGCGAGACCTGATCGATCCCGACGAGCTCTTCATCGTGATGAACGGCGACATCATCACGGATCTGAACTTTGCGCGTTTCGTGGCGTTCAGCCGGAGTCACGATTTCGATCTCACGATTGGCTACACCCGCTACGTGTACCAGTCCCCGTTCGGCGTGCTCACGATCGATGGCGACCAGGTGCGCGCCATCGAAGAGAAGCCGTCGACGGAGTACGCGATCAGCGGTGGGATCTACGCGATGAAAGGATCGATCCTCGACCACGTGCCCGACGACACGTTCTTCACGATGCCCCAGCTGATCCAGACGCTGATCGCCTCCGGCCGCCGGGTCGGGGCGTA
This sequence comes from Chloroflexota bacterium, assembly GCA_021323915.1. Taxonomy (GTDB): domain Bacteria; phylum Chloroflexota; class UBA6077; order FW602-bin22; family CADDYW01; genus JAJPKB01. The sequence continues at coordinate 1,795 of JAJPKB010000467.1, read as the reverse complement.
CGACATCAAGGAGTACTGGATCGGACTGGAGAGCGTCGCGCACTTCGACGAGGCGATGAAGCACGTGAACGAGGGCAGGCTGGAGGTTGCTCATGCGACCAACCGGTGAGGTCGAAATCCTGCGCGGCGCGGCGAGTGGAATGGCGTCGGAGCGGCCGAAAGTCCTCGTCATGTCCCACTCGTACCCGAATAACATGTTGCCGCTTCACGGCCTCTGGGTCGAACGTCTGGTCCAGCACCTGAAAGCGGGGTGCGATATCAAGGTGATCGCCCCGGTCCAGTATTGTCCGCCAGTGCCGCTCCTTCCCGAGTACTACCGTCGCTTCCGGCGGATCGAAGCGCGGAGCTGGTCCGAAGGCGTCGAGGTCCTGCACCCGCGCTTCCTGGTGGGACCGGCAATGGCGTTCTACAGTCTCGAAGCGGCGACTTACTACCTTGGGGTTGTCCGGACCATCGATCGGCTGCGCCGCGATTTTCCCTTCGATCTGATCCACGCCCACTTCACCTTTCCGGACGGCGCGGTCGCGGCGCGTTTGAGCCGCCGCTACAGTGTGCCGTACATCATCACCGAGCAGTCGCCCTGGCTGCCCTGGATGGCGCGACCGGGCCTGGTGCGCGAAAGCTCGCTCTGGGCCGCGCGGCGGAGCGCACGCGTCGTCGCGATCAGCCAGTCGGTCTACCATGAGATCGCCGAATTGACCGGAGCCCCAGACAAGGTCGTGGTGATTCCCGATGGCGTCGACGGGGATGCCTTCACGCCGGGCGATTCGGGCGATAGCTGGAATCCCGATCAGATCCTGTTCGTCGGCTTCATCAACTACGTCAAAGGCGTCGACGTCCTTCTGCGGGCGATGGAGCGGCTCATCCAGCGCCGGCCGGGTACGCGACTGGTCATCGTCGGCGGAAGTTATTACCGGGGCAAGCGCATCCTGGAGGACGAGCTGCGCAAGATGGTCATCGATCTCGGACTGACGAAGTGGGTACACTTCGCCGGCACGATGCCCCTTCCGGCGCTCGTTCAGAAGATGCGCGAGAGTGCCGTCCTCGTCCTGCCCAGCCGCTCCGAGAGCTTCGGCTCGGTGCTCGTCGAGGCGCTCGCCTGTGGAACGCCGGTCGTCGCGACGCGGTGCGGGGGACCGGAAGATATCGTGACCGACGAGGTTGGGGTCCTCGTCCCGAAGGAGGACCCGGAGGCGCTGGCGGGCGCGCTGGAAAAGGTACTGGCCAGCCGAGGCACCTATTCTCCCGCCCGCCTTCGGGAGCACGCCCTCGGCCGGTTCGGGTGGGATACGGTCGCGCGCCGGTACGTCGATCTCTTCCACGAGATACTCGCGGCGAAGCGCCAGCCGGGTGGGGAGGCTTGAGCGGTGACTAACCTGACGTCGAAAGTCGCGCTCTACATCGATCCTCCGTCTCACCACTTCGAGCGCGACGTGCTATTCAAAGTGAACGATCCACGGTTCTTCAACGGCGATTCGGTCGGCGCGCCGTACGTCCACGTCCGCGATTACTTCGAAGGGCGAGGGATTCCGGTCCACACCGCCGACCTGCTTCCCGATACCGGCAACGGCGTTCGGAACGTGTACGTCTCCTTCGGGATGCTCGACAAGTACCGTCGACTGACGAAGCGGCCGGATACTAGCGTCAGCGCGTTCTTCGCGCTGGAATGCCCGATCGTCGAGCCGTCGATCTACCGCGAGCTGCGGCGCGCCCAGCACGACTTCAAGCGCGTCTTCACCTGGACCGACAGCGCGTCCCTAGAGCCGTTTGTCGGCGGGCCGCTCCGCTGCGAGCG
>JAJPKB010000204.1 GCA_021323915.1 Chloroflexota bacterium | reverse complement strand
GCCCGCGCTCCGCGAAAGTAGCCGGCGCTTCCGGGTTATGCCCGGATCGTCCCCGAGCCCTTGCGCTCAATTGGTTTCAGCGGCTAGGATACTCGCAGCTTGAAGGAGGAGCGTTCCATGGCCCGTTTCCGGGTGCTGGTCACCGAGTCGATTCACCCCGTCGGCATCGAGCGGTTGGCGCGTGAAGCCGACGTGATTTACCTGGCCGATCGCCCGGGCGAGACCGTCGATCAGCACCTTCCCGAAGCCGACGGCGTTGTCGTGCGCACCGCTCGGCTGGACGACGCTCGGCTGAGTCGCGCGGGGCGGCTGCGGGTCATCGGCAAGCACGGCGTCGGCGTCGACAACGTGGACTTGGCGGCGGCGCGCGCCCGGGGCATCTCGGTCGTCTTCACGCCGGGCGTCAACTCCCAGGCGGTGGCCGAGCACGCGCTGACCCTGATGCTGATGCTGGCCCGTCGGATTCCCACCGCGAGCCGCCTGCTCCGCGAGGGGCAGTTCGACGAGGCGCGCCGAACGATCGTCGCGCTGGACCTCCAGGGCAAGACGCTGGGCCTGGTCGGGCTCGGCCAGGTCGGACGGCGATTGGCCCTGATCTGCCGCCAGGGGCTGGGAATGCGGGTGCTCGCCTTCGACCCCTACGTCACCTCGGCCCAGGCGGCCGAGCTGGGCGTGGAGCTCGTCCCCGAGCTGCCGCCGCTGCTGCGCCTGGCCGACGTCGTCTCGGTTCACGCGCCGCTCACGCCGGAGACTCGGGGCATCATCGGGCGGGCCGCGCTCGCCGAGCTGAAGCCGACCGCGTACGTGGTCAACTGCGCGCGCGGCGGGCTGGTCGACGAGGACGCGCTGCTCGATGCGCTGCGGTCCGGTCGGCTCGCCGGGGCGGGACTGGACGTGTTCGTCGAGGAGCCGACGCCGGCCAGCCACCCGCTGCTCGGCCTGGAAAACGTCGTGGTGACGCCGCACGTCGCCGGTTCCAGCCAGGAGGCGCTCCGTCTGATGGCCGAGAACGTCGCCGAGGACGTTTTGAGGGTGCTTCGTGGCGAGCAGCCAGCCCATCCCTTCCGTTAAGGGAAGGGCGGCCCGGTTGCGCCGCGCGCTCGCTTCGCCGTATCTCGCGCTCGTCGCCACCACGGTCATCTGGGGCTCGCAGGCACCGGCCGGCAAGCTGGCGCTGCGCGACATCGGGCCGATCCAGCTGGTCCTGGCGCGGGTCATCCTCGCCGGCTTTGCCCTCCTGGCGATCCTGGCGTGGCAGGGCCAGGCCGGCGCGGTCGTTCACGAGCTGCGCACCCGTCCAAAGACGATGGCCTTGCTGGGATTTCTCAGCTTCTTCGGCAGCTCGGGGTGCTCGTCGGCGGCGCTCTCGCTGCTACCGGCCTCGGTGAGTAGCCTGCTCTCGAACGTCAGTCCGCTCTTCGTCGCGCTCGGCGTCATCGTCGCGGCGCGCGGACGCCCTCCGGGAGGCATCGTCGTCGGGGTCGTGGTCGGCTTCGTCGGCCTGGGGCTGGTGATCTTCGGTCAAAATCCGACGAGCTTCGGCAGCCTCAGCCTGAATCCGATGGGGGTTGGCCTGGCGTGCCTGGGCAGCCTGGCCTGGGCGATCTACATCGCGGTCGGACAACGGGCGATGGCCAAGGGAAACCCCCAGGCGATCCTCGTCGCCTCGATCTGTTTCGGGGGCGCGCCCTGGCTCGCGCTTTCCCTCGCGAACGGTGAGCTGATTCAGTTGTTCAGGGCCCCGGTTCTGACCTGGGGGCTGCTGCTCTACGTCGGCGTCGTCGGGACCGGGGTAGCCTACGCTCTCTGGACGGCGGCGCTGACGCGGCTGAACGTCGCCACCGTCGCCGTCTTTCAGTACGCGATTCCGTTCATCGCGATCATCCTCTCGGTGCTCTTCCTCGACGAGCCGGCCACCGCCGCCCTGGTGGCCGGCGGCGTCTTGATTGTCACCGGGATCGCGGTCACCCAGCGCGCGGCGCGCGGGCGGTCCAGGCCTCCCGCAAGAGGCGCAGCCAGTTCCCGTGCATGATGCCGCGGACGTCGTCCTCGGTGTAGCCGCGCTTGCGAAGGAGATCCGGGATCTTCTGGAGGTCGGCGATGGTGTCGAGGTCGCCGGGCGACTGCTCGATGCCATAGCCGCCGTCCAGGTCGGTGCCGATCGCGGCGTGGCGCGCGCTGCCGGCGAGCTGACAGACGTGGTCGACGTGGTCGATCACCGTGTCGATCGAGATCAGGCTGCTGGGCGTCTCGGACTTCACGTAGCCGGGATAGAGCATCCAGTTGTCGAACGCGGCCCCGATGACGCCGTCGCGCTCGACGATCAGCCGAATCTGGTCGTCGGTGAACTGCCGGTCGCCGGGGACGAGGGCGCGGCAGTTGTTGTGGCTGGCGAGCACCCGCCCGTGGAAGATGTCCAGCGCCTGGTAGAAGCTTTCGTCGGCCAGGTGGGTCAGGTCCAGGATCATCCCGCTCGCCTCGATCGCCTCGAGCATCGGCTTGCCGAGCGGGGTCAGGCCGCCGGGCGCGCCGGTCCCGTGCGCGTAGCGGCTGACCCCGTAGTGGACCAGGCTGACGATGCGCAGGCCGGCGTCGTACCAGTGGGGAACCTGCTCGGGTGAAACGATCGGATCGGCGCCCTCCATGCTGATGACGAACCCGAGCGGCGTGGCGTCGCGGCCCTGGGTCTCCCACTGCTGGACGTGGCGCTCCAGGCTCGGCCAATCGGTGATGAGGCGGCAGAAGCCCTCCGCTTCGAGCTGGCGGTAGTAGGCCAGACAGCCCATGGCGAAGCCGTAGGCCATCTCCGGCGCGCGAAAGTCGAGCCGGCTGTTGGCGTTCGGGTTCTCGCGAGCGAGCAGGGTCGCCGAGCAGACTGCCATGTCGCCCCGTCGCATGTCGGGAAACGCGACCGTGCCACCGCCGCGTCCTTTCTGGGTCATGCCGACCTCGTCCTGGCGGATCTCGTGGACGGTCTTGCGTAGGTCGCGATTCCAGTTGAGCGCGTTCATCGCCAGGTCCAGGTGCATGTCGATGACGATCATCGCTCCTCCTTCTTCTGTTTCCCCTTACGGTTTGATGACGGTGCCGTCTTCGCGGCGGATGGCTGGCCAGGCGCCGTTCAAGGGGTGCTCCGGGAACGGGTACTTCGCCGCCAGCGTCTCGTCGACGTCGATGCCCAGGCCCGGGCGATCGCTTGGCCACATCGCCCCGTCGTGGATGTCGGGACAGCCCGGGAACACCGCCCGCGTCTCCTCGGGAAAGACGGTCTGTTCCTGGATGCCGAAGTTGTAGCAGGACACGTCGAGGGCGAGGTTCGCCGCGTGGCCGACCGGAGACACGTCCCCCGGACCGTGCCAGGCGGTGCGCACGCCGAAGAACTCACAGAAGGCGGCCAGCTTCCGCGCCATGCTCAGGCCGCCGATGTCGGAGATGTGGACGCGCATGAAGTCGATCAGCCGGTCTTTCACCAGCGGCACGTACTCGTTCTGGTTGACGAACAGCTCGCCCATCGCGATCGGAATCGCCGTCTGCTGGCGCATCAGACGGAAGTATTCGATGTCCTCGGGGGCGAACGGGTCTTCCAGGAAGAAGAGGTTGTACTTTTCGAGCTCCTTCGCCAGGCCGATCGCCTGGATCGGCGGGATCCGCTCGTGGATGTCGTGGAGAAGCTCGACCTCGTCGCCGAGCGTCGAGCGAAGGTGCTCGAAGAGCTTGGGAACGATCCGACAATACGGGGTTGGCTCCCAGGTGGCCCGCCCGCCGGCGCTGGTCGAGCGGCTGCCGTAGGTCGAGAGGCCGGGCACCGCGACCTGCGCTCGCACGTAGCGGTAGCCCTGCTCGCGGTACTTGCGGACGTTCTCCTCGACTTCCTTGAAGTCGCGCCCGGACGCGTGGGCGTAGAGCGGCGCCGACTCGCGACTCTTCCCGCCGAAGAGCTGGTAGACCGGCATGTTCGCGCGCTTGCCTTTGATGTCCCAGAGCGCTTCATCGATGCCGCTCAGCGCGTTGTTCAGCACCGGTCCGGTGCGCCAGTACGAGCTGACGTAGGCCGACTGGAAGATATCCTCGATATCGTCCGGGTCGCGGCCGATCACGAACGGCTTCAGGTACTGCTCGACGGCGGTGACCACGGCGAGCGGACGCTGGGTGAACGTCGCGCAGCCCACGCCATATAGCCCCGGCTCGCTGGTCAGGACTTTGACGACGACCAGACGGATTCTGTTCGGCGCGGTGCAGATGACCTTGACGTCAGTGATTTTCAGGCTCGACAAACTCATTCGCTCCTCTTCAATGCATGAGACATCCGGAATTTCGGGCGCCAAGGGAACGTTCACCGCGAAGGCGCGAAGGTCGCCAAGTTTTCTCTTGGTTCTTCCTTCGCGACCTTCGCGCCTTCGCGGTACCGGTCGCTAGTCATCGACAATTCGGGATGCTGTATGTTCTTATCTTACTTTTCGATTGGGAGGTCCGGGCGGTTTCCCCACTCGGCCCAGGAGCCGTCGTACATCCGAACGTTGTCGTAGCCGATCAGCCGCAGGCAGAGCGCGGCGTGCGCCGCCCGAACGCCACCCTGGCAGTAGGTGACCAGCGCCTTGTCCCGCGTCGCGCCAACCGCCTCGTGGCGCGCCCGAATCTCGTCGGCAGTGCGGAAGGTCCAGTCGGGGTTCAGGTTCTCCTGCCAGAACAGGGAGGTGGCGCCGGGAATTCGGCCTCCTCGCGCGGCTCGGACCTCGTTGCCAGTGTACTCGCTGACCCGGCGAACGTCGAGCAGTCCGAGGGTCGGATCTCCCAGCTTTTCCCGCAACTCGTCGGCGTGGATGCGCATCTCCGCCCGGGGCCGGCCCGGCTCGAAGCGACCGGCCGGTGGCGCCACCGGTCCGGTCGCCACCGGCCGCCCCTCGGCCTTCCACTTGACGATTCCGCCGTTCAGGACCCTCACCGCGTCGTGGCCGTAGTAGGTGAGAACCCACCACAGGCGGGAGGCGTAGTGGCCTCCCTCGTCGTCATAGCCGACGACCAGAGTATCGTTCGAGATCCCCAGCCGCGACATCGTGGCGGCGAGCTGATCGGGACGAGGGATCAGATTCGGCGGGGTTGCCGACGGGTCGGACAGGTCGGTGGGATAACTGGCGTGAACGGCGCCGGGCAGGTGACCGTCGAGGTAGATCCGGTGGCCGTCGCGCCCGTCGAAGTAGTAGCGGCAGTCCACGATACGCAGACTCGGGTCGTTCAGGTGAGCGCTCAGCCAGTCGGTCGCGACCAGCAGCTCGGGGTGGGTGTATTGAGCCATCGGGCGATTCTCCAGGGAAACGAGAATGCCCCCATTGTAGCGCACCGAGGCCAGCAATGAGTCGGCTGGCGACCTACACCGCGAGGTGGGCGATCGTCACGCCTTCGCCGCCGTCGCGGGGCTCGGCGGCTTCGAACCGCTCGACCAGCGAGCTCTCGGCAAGGTGCTCGCGGACGACCTGACGCAGGACGCCCGTGCCTTTGCCGTGAACGATTCGGACGTTCGGCAGCCGCGCCATGTAGGCGTCGTTGAGGTACTGCTCGAGCTCGGGCCCAACCTGCTCGGCGCGCCAGCCGCGCAGGTCGATCTGGTGCTCGGGCACCGGGCGCGACTCCAGGCTCCAGACCGATCGCCCGGTCGTATAGCCGCCGGCGGCAGCCGTGGCCGGTGAGCTGGCGGCCGTCCGCTCGACGTCGTGAAGGGCGGCGCGCAGCTTGAAGTTCCCGACCTGCACCTCGACCACGCTCCCGTCGGCGATCAGTCCGGTGATCTGCCCCTCGCGGCCGAGGCTGAGCAGCCGGACCCAGTCTCCGACGGCCAGCGGCCGGCCCACGCTCGGCTGTCGTGACGCCGGGAGATCGGGCAGGCTCGCTACCGCGCGCGTCGGTTTTGCCAGCGCCTGCCGCCCGGCCTCCTCGATCGCGCGGGATACTTCCGCCAGCTCGCTCCGGCTCCGTTCCTGCCGTTGAAGTAAGCTCGCCGCCCGTCGAAGCTGCGCGCGCAGCTCGGCGAGCTCGGCGTCGGCTTCCCGTCGCGCCTGACGCAGCACCTCTCGCCGCTCGTCGTCGATCGCGCGGAGACGCTGCTCCAGCTCGGCTCGGACGCGCTGCACCATCTTACGCTCGCCCTCGAGCGTCGACAGCAGATCCTCGGCGCGCTGTCGCTCGGCGTTGATGCCTGCCAGCAGGTTCTCGACCTGAACCTGGCCTTCGTCGACCATGCGCCCGGCGTCGGCGAGGACGTCCGGATCGAGACCCAGTCGGGCGGCGATAGCCAGGGCGTTGCTTTTACCGGGCAGGCCGATCTGGAGGCGATAGGTCGGCGCGAGGGTGACCGGATCGAACTCGACCGACGCGTTGACCATGCCATCCACGTCGTGGGCGAACGCCTTGAGCTCGGTGTAGTGGGTGCTCGCGATGACCCAGGCGCCACGATCGAGCAGGCGCCGCAGAACGGCTCGCGCCAGCGCCGAGCCCTCGGCCGGATCGGTGCCGGCCCCGACTTCGTCGAGCAGGACCAGGGTGTCGCGGTCGGCTACCCGCACGACCGCGACGACGTTCCGCATATGGGATGAAAACGTCGAGAGGCTCTGCTCGATGCTCTGCTCGTCGCCGATGTCGGCGAGCACGTCCTGGAACAGGTGAATCTGGGAGCCGGAGTCGGCCGGCACGTGGAGGCCGGCCTGGGCCATCAGCGTCAGCAACCCGGCCGTCTTCAAGGCCACCGTCTTGCCACCAGTGTTTGGTCCGGTGATCACCATGACCCGAAAGTCGTCGCCCAGGCGGATCGTCGTCGGCACGATGGTGCCGTGCAGGAGGGGATGTCGTGCGTTGATCAGCCGAAGCCCACGCTGGTCCGACGCGCCGTCGCCAATTTCCAGGGTCGGCTCGGCGGCCCGCTGAGCGGCGGCGAGGCGCGCCTTGGCGAGCTGGAGGTCGATCTCAGCCAGACCGGCGACGGCCGCGACGAGTCCATCGGCATTGGCGGCGACCAGGTCGCTGAGCATCCGTATGATCCGCTCGATCTCGTGGGTCTCTTCGATTTGGAGCTGACGCCAGCGGTTGTTGAGCTCGACCGTTTCGAAGGGCTCGACGTAGACGGTCTGGCCGCTGGAGGACTGATCGTGGATCAGCCCGCGAAGCTGGCCCCGGGCGTCCGACCGGACCGGTACGACGTAGCGTCCCTCGCGCATCGTAATCAACGGCTCCTGGAGCGCGTGCCGATGGGCGCCGCCGTAGACGAGGTCGTGAAGGCGATCGAGGAGGCGCTGGTGGGCCACCCGAATCTCCGAGCGGATCCGCGCGAGGTCCGGGCTGGCCGCGTCCAGGACGTCGCCGGTGTCGTTCAGGCAGCGACCGATCTCGCTCTCCAGCGCGGGAAACTCCCCGATTAGCTCGGCCAGATCGGCCAGGCCGGGCGCGACGTTGCCCAGCTTTCCCACGGTGGCGCGGATCATCCGGGCGCTCACCGCCGTCGCCCGGGTTGCCAGGAGTTCCTCGGCGTCCAGCATGCCGCCCAGGCGCGCCCGCTCGACCGCCGGCCGGACGTCGTGGGCGCCGCCGACGCTCAGGTTGGGCGACAGATCCAGAACCCGGGCGGCTTCGCTGGTCAGGGCCAGCCGCCGCGCGACGAGGATGGCGTCGGCGGTTGGCTCGAGGGCGAGCGCGAGCTCTTTGCTCGCCGAAAAGCCGCAGTAGGAGGCGAGCTGAGCGCGGATCCGCGGAAATTCCAATAACTCGATGGCTTTCTGGTTCACGTCCTGGTCCGAACACAACGAATGGCGGGCGCGAGCGCCCGCCGAGGATTCTTCAGCATAGTATACCATGGGAACGGGGGCAGGCGGATGAAAGCAATCTCGGTTGTCCGGGAGATGATCCGCGACTTCGGTCAGGATAACGGACCGTTGCTCGCGGCGAGCATGGCCTATTACACGCTGCTGTCGATCTTTCCGATGATTCTTGGCCTGATCGCGCTGGCGGGCGTCTTCTTCACCGATCCGGCGACCCGGGACCGGCTGGTCCGCGGGATCGCCTCGCTTTTTCCGGGGTCGGAGGATCTCATTCTTGGGACGATCGACGACGTGGTGCGCGGCAGAGGGCCGGCCGGCATGGTGGCGACCCTGGCGCTGATCTGGTCGGCAAGCGGCGTCTTCTCAGCCATGTCGACCGCGCTGAACGTGATCTGGCGGGTCCCGCGGCAACGCGGCGCCATTCTGAGCGGCCTGCTCGCGATCGGCCTCGTCCTGGCGGTGGGTATCGTCTTCCTGGTGTCGCTGGTTCTGAGCACCGTGCTGACCGTGGCGGCCCGGCTGGATCTACCGCTGCTGGGCATTTCGCTGGGGCAAATCCCGGCGCTGCTCCCGTTGCTCTCGCTCGCGGTGCCGCTGGTGATCACCTTCGCGATTTTCGCGCTGATCTACCGCGTCGTGCCCAACCGTCGCCTGGAGTGGCGAGACGTCTGGCCGGGCGGGGTCCTGGCGAGCTTCCTCTTCGAGGTGAGTAAGCAGATCTTCGTCGTCTACCTCAGCGAGTTCGCCAACCTCAACGCGGTGTATGGATCGATCGGGACAGTGATCGCGCTTTTGATCTGGTCCTACTACGCATCGTTCGTGCTGCTTCTCGGCGCGGAGCTCAACGCGGTGCTCTGGCGAATCAGTCGACGAAATGAACCGAAGGCGGAGGCCAGCCGTTGAAGTGCGACGCGTAGGCCAGGGTGTAGGCGCCCGCGTTCAGGAAGTAGACCCGGTCGCCGACGCTCAGCTCGGGCAGCGCGGCCGATTCGGCGATGACGTCGACGCTATCGCAGCTGGGACCCGCCAGGACGACGCTTGAGCGCGGGCCAGTTGCCAGGGTGCTCACCTCGTAGGAGAAGCCGGCGATCGTCTCCATCAGCCCGTTGAACACGCCGACGTCGAGGTACACCCACTCCTCGCCGCTCCGTCGCGCTTTTCCGATGACCGATGCGCCCAGGAGCGCCGCGTCGCCGACGAGCGCCCGCCCGGGCTCGAGGGTCACCCGCACCACCGGTGGGAACCGGTCGGCGATCGACTGGTGGACGACCTCGGCGATCTCGTCCAGGGGGGGAATCTCGCGGGTGTGGCGCACCGGGAATCCGCCGCCGATGCTGAGGAACGTGAGATTGATGCCGCGCCGGCCTGCCCCGTTCCAGACCTCGGCGGATCGGGCGAGCGCGGCGTCCCAGCTCGCGCTCATCCGACACTGCGATCCCACGTGAAAGGTCGTGCCCAGGGGCTGGAGCCCCAGATCGGCCGCCCGGACGAGCAAGTCGATTGCCTCGTCCGTTTCGACGCCATACTTTCGCGCCAGCGGCCACTCGCTGCCGCTGTTATCAACCAGGAGACGAACGTAGACCGCCGCGCCCGGCGCCTCGTCTGCGATCTTGCTCAGCTCGTGGGGCGAGTCCACAGCGAACGCCTCGACGCCGCCCCGACAGGCGCGACGAATGAAGGCCGGCGCCTTGACCGGGTTGCTCGACACGAGCGGCGCGCGGGGATCCGCCGCCCGCGCCAGATCCAGCTCGCCGTCGGAAGAGATCTCGAAGCCGCAGCCCTCGTCCGCCAGGATCCGCAGGATCTCGGGATGGGGGTTCGCCTTGACCGCGTAGTACACGCCGGCGCTCGGAAAAGCGGCGCGAAGCCGACGCGGGTTATCGCGCAGCCGGGTCCGGTCGACGAGAAGGAAAGGAGTCTCGAGATCGTGGCTGCGCTCGATCAGCCGAGCGGTCGCGGGAGAAACGGCCGGCACCTCGCGGTGCTCCAGGTAGACGCGGTTCATTCGATCACGAGCGGATGATCGTCGTCGATGACGACGGCGGATTCCGCCAGCGCGGCGCGGTAATAGCGGTCCTGCGAAAAGAGCCCGCGGTGAGTGATCCCGTCGTAGAAGCGCAGTCCGGCGCAGCCACGCTCGGAAAGCGTCCGATCGACCGCGTCGGGCACGAGGGACGAGGGCAGCGCGTCGTCCCCAGCCACCGCGAAGCCCCAGGTCTCGCCGAACGAGGGCACGTGGGCGCGGTATCCCTCGGCGCGCCCGAAAACCGAGCCGAGCGTGCTCACGATCGCGGCGTGCCCCTCCAACACCCCGCAGTCGCCGCTCTCGGCCTGCACCGCGATCAGACCGCCGGGCCGCAGGCGCTGTCGGGCGAGCTGGTAAAACTCTCGAGTGAAGATGCGGTAGGACGGACCGCCCGCCAGGGGATCGGTCACGTCGACGACGACGACGTCGAAGGAGGCGTCGGACTTTTCGAGCTCGGCCCGGGCGTCGGCGTGAACCAGGGTGAGACGCGGGTCGTCGAAGGCGCCCTGATGGAAGTCGACGAGCTGGGCGCGGCAGGTGGCGACGGCTTCCTGATCGATGTCGACCATGACCACTGACTCGACCGTCCGATGGCGAAGAACTTCGCGCGCGGTCGCGCCTTCGCCCCCGCCGGCGATGAATACTCGCCGCGGCGCGGGATGGGTCACCATGGCCGGGTGAACGAGCGCTTCGTGGTAGATGAACTCGTCGGCCAGTCCCGATTGGATCTTTTCGTCGAGGAACAGACAGCGGCCGTACGCGACGGTATCGGCGATCTCGAGTGCCTGATACCGCGTTTGAATCTTGATCGCCGAAGGACGGGCGAGCTGCAAAGACGTCCGCTCCCCCCGCCGTTTACTGAAAGTCTTCCACAGGTCCTGGGCCACCCGGTTCTTCCCTCCACGCGCGTGCAATCCGGATGATTGTACCCCGGAATCCAACCCGGGACAATTCAGCCGGGCTGGCAGGCACCGTTGTGTATAATAGCGTCGAGAGGACAATGAGGGATCGGGAGTATTGGAGTGAGGGTCGGGATTGGCGACCGACGTCCGGAGGGGCGAGGCATGCCTCGCCCCTCCGGGGTGGTGCGCACCCCCTTCGAAGGAATTTGAGATGGAAAACGTGCACGATGGCGATCGATCGGCTCCGAGCGTGCCGCTCGGGCCGGGGCCGGTCGCTCAGCCGCTGTTCACCGACGTGGATGCGCCCGACTATGACAACGTGCTGGCCTGCATTCGCTGCGGGCTGTGTCTGTCGGTCTGTCCAACCTACAACACCGATCATCTCGAAGTGCAGTCGCCGCGCGGTCGGGTCGCGCTGATCCGCGCGGTCGATGAGGGGCGACTGTCACCCGATTCGCCCGGGTTCAAGCAGCACATGTACCACTGCCTGGATTGCCGCGCCTGTCAGACGATCTGTCCGTCCGGGGTGAAAGTGGGGGAGCTGGTGGTGGCGGCTCGGGCCGAGATCGACAAGCGCGAGCCCCAGCCCTGGCTCGAGCGCTTTCTCAAGCGGGTCGTGCTGCGCTGGGTGTTGATGCGGCCCGAGCGGGTTGAGCTGGCGATGGCGCCGGTCCGATTCTATCAGCGGATCGGCCTGCAACGGCTGGTTCGCGCGAGCAAGCTGCTCGGCAAGCTACCGGGACGACTGAACGTGCTGGGCTTCATGGAAGAGCTGCTGCCGCGTCTACCGGGTCGGCCGCTACGCCAGGATCTCATGGAAGTCACTCCCGCCCGCGGCGAGCGACGCTACCGAGTCGGGTTCTTCCTGGGCTGCGTCATGAACGTCGTGTACGCCGAGGCGAGCCGATCCACGGTCAACGTGTTGATCGAGAACGGGTGCGAGGTCGTCACGCCGAAGGCGCAGCGCTGCTGCGGCGCGCCCCACGCGGCGGAGGGGGATACCCGAACCCTGCGGGAGCTGGCCCGGCACAACGTCGACCTGTTCGAGAACTGGGATCTGGACTACGTCGTCTCCGATTGCGCCGCCTGCGCGGCTCAGACCAAAGAGTACGCCCATCTCCTTCGCGACGAGCCGGAGTACCGCGTCCGAGCCATCGCCTTCAGCCGGAAGGTCCGCGAGATCACCGAGCTACTCGCGGAAATTCCGTTGAAGCAGCCCAGGGGAGAGATGCCGGTTCGGGTGACCTACCACGAGGCGTGTCACCTCTGCCACGCCCAGGGCGTCAAGCGGCAGCCGCGAAAGGTGATCAACCAGATTCCGGGCATCGAGTTCGTCGAGATGAAAGAATCCGACTGGTGTTGCGGCAGCGCCGGCATCTACAACCTGACCCATCCCGACCGGGCCACGGAGATCCTCGACCGCAAGCTTCAAAACGTCGCCGCGACCGAGGCGGACGTCGTGTTGACCGGGAATCCGGGATGCCTGCTTCAGCTCGAAGCGGGGGTCAAGCGCACTGGCATTAAGACCCGGGTTCTGCACCCGACTCAACTGCTGGATGCCGCGTATCGGGCCGAGCCTCGGCCAGCCGCTGAATCGCCTCGTCCCAGCTCATGAGAGGATGGTTGGCGGCCTGTTCTTCGCGCAGTCGGGCAACCCGTGCGAAGACGTCGGCCGTCCGCTCGCCGGGATATCGTTGCACGAGTCTGAGCGCGCGAATCTGCCGGGCGACCGGACGATAGACTTCCGACTCCCACCGCAGCGCGGCATCCCGAATGTTGGGGATGCCCTGTTCCTCGGCGAATTCGCGGATCATTCCCTCCAGCTGGGGATACTGGCCGGGGACGACCGCGCCGATTCGGGTCAGGCCGGTCGCTTGCTCGAAGGCGCGCCGCTCGGCGAAGACCCGCTGCGCCTGGGGGTCACCGAGGGGGACGAACTCGGTAACCAGCGCGTCGATCTCGAGCTGGCCGAGTTGTTTCGCCGCCGCGACCCGGTGATTACCGTCGAGGACGTAGTAGCCGTAGCCAAGCTTGTAGAGGACGACCGGCGGCAGGGCATCGCCGTTCTCGGTCAGCTTGAGAATCCTCTGGTAACGGGCCTCGTCTTCGCGTCGCTTCCGCACCGCGCGGAAGGCCTCGTCGAGCTCGTGGGCTCGTCCGACACTGCCAATGATCCGGGCCACTTCGACTGTCCGAATTCCCAGGGATCTGGGCGCGACCGGTCCGGCCCGTGCGGCATCCTCGGCGAAGCTGCGCACCGGGTGGGGACGCTCGACCTGGCTCACGTCGGGACGGACCAGCATCACCGGACACGGCGCCTTGGCGATGATCTCCTCGGCGATGCTTCCGAGGAAGAGGCGGGAGATACCGTGGCGGATGTTCGATCCGAGCACCACCAGATCGGCGGCCTGGGCGTCGATCTCGCTCAGAATCACTTCGACCGGGTGACCGTAGCGAACCAGGGGGTGCGCGTTGATCCCCTCGGAATGGAGCCGCGCGGTAATCGCGTCGAGGTACGTCCGGGCTTGCGCCTCGGCCGGCGAGACGCCATCGCCGGCCATCGCGTCGGACGGGAGGACGTGGAGCAGGACGATTTCGGCCCCGAAGGCGCGCGCCTGATTCTCGGCGTACGGAATCTTCGCCTCGCTCAGCCGAGTCAGATCCAGGGGCACGAGGATGCGTTCGATCTCAGGCAATCGTCCGTCCGTCTCCATGGGCTACCTTCAGTTTACCCAAGGAGCGAGACGCGGTCAAAGGAATCACGCGGCGGCGGCGCCGACGGCAATCGGGTGTCCCTCGTTCTCCCAGGCCTGGAGGCCGCCGACGAGCGCCCGACCGTCGAATCCTCGGTACGAGACGATCTGCGCCGCACGGGCGCTGGAG
>JAJPKB010000391.1 GCA_021323915.1 Chloroflexota bacterium | reverse complement strand
TAATTCTTTCACCCAAGATTCCCATGCTCCAGGTTGGCGTTTATAAGCTGCTTGGATTCTATTCGACCGAATGGGGGCACATCTTCGCTGGCGTGGTGATCTCAGCGGTTCCGTTGGTCGTCGCCTACCTCTTGCTCACCAAGCAGTTCATCGCCGGCCTGAGCGCGGGCGCGGTCAAGGGATAGCGCTCCGATCGGGCGCGGGCGGCGAGCGCTTTCTCGATCCCCCGGGGTCGCCACCGCCCCGCAAACTCGGCATCAGCCAGATCGACGGCCGCTTCTCCTCGGGGCACGTTTGGCGCAGACTCCTCGGTCCGTTACAATGAGTCGCGGGGGCGCCGAAACTGCCACCAATGGAGGGCACGATGAGTACGCCTTCTTCCGCGCTCGGCGCCAATGGGTTTAGCCTGGCGGACGTCCGGGAGCTTCGGCGTCAAACGCTGGGGGTTGCCATCCGCGCCAGCTTCGGGTTGTCGATCGGCATCCTCGGGTTCGCGACGTTTGGCCTGAATCGGATCGACCCGGAGCTGTTCGCGATCGTCGTTGGCTTGCTCCTCGGCGCCGCCCTCGCCCGCGGCGCGATGCGCTACGGTTTGAACTTCGCCTCGGTCGTGCTCATCGGCGGGATGATCGTCGTCTTCGCCGTCGCCCTTCGAATACTGCCCGGTCAGCTCGTCGCTCCCTGGCTGTCGTTGATCGTGTTACTGGCGAGCGCGTTGATCGGCTGGCGCTGGGGAGCGGTGATCCTGGGAAGCACCGGTGTCGTCCTGCTGGTCGCGGCCCGGAACGCCTGGGTTCCGGTGCCGGCCGACGTCACGGCGAGCGCGGTCACGCTGTCGTGCTCGGCCCTCTTCCTCTCCTGGATGACGTCGCGCCCAACCCGCACCGCTCTCGATTGGGCTTCCAGCAGCTATCACCAGGCGCTTTCGCTCATGGAGGAGGCGCGCGAGCGCCAGGCCGAGCTGTTTCACGCCACGAAGAGCCTGAGCGAGTCCTATTACGTGCTGGAGCAGCTCAACCTGGATCTGGAGAGGGCGCGGCGCGCCGCGCAGGAGGCACGCCGCCTGAAGGCGCAGTTTGCCGCCGCGATCAGCCACGAGCTGCGGACCCCGCTGAATCTCATCATCGGGTTTTGCGAGATGATGGTCCTCTCGCCGACCGACGCGTACGGCAAGCGGCTGCCGGCCGGTTTTCGCGGCGACCTCGACGCGATCTACCGCAACGCCTGCCACATTTCGGCGCTGGTCGACGATATTCTCGACCTCAGCCAGATCGACGCCGACCGGATGGCCCTCCACCGTGAATGGTCCACGATCGGCCAGGTCGTCCAGGAAGCGATCACGCCGGTCGCGACGCTGTTCCGGAATCGGGGGCTTCGGATCGACGTCGACGTGCCCGAGGATCTCCCTCGCATCCTCGTCGACCGCACCCGCGTCCGACAGATCCTGATCAACCTGTTAAACAACGCCGCGCGGCTCACCGATCGCGGCGGGGTCACCCTGAGCGCGCGGTGCGAGAACGATTCGATCGTGATCGCGGTGGCCGATACCGGCCCCGGGATCGCGGCGGCAGACCTTGTCCACGTTTTCGAGGAGTTCCGGCAGGTGGGCGATCCGGAACGCCGGCGCGGCGGGAACGGACTCGGGCTGGCGGTGAGCAAGCGATTCGCCGAGCTCCACGGTGGTACGTTACGGGCCGAGAGCGTTCTCGGACAGGGGACGACGTTCTACCTGAGCCTTCCACGCGACGAAGACCTGACGCCCGTCGGGGCAGGGACGCGGTCCTGGGACGATCGGGTCGCCGGCCGCGTTCGCGGTCAGGCGGAGCCTCGAGTCCTGGTCGTCGACGACACCGGCGAGCTGAGTCGTTTGTTCGCCAGCTATCTCGATGGCTATCACGTCTCGAGCGGTGCTCACCGCCCGGACCTCGCAGCTGGCGTTCCCTCGACGGCGCCGGAGCGCGATGGCCCGGGCGTGATCGAGCCACACTCCGACGTCGCGATCGGGCCGCCGCAAGCGGTGATCGTCGGGACCGACCACGAGGGCGAGATCCTGCGCGAATTGGTGCGAAGCTCTCCCGAGTGGCGCCGGCTTCCCACGATCTCCTGCGCGCTGCGGACAGCCCGCTGGACCGCCGCCGAGCTGGGCGTGAACGGGTACCTCGTCAAGCCGTTCACCCGCGATCAGCTCACGTCGGCGTTACGTGGCCTACCAACTGGCGATGACGAGCTCCGGACCGTGCTGGTCATCGAGGACGATGCCGAGATGCGACGGCTGCTGGCGCGGATGGTGCGCTCCATCTTTCCGCGTTGCCGGGTGAGAACCGCGGCGGACGGTGCGCGCGGCCTCGCCAGCATGCGGGCGCGGCGACCGGAGGTCGTTCTGCTCGACCTGCTCATGCCCACGCTGGACGGGTACGCGGTGATTCAGACGATGCGCGCGGATCCCCGGCTCCAGGCCATCCCGACGCTCGTCATCACCGCTCGAGGAATCCACAGCGAGGCGCTGGTCGTCGACGAGTTGACCCTGACCCGCGAGGGAGGGTTGACCGTGGCCGAGGTCATGCGCTGGCTCAAGGGCGGACTGGACGCGCTGCTCGGGCCAGGCACCACCGATCGAGCGCCGCGAGAAGTGACGGCCGCGTGACCGGCTTGAGCAGAAAGTCGGTCACGCCAAGCTCTTCGGCCAGCGCGCGCTCCGGCAATACCGAGCAGACGACGACCGGCGTGCTCCGTAGCTCGTCGGTCGCTCGAATGTCGTGCAGGACGTCCCAGCCGTCCTGATGCGGAAGCATAACGTCCAGGATGATCAGATCCGGCCGAAGCTCGGAGGCGATGCGCAGCGCGCTCGCGCCCGACGTGGCCTGGACCAACCGGTACGGACGGCCGCGGACGTAGCGCCGAAACAACTCGACGACGTCCGGGTTGTCGTCGACGACGAGAACCCGGGGCTGGTCGGATGGCGGCAGGACAATCGTCAGCGTGCGGGCCGCGTCGGCCTCTTCGTCGAGGGTGACGGCGACGCGTTGATCGCGGAGCAGGCGGCGTCCGACTTCCAGGAGATCGCGCGACTTCTCCGCGCCATCGCCCGACTGCGACTCCGGCGGCCGCGCGGCGCGAATCCGCACGACGACGCCCTCAGGGAGATCCGCGGCCATCAGGTCGATGGAGCCGCCCCGGGCAGCCTCGGCCGCGAAGCTGAGCAAGTGGAGGAGCGCTTGGCGAAGCAGCCCGCGCTCGACCGCGACCATCGGCAGCGTATCCGACGCCGACTGCTCGACTCGGACTGAGCGATCGGTCAGGAGGGTGCGGAGCGTCGACAGCACGCCGCGCAGAACGTCGATCAGGTTCGACTCGGCCGGTGACGGATCGGCGACCGGAGCCAGGCCTGGCTGCCGACCGGTCAGACCGGTCCGGAGGAGGGCCGTGAGTGCGTCGATCGCTTGCTCGTGATCGCGACTGGCTTGCCGCGCGCTCACCGTCAGGTCACGCGCGACCTGATCACGGCCGTGACCTTCGACGTAGCGGAGGACGAGATGGCGATAGCGCCGCCAGTCCGCCAGCGTCGAGGGCGTGGTCTGATCCGGTCTCAGCCGGTCGATCGCCTCGAGCAGTCGTCGTCTCAGCGCGTCGCCGTCGAGCGGACGATCGGTTGTCCTGAGGGTTTTCGCGAGCGGAAGTCCTTCGAGGCGCGAGCGACTGTGAAGGTGCAGCAAGGCCTCGCGCACCTGGTTCGTGAGCT
>JAJPKB010000342.1 GCA_021323915.1 Chloroflexota bacterium | reverse complement strand
TCTAGCCGGTTACCGGTCTCGTCCCAGAGCCGCTCACGCTGATCCAGTCGCCCGCTCGGTGAGTCAACTCAGATCGCCCTCGGAATTCTCATTTTCGTCACACCGTGAATCTTCGTCTTCGAGACGCAGGCCCCGTTCAATGACGTCGCCTGGATCATCGGCGCGCTCGTGGTCACCGTCGCGGGTTGGGTGCTGTGGACCTGGAGGAGCGGGACGGACGCTTGATAGGGTTGAGGAGGATGACTTCCCGCACGAGCGCCAGCTCGAGCGGCGCTGGGACCGCTGCCCAGAACTTCTCCAGCAGGGCCCCCAGGGATCCGGACGTTCCCCGGTGACCGCGTTCGCCCGTATTCTTCCCGGGGCCGCCGCGCGTCATCGGACGTCAGGCCGGTGCCGACGGTTCGCACGAGGTTCGGCGGACTAGCGCTCCTCGTCTCATCACTCATCCCTGGTGGCCAGGGGAGAATTCGGTCGTGGCGCGGCGACCATCACGGACGGTGCACGAGCAGCACCGGCACTACTGCCGTTCGCACGACCCCTTCGGCCACGCTGCCCAGGAAAAGGTGTTGCAATCCGTGGCGACCGTGCGTTCCGAGCACGATGAGGTCGGCCTGCCAACCTGTTGCGTCGTCGAGGATCACCGTGCTGACGCGGTTCTCCTGTTCCAGGAGGCCGGCTTCAGCCTGGATATCCTCCTGGCGAGCCAGGTTTGCGGCCTGGTCCAGGATCTTCTGCCCCGCTTGCCGCCAGGCCTGCTCGAGGGCAGCGACCGTCTCAGGCGGAACGCCGACGTCCGCGTAGTAGGCATAGGGATCCTCAATGACGTGGACGATACGCAACTGAGCCGCTTGGTCCTTCGCCAGGCCAATCGCCTCTCGAAGTGCACCGTTCGACGGGACGCTGCCGTCGATCGCGACCAGGATACGCTTGTACATCGCGGTCCTCCTCAACCGATCGCGACGCGAAGGCGCCGTGCCGGCGACGATGACGAAATCTGCTCCTCTTTCCGTTGAGATCCCCGAATCTCACGCTCAGGGTATTGCTCGAACCATGCATTCTTCCTGAATAGGCTCGCCAGAAAACTGAAAAGCGGCTGAACAGACGCAGGTGCGTGGAACCATTTCCACGGCTCGCGCCGGTCCCGCCTCCGGTCGTCAACGCTAACGTTGACGACCGGAATCCGTTCGCCGTACCATACCAAAGGAAAGAGTCACAGGTCATTGAAGAAATGGCTGGGGGGGTTCCGGCTATCGCGCTTTGATCGGTCAGAGTCCGTATGGCGAGGGAACGGAGGTGAGAGACCGCATGAGTCAGAGACGGAATCACCGAGGGCCGGGGCAGGATGTTCTGGGCGCCTTATTCTTGTACGTCTTGATCGCGGCCGTCTATGGCGCATGGACGGTGACGCGCGATCCGCGCTGGACCCACCTGTCCGTTCTCGGCAGCGGAGCTTTTCTGGAGCATTGCCTCGCCTGGCCGCGGCTGATCGCCGCTGGGATGCGCGGCGCCGTCATCGGACCGGTTACCCGCCGCCTTGGCGTGCTACAACCGTGAGCGAACGGGGCACTGCTCCCGACGAGTGTTTATCGTCGAGAGCAGCGCCAGTTCCCGCCTTTTCTCACCTTCAGGTAGGTGGGCCCTCCTGTTCTTACGGCGTATCCGACAGGGTGAGCGAGCGCGATTCGACGGTGCGACTCGCGAGCGCGGCGAACTGATCGACCGGCCGTGGCCCCAGGTTCTCGCCGGTGCGCAGACGGACGGAAACGGCGTTCGCATCGACCTCCTTGTCGCCGACGACCAGCATGTAGGGCACCTTGGTCAGCTGCGCGTCGCGAATCTTCGCGTTCACCTTTTCCCGGCGCGCATCGACCTCGACCCGGAGACCCTTCTGGCGCAGCTCGGTGGCGACCTTTTCGGCATACTCCAGGTGCCGATCGGCGATGGGCAAGAGGCTGACTTGCACCGGCGCGAGCCAGACCGGAAACGCCCCGGCGTAATGCTCGGTCAGGACGCCGACGAAGCGCTCGTAGGAACCGATCAGCGCTCGGTGGATGACGACCGGCCGATGCCGTTCACCGTCCGAGTCGACGAATTCCAGGTCGAAGCGCTCGGGGGCGTTGAAGTCGATCTGCACGGTGGTGCACTGCCAGAGACGGCCAAGAGCATCCTTGACGTGGATGTCGAGCGAGGGTCCGTAGAACTTCGCCTCTCCGAACATGATCTCCGGTTGCAAGCCGTGTGCGGCCGCCACCCGCGTGAGCGCGCTCTCCGCGCTTTCCCACTGCTCGTCGCTCCCGAGAAACTTGTCGGTGTTCGCCGGATCGCGAACGCTCAACCCGACCGCGAACTCGTTGAAGCCGAAGGCACGCAACATCGACAGGCCAAATTCGACGACTGCGCCCAGCTCGTCCTCGAGACCGGCCGGTGTGACGAAGATGTGCGTGTCGTCCTGGATGAATTCCCGGACCCGGAACAAGCCAGATAGGGCTCCCGACAGCTCGTTTCGGTGCAAAAGACCGGTCAGCTCGGCAAGACGAAGGGGAAGCTCGCGGAACGAGTGGAGCTTCTCCTTATAGATCAGGTACGCGCCGAGACAGTTCATCGGCTTGACGCCATACTCTCGCTCTTCAGCCTCGGTGATGAACATCTGGTCCTTGTAAAGCTTCCAGTGACCCGAGCGCTCCCACAAGCTGCGGTCCAGGATCACCGGCGTTCGAACCTCCTTGTAACCACGCTTCCGGTGCTCCGCTCGGACGAAGTTCTCGATCTCCTGCCGGAGGACCGTTCCGTTGGGCAGCCAGAAGGGCGCGCCCGGGCTCTCCTCGTGGAAGCTGAAAAGCTCGAGCTGCTGGCCGATCCGCCGATGATCGCGCTTGCGCGCCTCTTCAAGCCGCTCGAGGTAGGCGTCGAGCTCCGTCTGGGTTGGCCAGGCTGTCGCGTAGATCCGGGTGAGCTGCTCGCGTTTGGCATCGCCCCGCCAGTAGGCGCCGGCCGTGCGCAGGAGCTTGATGGCGCCGATCTGTCCGGTCGACGCCACGTGTGGTCCCCGGCAGAGGTCGAGGAACGACCCCTGGCGGTAAATGCCCACCGACTCGACGCCTTCATTCTTGACCAGATCGTCGATCAGCTCGACTTTGTACTTTTCGCCAAGCCGGGCAAAGTGCTCGCGGGCTTGAGCGACGGGCCAGTCCCAGTGCTCAAACGGGAGGTCCTGTTGGATTTGCGCGCGCATGCGTCGCTCGATCTCCGGAAAATCGTCCGGCGTGAGCTCCCGCGGCAGCGCGAAATCGTAGTAAAAGCCATCTTCGATTGGCGGCCCGATCGCTACCTTGGCGCCCGGGATCATGTCGACGACCGCCGACGCCATTACGTGGGCGGCAGAATGCCGCATACGCTCGAGATCGTTCATGACTACTCTCCTTCCTATCGGCCGGAACAAGCCGTTTTCACTCCAAAACAAAAAGCCCCCACCCCATTGGGGCGGGAGCTAGTCCACGCGGTTCCACCCAACCTTGCCTGATCGCCCGATTTTTATCGGACGGGCAGGCACGCTCGAATCCCCGTTAACGGAGGGCTCCGGGACTTGACTACTCGCGCCGCGAAACGCCAGGCGCTTTCGCCAGCCGGCTCACCGGTGGTTTTCACCGCTCCCGTTCGCGTCGAGGGCTCTCAGCCGATGACCCTCGTTTTCTGTCGCTCGTAGCTCGGTTACTCGTCCGGATCAATGCCTCTTATTAGACAACAAGTGTACCAGATCAGGGCAATCTTGGCAAACCACGGAACTGAGATCGTGTCGGAAACTTGGAACGGGCCGACAATCGAGTTTGGCGGTTAGGTATGATTGGGAGCGCGTACGAGCTGGGCGCCGTGCGCGGTCAGGAAGGGGGTTCAAGAGGTATGTGCCGCAGCATCAAACAGCTGCGCCGCGCCGAGGGCGGCGTCAGCGATTCGGAGATTCGCGCGGCTGCTCTCCAGTTCGTGCGCAAGGTCAGCGGCTACCGTCAGCCGTCACGGGCAAACGCGGCTGCGTTCGACGCGGCGGTCGCGGAGGTCGCCGCCGCGACGCGTCGACTGCTGATCGGGATCTCGGCGCGCGTCGAGCAGACGAATTCGTCCGCCGAACCGGTCGAAGCCGCGTCGCGCCATGGCAACGATTGATCCAGGCCGTGGCCGAATCTTCCTCCCTCACGGGATATTTTCGCCGCGGGAAAGCTGCCGTGATAAAATATTCCTGATCGCGGATAACGAAACGGCCGGCCTTTCCCGGGGGATTTCTCGGATCGGCAGCCTTCGTCTTTCGGCGATCCGATTTTGGCTGGTGGATTATTCCTGATGCGTAGTCGTTCTGATCAAGCAGTAGATTCCTACGAAGATTCCTTTCGCGACCTGATGGCGAAGCAACGCCGGGGTCGCTTCCCGCGCGTGCTGAGGCGTATCGACCCGCGCCCGGCGTCGCCCGGCCAGGTCGTCCTGATCGGTCTGGTGCTCGTCGTGATCGGCTGGCTGGCACCGGTCGCGCACGTTGCGCTGATCGGCGGCCTCCTGTTGCTTGTCCTCGGAGCGCTGACCGCCATGATGCGGCCTCGGGTCCGTCGCGTCGGGTGGCGAGGTCGCCAGATCGAGTTACCGGCCTCGGATACCTGGGCCACGCGCCTATACCGTGCCCTGTATCGGGGCGGTTGACCGCTCCCGCTTCGCTCGTCACGCTCGGGGGGAAGGTACCATTACTATCAACTCGTCGGTCGTCGTGTCGCTGGCGACGTTCTTCCCGATTCCTCTTCGAGGCGCCAGCGGATGATCCGAAAGCCGTAGCCCACGGCGGTTTCGACCCTGCCTCGGTCGATCTGGCCATCGGGCCCGGTCACTGGCACGAAGGCGGTCACCCGTGGGTTGATCGCCGCCATCCGCCGGAGGAGGCGCTCGACCTCGTCTACGTCTTTGACGAGCTCCGGACGGGCCGGCACAGTACGCCCCTTCAGACGGATCTGGATCGGCTGATCCTCCCGGAGATTCAGCTTCCACTTCCCGCCGCCGGGGGTGAGCAGGGTGTCGCCGTCTTGCACGTAGCTCACCGGCTGCAGGTACCGTTTGCCGGTCTTGCGACCGGTGAACGAGAGCAGCATAAGCTGACCGCTGAGCGGTGTCGCGAAGGGCAATCGTAAGAGAAGCCGCATCGGCACGTTGATCAACCGCATGAACCGCGCCTGCCGACGCATGCGCTCCGGGCGGGCCACCGGTTCGGACATGACGATCCTCCTTGATCACGCGCCATCAATTCCACTTCAATGCCCGTTGAGTCGCGCGACCACCGAAGCGAGCTCCTCCATTTGGTCCGCCGCGATGGTCACGTAGGAGATGCCCAGACGCTCCCGCCGCTCCAGAAGCTGCTCGGCCATCGCCTCGGGGCTTCCGGTGACGACGAGGGGTGATCGGGCTTGGACGAGCATCTCGAGGTCGACGCCGTGCATCCATTGGATCCGCTGGCGTACACTCGGCCCGACTGGACCCGCGACCACGGCCAGCAGGTTCAGGCTCAATTCCAACGACGGGAAGCGTTCTCCGGCCGCGTCGCGCACCAGCGCGATCTTCTCGGCGAGGTCGGTCTCGGTCGTCAGTCCCCCGACGCCGAAGGCCACGATGTCGGCCTCCCGCGCTGCCAGGGAAAGCAAACGCGGGCCGGCGCCGGCGATCAAGATCGGCGGCCGCGGCTGCTGGACCGATGCCGGGTAGCTCGGCTCTCCGGGCATCGGCGTGGACGCGGCGCCAGCGACGTTCGCCGGACCGGCGAAGAAAGCCTTGTAGACTCGCAGCGTCTCGGCCAGACGATCGATTCGGGCGCCCGGTCGGCCAAAATCGATACCCGCCTGGC
>JAJPKB010000642.1 GCA_021323915.1 Chloroflexota bacterium | reverse complement strand
GTGGGTGCTACCGTGCGTGGCCAGTTGCTCACCTAGCCCTCACAGCGGAGGAGATTGGCTTCAACCCGTGGAGGTACGTATACATCGCTTTGAGCTCGTCATTCGAAAGGAATACCCGCAATTCGAGGCGGGTCTGGCGCTGATCCACTATCTGCCTCGGACGGAGGCCATCGCACTCCTTCGTGAGCGGAGCAGCGCCCTGGTCGAGGAGCTGGCCTACCAGCGAGAGCTTTACGCCTCTTTGCGGCAGCGGGGTGTCCAGCGGCTCTGGCTGGTGGAGGTGGAGCACGCGATCGCGATGCGCGAAGCGGAGCGAGCCTGGACGGAGAGCCTGGCCACCGAGATCGAATCCGGCTCCTTGGAGTGGACCCCGAAGGTCAGCGGCGGACCGCGGTATGGAAACTAACCCGGTTGCCTAAACGTCACTGCCGAGGGGGTGGGGCTCCAGCAAGCAGTGGCGATCCGGAAGACGTCGCGCTCAGCAGCGGTTCGACGCCGGATACCAGGAGACGCCGGGCGGGAAGAGCACCTCGAGGGGGGCGAGGAGGTGCGCGGGAACGGCTGCCCAGCGGGCCGGCCGATAGCCAAAGACAAGCTGGCTGAAAATGGCGGGACTTAAACGAACGATCTGCGCTGTTGACGATTCGTCCCGGCGGTGCAGATTGTCGGGGGTCAGTTCCAGGAAACATCGCTCGCTCGCTTCGCTGAGTATTCCGTCGCCCGAAGTTCCAATCTCGAGCCCGAGCACGCCTGACCAGTCGAGGCGCGCTCGGCGCCAACGCTCACGCCAGAGCGGCACCAACCCTTCGAAGAGAGCGCCGAGATGACCAAGGCGGGCCAGCCAGCCGGCGTTTGGACGACTGCGCGTCTCGCTGCGAACGGGCAGATGATCAGCGAGGTGCAGGTAGGTCGGCGAGTCGGGAGGGAGGGGCCAGCGGAGTTCGGATGCTCCCGTGGCCAGGCCGGCCTGATATTGGAGCAGGGCAAGCGCAGCCGGCCAGCGATCGGCGGCAGCCTCGACCGCGCTCGACCGATCACCGCCGTGCAGGAGCAGATAGCCGCATGGATTGCCCGCCGGGTCGAGCGCTAAGAGCGGCGGACTCGTTCGGTGCCGCAGGAGGTGCTCCTGCTGGGCGCGGGTGCGCGCGTAGCTTCCAGTGTAGGCGCCGTAGTGACGCACGTAGAGCTCGAGAAGCGCGGGGGCATCCTCGGGCCGTGCTGGGCGAACAACGTAGCCGGAAGCAGGCAACATCAGAACCTGAGCACGCTCGATGGCGTGCTCGGTCACTTCCATGACGTCGACGTAACCAAAGTGGTGGTAGAAGTCGGGGATGCCGCGCAGGACGAGCAGCGCCTGCCGCCGCTCCGCGGCGAGCGCAATGCCGTCGCGCATCAAAGCACTCGCCACGCCCCGCCCACGGTAGGCGGGGTCGGTTACCACGCCGCCGACGTAGCCACTGCGCAGCTGTCTTCCCCCTATGATCAGCCAGCGCTCGTCGTGCTGGTAGCCTCCGACGAGTTTTCCCGCGGCGAAAGCGCCGCGCAGATAGGTCGGGTCGAAGCCCGGGGCGTTCTCGACGAAGTAGCGCCAGCCGACAGCGAGGCTCCCGCCGGGCGCTGGTGTTGCATGGGTTTGGTGGTAGCCCGGAAAGGTCGCCGCGGCCAGTGCGAAGTAGGCGGTAACCTCCGCATCGGTCTCCAGCGGACGGACGACGAAAGCAGCTTCTCCCATCGACCTACCTCGGCGTCGCGTTCGCCGCGCGCTCCCACGCGGCGAACGTCTCGTCCCGTCGCCAGCGGCCGGTCCAGAGTGTGCCGGCGGCTAGCCGCTCTGGCGTCTGCAACGCCACGAAGCGGTCGTGAGTGATGCGGGCCTCGGCCGCCGCTTCGGCGGCCCGAGGGGTGCCCCGGGCAAGCAAGAAGCGGCGGATCCCCAGGCTTACCGCCAGACTGGCCCGGGCCCCGTCGATCGCGTCAGCCAGCTTGGCCAGGCGGCGGCCGACCACGGGCGCGACCTTGCTGCCCTCCCGAAGCCGGGAGACTTGCTGACTCACCTCGGTAAGCCGTGCGATCGCCTGCTCCAGGTAGGCCGCGTCCGGTGCCCACTGCTCCTCCGGGGGAAGCCGGACGCCGGGGCTCCGATTGGCGAGCATGGCCGGCTGGTTGTGCGCATAGGACAGGTTCGGCAGCGCCGCGGCGATCGCCTGGTAGATCTCGCGCACCTCGGTGCCGATGCCGTCCCAGTAGCGCGCGAAGTAATCGTCGAGCAGCGTCGTGGCGGGCCGGTCGAGATTCCACATGAGCCGCGCCAGGACGTAGGCGTTCAGGTGTTTGACCCACCAGCCTTCACCCTCCTGGGGCGCGTTGAAGCCGGCGGCGCCAAGGTCGCGCCACCAGCGGAGATCGGCCTCCCAATGGGGCAGTGGCAGCAGGCGGAAAGTGATCCAGCGGAGGCGAAATGCCTTGGTGTGCTCGACAAAGCCTGCTCCGGTCTCCCGGCAGAGCCGAGCCCACGCTTCGACGAGATCGAGCGACCAGGGGTGCCCGGAGAAACGCAGGTTCGCGCGCGGATCGACGAACGGATAACTGTAGTCCCGGCCAAAGGGCACGAACGACACGTTCAGGTGCGGGGAGGGGCGCTCGCGCACCGGCAATTCGGCATGGTTCGCGTAGACCAGGTGGGTCACCCAGGCGTCGGGACGTACCCGGTGCACTCGCTCGGCAATCGCGTTGCCAATCCGCAAGTAGCGGTCGGAGACCGGGATCGCGGCACAGCGTGCGCATTCACACCAGCGGCCGGCGTCTTCGGGCGCAATGTGCATGATCTGGATGGCCGGATGCGCCCGCAGGAAGGCCTCCATGTTATCGAGGAAGGTGGCGAGCGCCTCCGGGTTCTCGGTGCAGAACTGGTAACGCCCCTGACCACGGAAGCTGCCGACCCGACGCCCGTCGATCTCCGCATACCATTCGGGATGCTCCGCCGCGTAGCGCTCCGGCGGCAGCCAGAGGGGGTAACCGCCGTGCTCGCCGAGACCGGGCATCAGACCACGCCGGGCGACCTCGGGGACAAGTTCATCGAGCACGATCTGCCAGGCGGCTGGGTCGGGCGCGAAATCCTCGATGTGGAAACTGAAGCCATTCATCCGCCGCTTGGCGGCGTAGTCGATCTCCCGCCGCGTCGTCTCAGGGTCGATCCATTCGAGGAAGTGGCGCTCCCGGAACAGAAAGGTCGCCTGCTCGAAGCGCTCTCGCTTGCCGGTAAACGGTTGATCGGTCAGGCGCGGGACGACCTCATCGTCGGGCGAGGCGCCGAAGAAGCGACAACCCAGTTCTTCGAGCAAGTCGTAAATCCCGAACAAGACCGAGCGCGGATTGGTCCCGGCGATGGTAACCTCGCCATCGCCGGTCCGCCAGAGGAACGCGTCCGGACCGGGCGTGGTCGCTAACCGGGGAGGCAGTGGGCGAACGCGACTGGCGAGCTCGGTGACAACCGAAGTGGGACCAATCGGTGTCCGCTCGGCGGGCCCGCCCCGCAGCTCCAGGGACGTCAAAGTGCCGTCAGATGCCCTTTGGGTCCCGATGGCCTGGCCGGTCATGCGCTCGAGATAGCTGGCCAGCTCCGAGGCCGCGAAGCGCACCGGCTCGGGTGCGTCTTTGGTATGCCAGATCACGAAGGGAAAACTGGTCATGCACGCCCTCGTTTGAGAATTGTCGCGTGATACTTCACCAAACTCTGCTAGCCATCTCTGGGGATGACCGGCAAGATAACTCGTGACGGGTAGGTATGGTCGTGGTAGACCGTTTGGACTGCGGGAGCAAGTACTTTCGCCTCGGCAGCCGGGGCGCCGGTTTGCGGGTTACGGTCGAAGCGGGGGAAGTTGCTCGAGGTGACCTCCAGACGGAGGCGATGCCCGGCCCGAAACACGTTACTCGTCGCGGCAAGGTCGATGACGTATTCGTACACGTGGCCCGGTTGTAGCAGGTGGCTCGATTGCCGATCCTCGCGGTAGCGGGCGCGGACGATTCCATCGACCAGGTTCCGGGCGTAGCCGCACGGTGCGACGTCGACGAGCTTGGCGGTGAAGTCGACGTCCGGAGCCGTCGTGGCGGCGTAGATCACGGCGGTGATCGGCCCGGTCACCTCCAGATCGACCGCGAGGGGGACGCTCGTGTAGACCAGCACGTCCGATCGCTCCTCGATCGGACGCTGGTCGAACGCCCCCGGTGGGAGCGCTGGCGGATAGCAGCAGAGCCCACCGCCGCGCGTCGGGACAGGGTGGTGTGGGTCAGACGAGTAAACGTCCACCGGCTCGGCACCCGGCGCTTCTCGGCTCAGCACACCGTCGCCCCGCGCCGAATTCGCCCCGCCTCGGCTGTGCAAATAGAAAGGGGTGGGGATCGCCCGCGCGAGTGGCCATTCCCACTCGTCACGCCAGACGTTTTCCCCCATCACGAATAATCGTACGGGCGGATCTGCGTCCGCTCGGTTATCAGTCTTCTTGAGCCAGCGGTCGAACCAGCGCAGGAGCATACCGTCGAGGTCAAACGCGAGGCGGTTGGCGTTCTGGCCAAAATCGACTTCTCCTGACAGATTGCTCAGATCGGTCGAGTGGATCCAGGGCCCGATCACGAGCTTCTGATGACGCCGCGCTAGCTCATTCTGGCCTCGTTCACGTAGGCCGATAAAGTTGCGGAGAGTGCCACCGAGAAAGATGTCATACCAGGCGCCGAGATGGAACGTGGGCACCCCGACGCGATCGTATCTATCTTCGATCCGGATCTGGCGCCAGTATGCATCATCGTCCGGGTGGGAAAGCCAGTCCAGGTAAAACGGGGCGCAGTCCGCTAACTCCGGCTGGTTGGTAAGCGGGAGACGGCGGTAGGTCTCCGCCAATCCGTCCACCGCGTGTCCCAGGAGCTCCTGTCTCTGGCCCAGGTTAGGGAGATCCAGGCGGCGGAGAACGTCCGGGGCCAGCCGGGTCAGAGTCCAGTTGAGATTGAATCCCAGACAAAAGGCACCGCCCTGGTAGGTCCACCCCTCATGGTAGTCGGATGCTGTGATCCAGGGGGCGATGGCGGCCAGATGCGGCGGCTGGGCTTGCGCCGCGTGGAGCTGGTTGGCTCCGGCATAGGACGCCCCGAGCATCCCAACTTTCCCATTGCACCACGCTTGCCCGGCGATCCATTCGACGCTGTCATACCCGTCATCAGCCTCGTTGCGAAATGGGTAGAACTCGCCTTCCGAGGCGTAACGTCCACGGGTATCCTGGACGATGACCGCGTACCCTTCCCCTGCTGCCCGGAGCGGGTCAAGGCTGAGGACAACCGGGAGATAGGCCTTGTTGTACGGCGTGCGCTGGAGCAGAGCAGGGAAAGGCCCGGGCAGGTCAGGCAGATAGAGATCTGCCCGTAGGATGGTCCCATCGCGCATGGGGATCGCCACGTTGCGCTCAAAAGTGACACGAAAACGCGAAGTCATGCCAAAACGTACTCCTTGCGTAGCTCGGACGGCCATCAGCCTTTCAAGCCCGTCAGTGCGATGCCTTCGACGAAGTAGCGCTGCGCGACGAGATAAACGGCGATCATCGGAAGGGCGCCCAACGTCGCCGCGGCCATCAACGTCGTCCACGGGGTGTAGCCGCCGTAGTTTGTCCCGGCCAGCGCGATGGTCGTCAGTCCGATCGGCAGCGTCTGGGTGTCCGGGGAACTCAGAATAATCAATGGCCAGATAAACGAGTTCCAATTCGCGAGAAAGGCAAAGATGGTCATCGCGGCGATGACCGGGCCGCAGAGAGGCAAAATGACGTGCGCGTAGATTCTTGGTGGGCCGGCGCCGTCGATCCGGGCCGCGTCCTCCAATTCCTTCGGCAGGGAGAGCATGTACTGGCGGCAAAGAAAGGTGTTATAGGCGCTAACAAACGATGGAGCAATCACCGCCGTCAGGGTGTTCACCCAGCCGAGGGCGCTCATTAGGAGATAGAGCGGGACCAGGGTCACCGGAAATGGGACCATCAGCACCGCCAGGTAGAGCAAGAAGAGCCGATCGCGGCCCGGAAACCGGAGCCGGGCGAAGGCAAAGCCGGCGAACGTGCTGGTGAGCACCGTTCCGGCGGTGGCGACGACGGTGACGATCCCGCTGTTGGCCAGCATCCGAAAGTACGGGATGCGGGCGAACGCCGCCGGATAGTTGTCCCAGGTCCAGTGGAGCGGCAACAACGGCGGCGGCAGAATCGCGAGCTCGGGTACAGTCTTGAATGACGTCGAGATCATCCAGAAGAGGGGAAACGCCATGCTGATGCCGACGCCAATCAGGACAACGTAGACCAGGATGTCGCCAAATAGCCGCTGGCGCTGCGTCCCCGCTACTTTGAGATGCCGCGAAGATGAGCGCACCATCCCCTCGGGGATGACGTTGCTGTTAACTGAAGACATTTTCCCCTCGCTTGGCAAACCGCCACTGCACCAGGGTGACGAGGAAGATGATCAGAAAAAGCACCCAAGCCATCAGCGAGGCATATCCCATGTGAAGCGACGTGAAAGCCTGGTTATAGATGTACAGCAAGAGCGTGTAGGTGGAGTTGGCCGGTCCCCCTTGAGTCATTAAGAAAGGGAGGGCAAACACCTGCCAGCCACTGATGAGACTAATCACCAGAACAAAAAACGTCGTGGGCACCATCAGCGGAACGGTGATCTGGGTGAGCTTCTGCCAGGCGCTGGCCCCGTCGATTTCCGCCGCTTCGTACAGATTACCCGGCACCGACTGCAGACCGGCCAGGTAGACGACCGCGAAATAGCCCACGTCCTGCCAGACCGCGACGACGATAATCGTCGGCATGGCCCAGTGCGCGTCGGCCAGCCATTCCGGACTCGGCAGCCCGACCGAGTGCAGCATAAAGTTGATCATGCCCGCCTGGGGGTCCAGCAGCCAATGCCAAACCATGGCAACCGACACGAGCAAGGTAATCGAGGGCATGAAATAGACGCCGCGGAGCAGGCCGATTCCCCGAAGGGGACGGTTGAGCAAGACGGCGAGCAGAAAGGCGAGGACCGTGACCAGCGGAACGTATCCGACGACGAAGTAGGCCGTGTTGAGCAGCGTTTGGAAGAACATGCCGTCGTCGACAAGCTGGTTCAGGTTAGTCAGACCGGTGAAGTGAGGTGGCTGGAGCAAGCGCCACCCCATGAACGACAAGGCCAGAGATGCGATGATCGGCCCCAGGCTGAAGATTGCAAATCCCAGGAAGTTGATCGAAATGAAAAGATACCCCCAGAGCCAGTCTGAGCGGCGCAAACCACCGGCCCGCCGCAGACGATCGACGAGACCGATCTGGCGATGGCCGGCATTCACGGCGGCGGGGCCCATTGTATCCCTCCTCACAGCCTGCGCGGAAAGCGCGGGTGGGCGACGCCCAATCAGCGCCGCCCACCCGCACCCATCAGGTTGAGTTAACCAGTCTGCTGTAGCTGCTTATTGGCATCAGCCACGATCGCGTCAGCGCACTGTTTCGCCGTGACCTGACCGGCCGCAAGCTTATCCATGTTGCTGGCGCAGATGTCCCCAAACGTCCCGAGGCGCGAGTACTGGACAGTCGTGCCGTGATTCTGGTTGAAGAAGTCGGTCATAATCGTCGACATCTTGTCGTGCAGCGGCCCGGCCGGGACGTTGTACTTGAGAATGTAATCCAGGCGCAGCAGCGGGTTGCCGTCCATCCAGTCCGCGACAAGCTTGTTAGCTTGCTCGTCGCCGATCAGGAAGCGCAGCATCTCCCAAGCCATGTCCGGCATCTTCGCGCCGACCGGGATCGACATCTCGCTCCCACCGCCCCGGATGAAGTAGCCCTTGGGGCCGGTCGGGAACACTTCGATGTCCATCTCGAACTTGTTGTTGATCAGTTTCAGCGAGCTAATGACGTTCGGCGAGAGAATAGCGTCAATGGCCGCGAAACCGCTTTCGAAGAGCTGGGTGGTGCCCGACTGCAACTGGTTCTTGGCGGCCGGAGTCGGCGAGACCTGTGGCTTGTCGACCCAGGTCTTCCGCATGTAGTCGAGAGTCGCGACCCCTGCCTCGTTGTTCAGGATGCACTGGGTGAGATCTTGATTGAAGAACATGCCGCCGTTACTCTTGAGGAGTGGCCACTCGGCCGTGACCCAGCTTGGATTCCAGCCGATCCAGCCCCAGACCTTGGGGTTGGTCCCCGCGTTGGTGAGGGCAACGGCTGCCTTGTACATGTCATCCCAGGTCCAGCTCGAAGTCGGCAGCGCCACTCCGCCTTCTGGAACATCGTCTTGTTGTAGCGAACGAAGTAGGTGGCAACCCCAAGTGGCATCGTGTACCACTTACCCTTGTACCAGTTATTCGGCTTCAGGATATCGAGCGGATACTTATCGTTGCCGCCGATGAGCGGTAGCTTGGCCATGTAGGGATCCAGTGCCTGCAACGCGCCCTGAGAAGCGAAGTTCAGGAACTGCGATTCGTGAATGTAGGCGAGATCCGGCGGGGTCTTGGCGGCAATCTGGGAGAGCAGCTTCTCGAAGTATCCCTGGGGGGACACCTCGAACTGCGCCTTCACATTCGGATAATAGGTCTTGAGAAATAGGTCGACCGCGGGCTGGCGAGTCTCGGTCTGGTTGTCGATGGCGTAGCGGAAGGTACCGGTCACCGTCGTATTCGGGGCCACCGTGGCGGCAGGCTGAGCGCTCGCCGGCGTGGAGGCAGTGGTGGCGCTACTGCTGCTCACCTGAGTTGGCGCGGCGGTGGCGGCGGGGCTGCTGGCCTGCGTCGGCTTTGGCGCGCTCGCTTGCGGCGGCGCCGCCGAAGTTGCTGAGCTTGCGCTGGACGCGGGCGCCGTGGTCGGCGCGCTCGGCGCGGCGGTCTGGCTACAGGCGGCGAGGAGCGCACCGGCCGTCAAAGCCGTCATTCCCAAGAACCACCGACGCGAAGACACCTTTCCTCTCATCATTTCTCCCCTCGCTAGTGAACTCACATATTTGCGCTTACGCGAGGCTTTCGTTCCGCGGACGCAGCCGCATCCCGAGTCCCGGTCCCCGTCGGGTGTTCGGGCTCTCGTTATCCTCGCAAGACTGTACCGGGGACACTATCTGAAATTCCGTCTCCCTCCTCACCACCGATTGGATTGGGGTGCTGGACCGAGTCGCGCCACCAGCCGAAGCCATGCTCCAAGTGGACGAGCATGGCCTCACGCGCTGCCGCCGCGTCCCGGCTCCGAATCGCTTGGTAGATCGGTTCGTGCTCGGCAATCAGCCAGTCCTTATCCTCAACCCGTGAATAGACCTGGATAGTCCAGGAGTGGAATGCATGACGAAGGGTGTCAATCACGCGATAGAGAACCTGATTGTGGGCTGCTCGGGCAATTGCCCGATGAAACTCGACGTCATAGCGTGCGAAGACTTCGACGTTCTCCAGATTGGCTTGCATTAAGGCGAGGCAGTTGCCGATTTCGACGAGTTCCTGATCGGTTCCGCGCTGCGCGGCGAGCTCCGCGAGTGCGACCTCGACGACGCGTCGGGCCTCCAGAACCTCGTAGATGCTCTGGGCACTCATCAGGAGACCCCAGGACAATGGTCGTGTCAGCAACGCGGTGGCCCCATCCGCGACAAACGTTCCTGAGCCAACGACAACTTCGACGATTCCAACCGAACTCAAGGCCTTCATCGCTTCACGAATCGTCGAGCGGCCGACTTTGAGACGGGCCATGAGCTGACGCTCCGAGGGCATCTTATCGCCTGGCTTCAGTCCTTCTTCAAGGATCAAGCTGACTAAGTCCTCAACTAATCCTTCAGCAGCACGACCGCGTCTGGGCTCCGCGAGGTGAACTGATTCCATCATCGACAACATGCGTATCCAGCGAGTGGTCAGACCAGTATGACTAGCTGGGTGCATTGTACTCTTCGACTAACTGAATGTCAACACTCACCGGATAACTCTCCGTTCCCTACCCCAGGTGCGGCCCGGTAATCGGGCGCTCTGAGAGGTCGTGCCAACAGACCAGGCAGATGCGCTGTCTGACCTGATAGACTAGTTAGGTGGATCCGAGACAGTCGGGCCATCCTCCGCAAACGTATGGGAAAGAAGCAACAAATGAATCGAATCACGTTCGCGCTGAGTGCCAATGTCAACTTTGCCACGCTGATGCTCGGTTGCGGTGCGCCCGGTCCGCAGCCAGTCGCGGTGGAGGTTTCCTGCGACGACTTCGCCAGGGCTTTCGATGCGTCACTGGCGGCCTCGCGCATCGCCAGGAAGATCGCTGTCCCGGTGGGGACTCCAATCACTTTGACCCTTTGCGCGAATCCAAGCACCGGTTACCGATGGGGACCGGTGAAGATCGCGGACGCGCGGATCCTCCAGCAGATCGATCACCAGGTCGAGGCGTCGGGCACCAATCTGCCGGGAGCATCGGTCAAAGAGATCTGGACATTTCAAGTACTCCAACCTGGCACGAGCACGGTATCGCTCGACTATAGCCGGCCGTGGACAGGGGGAGAAAAGGGAATCTGGCAGTTCACTTTGACGGTGACGGCTAGCTCGGTGACCCTTGGCGATCGCGTTCAAGGGTATCTCCAGCGCTTGCCATAGATCATCCGGGACCAGCGCGGCGCTCTGCGATTCGTCGGCGGCATCCCAGCGACCATCCGCTCTGGCCCGCGGCGAAGCCACCGTGGGGGGGGGGGGGAAGGCCGCCGGGGGGGCTGGAACCCTGGCGGCCACGGTTAAGGGGAATGGTAAGGTGGAGGATGGGACCACCCGGACACCGTGATCGCCTTTGACCATTCCTAGCGACGACGCCGTCGGTAGCGGTGTTCCGTTTGGCTGATTATATCATCACGCCTTTCCCGTGAACGACCGGTGAACACCGACTGCCTTTGCTGAACAATCCGTGAAGATACTGACCTCTATGTCACCGGGGAGAGAACTAATTGAGCGAACCCCTCTTTGAAAGGGCGGAGGCTGACAGGGTTGGCGTCCGGCCTTTGTTTTGCCTGAGGAGGACCGTTCCCCCTGAGCCGGTGAAGGTCTGGCTCACGAGGGATCGGGGGTTAGGGGCTAGGGACTTTTAGCTGGCTGCCAGACGCGAGCAACGATCTCTTGGGCTTCTTGGATCGCCCGCGAAGCCGCGATAGCGCCTTGGCGGTTGCCGGCGCCGGACTCGTCCGATCTGGTGACACAGAGGGTGACCGCGATCATCGTGGTGAGCACGGTCGAAAAAAGCGTAAACAACGCGGGAATCGCGATCCAGATCGGAAGATACATGATTTTCCCTCTCTCGAACGAGCTTTTGGCGTCGCCAGGCGACCACCAAATTCCTACCCGACGTAAAAGCGATTGTTAGTATCCAGCCTCATCGGAAGTCGCTCATTGTGGAGCGATGACCAACTTGTTTAACCTGATCTTAGGATAGGGCGCTCACGATCATGCCTCAATAGTACATTGGGTCAAAACTGCCTAGTACTTTTGCGAAGCCCCCGATCAGGACTTCTGTCGATGGCTAGCGCGGCCGCGTTCAGCTAACGACTAAGCCAGTAGGCGATCGCGGTGAGCAGGAGGAGCAGACCGACACCGTAGGGATTGCCCTCGACCAGGCTGACGACGTCCCAGTTCATTAGGGTGACCACGCGGTACCAGAGCCAGATCATGCCCAGGAAGAAGACGAGGCCGACGAGGCGGCGTACGAAGTCGATTCCAGTGACAACGAGGACACGCACCGAAGCACGCGGTCGCAGCACATCGAGCGAGCTGGGGGGCTCGGGGCCCAGGCGTCGCCCGCACTTCGTGCAGTAGACTTCGTCAGCGATCGATTGCTGACCACAGTATTGACAAACGTTGGCGTCCATCGCCTATTTCTCCACACTGGCCCCCATGACCATGTCCGCGTCCGACGTTGAGTTCATCATAAAACAATATCGTCAACTTTGGATCAGTGAGGAGATAAACAAAGGTCCTGTCCCGTTTGGGCTATGCCTGCTCTCTAGCCTGAAGACTAGGAGCAGACATCGCCCTGATGCGGGAAAAGGAAAGAGCCGAGCACACTCATTTCCGCCAAGCGCCCCGTACGGTATCGCGGGCGGCGAGGTAGTTCGCCGGGGGTGAGCCGGGGTTGACCGAACAGCCGGGGCCAATCAGGCAGTGGCGGCCGCCAGTGGCGGTAAGGGCGGCGATAACCTGGTTGGCGACCTGCGCGGGCGTGAGCTGAGCGAATTCGGGCTTGGGGCTGACGCCGACGAGGAGGGCTTTGTCGGTCATCTCTCGCGCTTGGGCGACGGAGGGATTGCCCTCGCCAAGGGCCCAGTTTACCGCGGCGGCAGGATAGTCTTCGAAGTCGCGGAAGTAGATCTCCTCGCCACAGAGGTGAAGGACGTTGAACGGCGCACTGCGGACCGTCTCGAGAATCCGACGGTCGAAGGGCCGGGCGAAACGCTCATGTTCGTCGCGGCTGAGCATGCGCGGGCCGACCCACTTGCTCGCGTAGAAAATGCCGTCGGCACCGAGCTCGAGGTAGCGTTGGCCGAGCGCGGCGTAGGTCGTCGTGATGACGTCCAGCCCGGTCAGCAGTGCCGACGGGTCGGAGCGCAGCGCTGCCTGGATCGCGGGAGGGCCGCCGGGCAGCAAGGCGGCGGCGATGGTGAGCGGACAGAAGATCGTCCAGATGATCGGGACGTCCGGTCCGAGCGCCTGGCGGGTCAGGCGAAGCGCTTGCTGCTGCTCGACGAAGATCGGGTGATCGACTGAGAGGGGCGCCAGGCGAGCGAGGTCAGCTACCGTCGCACAGCCGTGGGCGACGAGCTTTGGCCCAACGGTCGGCTCACTCGAGAATTGGTAGTGATTGCCCCAACCCTCGGTAAAGTAGCTGGCGCGCGACTGGACTTTCACGAAATCCCAGTCGTAGGTGCGGACGAAGTGCGCGGTTTCGTCGGCCAGATCCTGGGCAGTGTTCTCGCGGGCAAAGTTGTGGACCCAGAAGCTGATCGGAACGCGATCGACCTCGGCCCCGGCGACGGCGGCGAGGACGCGCTCGCGTTTGGTCATGGTAGTTGTCATAATCTCTATGCCTTCGCCAGCACCGCTTGCGCGACTTCTTGGATCACGTTGCGGGTGGTGGGATAGATGGGCTCCTCTTTGGTGATCATCTCGAGCACGGTGGGGCGGCCGTCGCGCGTGGCGGCGATGCCACGCTGGATGGCCGCGACGACGTCGCCCGGCTGCTCGATCCGTTCAGCGTGGGCGCCAAGGCCCTTCGCCACGGTGGCGTAGTCACCGGAGAGGCGATTGGCGTGGTAGCGCTCGCTGGCGGTGGGCATGTGGTGGCCGTAGCCGCCCATGCACGAGTTGTTCAAGATGACGGTCAAGATCGGGATGCGCTCACGCACCGCCGTCTCGACCTCCATGCCGATCGTCCCGAAGGCGAGATCGCCCATGACGTTGACGACCAGCTTGTCCGGGAAGGCGAGTTTGGCGCCCAGGGCGATGCCGTAGCCGGTCCCGAGCTGGGTCGACTTGCCCCAGCCAAGGTAGCCGCGCGGGGTGAGCGCTTCGAAGGTGGTCAGCATCTGGTCGCGCGGGTTGCCGGAATCGTGAGTGACAATCGTATTCTGTCGGTCGACCGTTCGCATGAGATCCCAGATCACCCGGTAGGGGTTGAGCGGCGTCTCGTTGGAGGTCAGCCGGGGCAGCCACTGGCGGAGCGAGGCTTCCCGGACCTCGCGAATCTCGGAAGCGACGCCGTCGACATTGCGCGCCGTGCCTACCTGCCGCTTGATCTCGTCGATGAGCTGGCGCAGGATGAGCTTGGCGTCACCGATCACCGCGTGATCGATCGGGTAGTCCTTGTCGACGTCACGGGCGTCAAGAGTGATCTGGACCATCCGCTTGCCGGCGGGGATCGCTGCCGAGAAGCCACCCTTGCTGAAGCTGCAGCCAATGCCGAAGACCAGGTCGGCCTTGACTAGGAACTGGGCCGCGGGCCGGGAGATGGTGTTGGCGGCGGTGCCGAGAGCGAGCGGGTGATTCTCCGGGAAAGCGCTCTTGGCAGCCATGGTCGTCACGACCGGCGCCTGGACCAGCTCGGCGAGCTCACGGAGCTCATCCCAGGCCCGGGCCCAGAGCACGCCGTGACCGGCGTGGAGGACCGGTCGCTTGGCTTCCAGGAGGAGGCGCGCCGCCTCGGCAACGTCGGCCGGATCGCCTGCCGAGCGATAGGTGCGCGTGGGCGTGTAACGGAAGGTGGACTCGTCGACTTCACCGGCGCCAACGTCGCGTGGCAACTCGAGC
The DNA here is from genome assembly GCA_021323915.1 of Chloroflexota bacterium. Taxonomy (GTDB): domain Bacteria; phylum Chloroflexota; class UBA6077; order FW602-bin22; family CADDYW01; genus JAJPKB01. The sequence goes on along the minus strand of JAJPKB010000642.1, from coordinate 56,456 downwards.
AACACCGGTGCGGGCTTGCCGTTGCGGAGCTGGGCAAAGGCCCGGCGGGTCAGCTCTGGGATGCGATCGGTGAAGTTGATCCGACCGGCCCATTTGGTGACGTTGCGGTAGACCGGCAGCGGGTCGAACTCTGGCGGCTCGCCGAGGCGGCGCTGGTCGGGTCCGCCCGGAATGATCAGGATCGGGATCGAATCGGAGAAAGCCTGAGCGAGCGCGCCGAAGGCGTTCTCGATGCCCGGACCGGCCTGGACGACGACGACCGTTGGCCGCTGAGCGTTAGTCGCCCGGGTGTAACCGTCAGCCACGTTGATCAACGTCTTCTCGCCCCGGCAGATGATCGGTCGGATACCGACCTGGGCGGCGGCGTCGATCAGGGGGTTATTCGGATAGGAGAAGAGGTACTCCACCCCTTCGAGCTTCAAGATCCGAGCAACTGCGTCCGTGCCTTGCATGGCAACCCCCGGTTATTTTGTTGGGAGTCGGGGAACCGTCCCCGTCCCCTCGACTCCTGACTCCTACGACAGCTTGACCTTTTCGAGCACTTCGCGGTTGACGACGTTCAGCGGCATGCGGCCTTGGAGGACGGCGGCGATTTCGTTGCCGACCCGGCGGCGACGCTCGACGTCGGACCAGTCGGAGACCGAGGCGCTGTGTGGCGTCAGCACGACGTTATCCATCGTGTGCAGTGGGCTGTCTGGCGGGGTGGGTTCGACCTCCATGACGTCGAGCCCAGCGCCGGCCAGCTTCTTTTCCTGCAGGGCACGGATCAGGTCGGCTTCGACGTGGGTCGGGCCGCGGCCGGTGTTGATGAAGTAGGCGGTTGGCTTCATCGCGCTGAAGTACTCGTAATTGAGCAGGCCCCTGGTTTTCGCGTTTAGCGGCAGGTGGGCCGAAACGAAGTCACTGCGTCGAAAGACGTCGATCAGATTGGCGACTCGCTCGACGCCGTGCTGCTGGAAAACCTCATCGGCAACGAACGGATCCCAGGCGATGACCTTCATGTCGAAGCCCTTCGCCTTCTTGGCGACCAGGCGCGGAATGTTGCCGAAGGCGACTAGGCCGAGTGTATCGCCGACGACGCGCGGCATCGGTGACATGTACTTGCGGCTATCGCGCCAGCGATTCTCGCGGACGGCGCGGTCGAGGGGAATCGTCTTTTTGGCGCAGCAGAGGATGAGCATCATCGCGTGGACCGAGACTTCCTCGATGAAGACATCCGGCACGTTCACCACGACGATGTTTCGGGCGGTCGCCGCGTCGACGTCGATCCGGTCGACGCCGACGCCAGCAGTTGCGATGACCTTGCACTTTTCGAGCGCGTTGATCACCCGCTCATTCACCGCGAAACGTCCGGCAAGAATGGCGTCGGCGTCCTTGACCTGGGCAATGTACTCGTCTTCGTTGCTCGCTTCGACGACCTGGACCGAGGTGCCGATTTTCTGGAGCCCTTCGTTCTCATACCGGTTATCGACCGGTCGGCCGAAAAATCCGGTTGTCACGACCTTGAAAGCCACCGGGTGAACCTCCTGATGATTTTGTTCGCTTTACCGGCTAGCTGTACACGCCAACCTATATACAGATACACGCGGGCACACAATAGCACCCGGACTGGCGAGAGTCAACAGTGCTTTGTCCTTGCCGTGGGGAGCAACAGGCCAATTTAGCCCAGCGCCATGGCAGTGCGGACGTAGCCGATGGCGGTGTTGGTCCAGGCGGAGAGGAGTCGAGCACGGGAGATCGTCCGGTAGGCGCCGCTGCCGTCGCGGGTGGCGGGGTCGTGGTAGATCAGGTTGCCGTCGGTGTCGAAGCCGAGGCCGACGATGTAGTGATCGCCCCAGTAGTCGCTTTGCTCGTGGCCGGGCAGGGTGCGGTAGCGCACGAGGAGTAGCACCGGGTGGCCAGCGTTGAACTGGCGGGCAAGATCGTCGAACGACCAGACAAGGTACTGTTTCCCTCTTTTGTAGGCCGCGGTCTTCACCCCCATCGCGTTGGCGGCGTAGGCCAGCGATTCCCAGGTGGTGCCGTCGTTCGGATCGTCGATCCCCATTTGCCGGTCGGCAAGGTGACGGAGGGTGATCTGATCGGACGAGACCCCCAGGGCGCCCAGCGCCATGGCCAGGGCGGTCGGGCCACAGTTGGATTCTTCGTAGACGCTGCCGTCGAACTGGCTGTAGTAGGGCGCTTGGAGAATGTTCGTTCTCCGGCTGACCGGAGGGGCCGGCGTCGGGGCTGGACCCATGGTTGGCAGTTGGAGGAGCTGGCCAGCTTGGATGAAATTCGGATTCGTGATCTGATTAGCGGCGATCAGGTCGCCGAGGGAGAAGCCGAAACGCTGAGCGATCTGGCCAAGGGTATCACCCGGCGCGACGCGGTAGGTGCCGGTATCAGCCCAGGCGGGGGCGGTACTGGCGCCAAAGAGCAGTAGTGCCGTGGTGAGGCCAGCGAAAACAGCTCGACCGCGGTGAGCGAAGCACGAGAGAGGCGATTGGGTTTCAAGACGCTCACGGAAAAAGTCCACCTTCTCCTCCCTTCTGGATGGCGGGCAAACGCCCGCGCATCGGCTTGATATTCGTATCGGCGGGGACCAGCCAAAGCGCCCGTCCGATCGGACGGCGGACCGAGTATAAGAGAGGAGCGGAGAGCATGTCAATGGGAAAATGGGGGCGTTGGGAGAACTGCTCTACTAAACCTCAACCATCTCCATATTGGGATTTCAACCATGGCTTTGCCTACGTGACTATAATTGCCATAGGGCTTGGTGTCTTGTCGGTCGCTGTCGGTAGTTTCGTGGCTCTGCGCCTTGAACGGAGGCGGACATGCTAGAAACCCTCCTTCCCCGACTTTCCACGAATTCGCCCTGAATGGAGCAGCTTGACCGCCTCGGGTGGGTGGCAGGATTCTCCTTCGAAAGCCACGGAGCACGCATTGGAATCCGGGTCACCGATTCGGCGATTCTCGATCGTTTTCCTCCCCATCTCCCGCCCGACTGGATTCCCATCGTGTCGTCAACCGAGGCTCCCATCGTCGACGACTTGTACTCGCTCGTTGTCGGTCGGCCAGACCCGCATGGGCATTTCCGCCATTACCACCTCCTTTATCAGGCGAGCGGACGAGTCGCGCGTGAGCTGGAGCTCGCTGCGGTCCTGGCCGCGCTAGAGTCGTCCCTGCACGTCAGTGTGGCTTACCGATCTCGGTCTGACCTGTTTGTACACGCCGGGGTCGTCGGCTGGCAGGGGCATGCCATCGTGATTCCAGGGCGGATGATGACCGGGAAGTCAACCCTCGTGGCTGCCTTGGTCCGAGCCGGGGCGACATACTATTCGGACGAATACGCCGTCTTCGACACCGAGGGGTGGGTTCACCCCTATCCCAAGCGTCTCAATCTCCGTGGTACGGATTCCACTCCTGGGCAGCACGTGCCAGCCGGGGAGCTTGGCGAGCGGATTGGCACGGAGCCATTGCGAGTGGGGCTGGTCGTGGCGACCGAATACCAAACCGATACAGTATGGCGTCCCGAGTTGCTTTCGCCCGGGCACGCTGCGCTCGCTTTGTTGGATAACACGGTCGTCGTGCGCAGTCGGCCGCAGCTCGCTCTCTCCATCTTGCGTAAAGCGTTGGCCGGGGCCTTCGCTCTCAAAAGTCAACGCGGGGAGGCTGCCTATACAGCTGATGCACTCCTGCGATATGTCGAAGCGTTACCGCTGCCGGCTGATCCTGATCAGTGGCACCTACAGTCGACATGCGGCTCACCGGGGCAGCCAGCGTCCTGATCGTCGCTGGGCAGCCCGAGATGAGGAGACAGAATGATACCCCGAGCACGTCAGGCAGGCCTGGTCATCGAGGAGTTCCAGAGCGAGCTGATTGTCTATGACCTCGACCGAGAGGAAATTCACTGCTTGAATCCGATTGCCGCGGCGGTCTGGCGCCACTGCAATGGACAAACCTCTAGCACCCAATTGCTCGAGATCGTGCGTCGCGAGGTGGATCCTGGAGCTACCGAGGACGTCATTTGGCTCGGTCTGGATCATCTCGAGAAGTCACACTTGCTAGACAAACCGATCGACGACTCGCTGGATCGGACGCGACGGTCGCGTCGTCAGATCATTCAGGAGGTGGGAGTGGCAGCGGGGAGCGCGCTCCTTGTCCCGCTCGTCACCTCCATCGTTGCGCCGATACCAGCTTTCGCGCAATCAGTCCCCTGTACCCCACAGGACCAGCCGTGCGGTCTAGATGCCCCAGACGCTCCTCCCTGTTGTCCGGGCTTCGGGTGTACCGATTGTGGCAAGGGCCGAGGCAATTTCAGATGTCGGGCTACATGTCCATGATCGGCTAGCACGACGTAGTCTTCTTGCGGCGGCTCGCGGACCGCATTCCGGAGACCGGTGCGCTCAGTACCGGTCTCCGGAATGCGGTCCGCGAGCCGCATTCTTCTGTGACCCTCTGGGCGTTATCTCCTCCTTTCTCCGCCAGTGTATTACTCAGGTAAAGGCTCATCATTATAAACGTCTGCTAAACGTCTGCCCCGTCGTGGAAGGTCGGTAGAGCCTGGGAGGTGGTACTCTTGCCACTCTCTCTTCGAGCCAGGGGAATTGCGTTAGGTACTTGACAGCCAGCGCGGCAACAGTATAATGGGACACATTATTCAGATACATCGTATTAGGCACATGCGGTCTTGGGTAAGGAGGGAGCCTCTCGACAAAGCGAGAAACGTATTGCATCAGCGCTTTCTAGCTCAAGCTGAAAACGCGAATGGGGAGAAGAGGACAATGTTGTCGCATCGCCTATCACGTCGCACTTTGCTTCGGGCTCTTGGAGTGACGACCGGCGCCGCGCTGATTCCACTCGCGGCGGCGTGCGGCGGCACGTCGTCACCGCCGGTCGCGACGAGCGCGCCGGCCAGCTCGACCGCCCCGACCCAGGCCGCCGCGCCGGCCGTCGCTCCGACGGCGACCACGGCGATCAAGGCCGTGGCCGGCGGCAAGCTGAACGTCTGGTTCTCGGCCAACTGGAACACCGTGACCGATCAGGCGGTGGGCGATGTCTTCACCGCCTGGGGTAAGCAGAATGGCGTTGACGTCGAATGGCAGTCGATACCGGGGACACCGCAGATCCTGGAGAAAGAGTCCGCCGCGGTCGCGGCCGGGAGCCCGCCGGAGATCGATAACAATAACAACGTCTACTGGTACGCCCAGGGCGAGCGGCTCGACCTGACCGAGATTGTCAACAAGGTGAAGGGCATGGCCGGTGGTATGCCCGCGGTCGCCCTCGCTGCCAATACCGGGATGGATAAGAAGATCTTCGCTGCGCCCTACGCGATTGACCCCTGGCCGGCCCACTGGCGCAAAGACGTGATCGAGCCGGTCACCGGCGGCGGGTTCTTCAAGACCTGGGAGGATCTGCTCACCCTCGGACCGAAGATCCAGCAGCCTCCGAAGACCTACGCCTATGCGATGGCGACCGGCCACGAGGGTGACCACGTGAACAACATCATGACGCTGCTCTGGTCCTATGGTGGGCGGCTGGCGACCGAGGAGGGCGTGCCGGACATCAAGAACCCTGCCAACAAAGCGGGGATCGACATGGCGGTCAAGCTCTGGAAGGCGAAGCTGATCCCACCTGACAGCGCGAACGCCACGACGACCTCGTGGAACAATGAGACCTACCAGAAGGGGCGAGGGATGATCGCAATCAATCCCTGCACGATCTACGGCTGGCTCGTCGTGAACGATAAAGAGCTGGCCGACAAGACCGGATTGGCGCTCCCGCCCAAGGGTACAGCCGGCGCGTTTGCCGAGGCCGGCGTGCCCGGCTTTGGCATCTTCAAGAAGTCCAAGCTGGCCGATCGGGCGACGGCAGCACTCGAGTTCTTCCTGCAGCCGGACAACGTCAAGAAGATCTCGTCCTCGGTGGAGGGACGATACGTTCCGGTCTACCGTGACCATCTCAATACTGCGTTCTGGCAGAAGGGCGCCTTCGCCGATGTGAAGAGCATCGCCGAGGTTGGCCGCATCCGCGAGTGGCCGGCGCCGCCTCAGCCGTGGGAGACCGACGTCGAGAACGCCCGGTACGTGCTCTCTGACATGCTTCACCAGAAAATCATCGGCCAGAACATGCCGATCGAGGATGCGCAGGACTGGGCGCAACAGCAGATGATGGATTCCTACAACAAGCTCGTGAAGAAGTAAGCGGGGAGTGCGGGAGCGGTATTGGGGCGGAGGTGTTTCCGTGGCGCAGACCCAGGTCGTCTGGCGGCAAGCTTCGAGGTTTTTCAGCGCGTCCCGGTTGCGACACATTCTTGGACGGAATTGGCTGCTCGGGTGGGTGCTCATCGCCCCGACGACGATCATCGTCCTTGCCTTGCTCGCTTATCCGCTGGTCGACGCGATCCTCCTGAGCTTTCAGAACCGGTTCATCGGGAAAGAGGGCACCTGGGTTGGCTTCCAGAACTACGTCGACTTCTGGACCAACCCGGACTCGCACTTTGTGAGTGCCGTGTTCGTGACGCTCGGGCTCACGGCGGGGGCGATCTTCGGTAAGCTGTTGCTCGGGCTGGCGATGGCCAGCGTCCTGAACCAGGACCTGCCCGCCAAGAACCTCTGGCGTGGGCTGATGTTCCTGCCGTGGGCGGTACCAGCGGTGGTCACTGCCTACGTCTGGCGCTTCATGTTCGATGCCACCGGTCCGATCAATGGCGCGATCGCCCAGTTTGGGCTGCTCGACAACTACATCCTTTTCTTCAACGATCCGAAGCTCGCGCTGCCCGCGCTGATCGGCGTAGTGATCTGGGGCGGGACGCCATTTTGGACCATGAACATCCTGGCGGGGATGCAGGCAATTTCGCACGAGATGTACGAAGCCGCCGAGATCGACGGCGCGGCCACCTTCCAGCGGTTCCGCTACGTGACGCTGCCCAGCCTCCAGCACATTCTCTTCATCACTGGGCTACTTTCGACCATCTGGACCTCGGCGAACTTCGTCCAAATCTTCGTGCTGACCGGTGGCGGTCCGAACTATGTGACGACGACGCTTCCCTTCCTCGCCTACCTGGTCGCGATTCCCGGCCACCAGCTTGGCGCGGGCGCGGCGATCTCGATGATGATGATGCCTTTCTACCTGGTGCTCGTCTTCTTCCTCACCCGTCGTATGCTGCGACAAGAGGAGTAATCGATGGCGACCGCGCACGCGATCCACGTCTCTTCCCGAAGTGGCCGACGGGCGATCGGTCGGGGCTGGGTCATCGCGACCTACGTCGCCCTCGCCCTGTTCGCCTTCTGGACGGCAATCCCCTTCCTCTGGATGATCCTCGCCTCGCTCAAGACGAACAAAGAGATCTACGATGAGTTCACGATCCTGCCGAAGACGATCTACTTCGGCCACTACCTCGGTCTGGTCACCGGCAACTTTATGATCTGGCTGAAAAATAGCCTGACCGTGGGGATCGTGACGACGACTCTCTCGATCGTCCTTGGCTCGCTGGCTGCCTACTCGCTCACCCGGCTCCGCTTTGCCGGCCGGGGGCTCGCGGCGCGTGGGCTGATCTTCACCTATCTCGTTCCTGGCTCGCTGCTGTTCATTCCATTGTTTCAGATCGTGTCGTCTCTCGGCCTGAGTGACACGATTGGGAGCCTGATGCTGGTCTACCCCACCTTCACTCTGCCGTTCTGCACCTGGATGCTGATGAGCTACTTCCGGAACATCCCGGTGGAGCTGGAGGAGGCGGCGCTGATGGATGGCTGTGGCTCGGTGGGGGTGCTATTCCGGATCACGATCCCGCTGTCGCTGCCAGCGATCGCCGTCGTGGCCCTCTTCTCGTTTACCCAGTCCTGGAACGAGTTCCTCTACGCGCTGGTCTTCACCAACTCGGTGGCCTCGCGGACGGTGACGGTCGGGCTGACCCAGATGTTCGGCGAAGACGTCTTCTTCTGGGGACAGATGATGGCCGGAGCGATCCTCGCGGCCCTGCCACCGGTGATCTTATACACGCTCGCTCAACGGGCGGTGATCCAAGGGCTGACCGGCGGAGCGGTCAAAGGGTAGAGCGATGGGGCACCCGGAGATGGCCGATCGCTACGTCCGACCGAGTTGGTTCACGAGGAACATTTTCAATCGCCTCGTGGCTTTGCTGACTCGGCTGGGAGTGAGCGTCTATGGCTCGCGCATTCTCGCGGTGCGGGGACGGACGAGCGGCGAATGGCGGACGACGCCGATCAACCTGCTGATCTACCAGGGCGAGCGCTACCTGGTGGCGCCGCGCGGGGTGACCCAGTGGGTCCGCAACATCCGGGCGAGCGGTGAGGGTGAGCTACGCTTGGGCTGGCGGCGCGAGCTGATCGGGGTGGTCGAGCTGAACGACGAGGCGAAGCCGGAGCTGCTGCGTGCCTACCTGCGCCGCTGGCGCTTCGAGGTGGGAACGTTCTTCCAGGGCGTTGGCCCCGAGGCTTCGGACGAGGAGCTGTGCCGGATTGCACCGGGGTACCCGGTGTTCCGGATTGGACCGACATCGTGAGGGTGGCCAAAATTGGGCTGTGCTATTATTCTGGACAGAGCCTAACAGACTGTAAGGCTTGGATGTCGCCCTGAGGATAGGCACCCGTGATTGCGAGAGATCGCCGATAGCCCCGAGCCGCCTGCCGAGCTGGTGGCTCGGGGGCTTGCTGCATTCGAGCACGGCCATCCGCTTCTTGACGGTAAAGATGGAGTCGGATGCCAGATAATGCAACTGATCTTGATGCGGCTTCACACACCGGGGCGATCAGGTACACGACGAGGTTCTCATCGGTAAACAAGAGCGTGAAGCGGAGCCGTTGGCGGGATACGTCCTAGTCGGTGAAATGGCAGTCTATAACGGACTTGGAGTGAATGTAACCACTGTGCCAACTTCTGGCTCCAGTTGATTTGTGGATCGTCGTTTTTTTTAACCTTCGGCCGTCGAGCGCCTAGGAGGGGAGAGAGCCATGCCGAAGCGTCGCCGAGTTCGTGCCAAACTCCACTCACATTCCCCATCTAGCCCCAACTACGGAGTTTTGCTCGTTGTGGTCGTCGTCGGGATCGGTTTCTATCTTTATACGGAGAGTGAAGTCACAGGAACCGTATATTTTGTTACCTGCCTTTTCTTGGCAGCACTTTATCTTTGCTGGAAAGTCAGGACGCCCTTAATTTCCGTAGTAATGGCAATTTGCTCGTCTTATAGGGCCTTTTATGCTTGGTGGCTAGGGAGTGGTGATCCAGCGCGAGACGATCGCGGAGAAATGATTGCTGATGTTCCCATCGATCGGCGGCCTGACCGACTAGCGTCCGAGGAAGGAGCAGCTCATCCGGGGACGGACCGCGAGCCTGTCCTCCATCCATCTCAGGAGTTCGAGCGACTGGCGGCCCGTATCTCAGACCTCGGACAACAGTCGTTGCCTAAGACCCCAGATGAGCTTAGGGCCCTCCTCAACGAAATTGAACTCCTCCAAGACACGCTCAAGGCGCTAGTGCGCCAAGCTTCGTACCTCCGGACGTTGGTCTACTGCATCGCGGACTACGGCCTCGTGGCTGGCCCGGCACGGTGGGTCGGCCTTATACTGCGGATCCGCAGATCCGGGACTCGTCTCACACAACAACTCGATGACGTGTGGCTCTCGACTCTGAGAGCACTATTGACCTTGGCCGATCCCGAGATCTCTCAAAGTATGATTGCTGGACTGCTTAGAGACTTTGACAATCTTGAGGTCAGTGTCGCTAACCGTGTGGCGTACGTGGGAATGCGGGTGCTCGATGATGACGCCACTGTGGACGGAGAAGGCATGCATGAAGCAAGGAATGTTGAGCGTCTCCGCCTCAAGCGACAGGCAAACCGGGAGGCTCGCGCTGTCCTCGCCCGCACGGCCCGAGCAGTCGTCCGCATCTGTTTCGCGGCCGTGCCCGGGCTGAATGGTGTCGCGGTTTCTTTGTTCCTGCCGATGATGCAGCCAACGATGGGGCACCTCTATGATGGCTGTGTCTTGTCAGTGTTGGCCGAACGGACCATTTGGGAGAGGATCGTTCATCCTAACGTTTCAGATGAGAATGCCCTGCGCAACTTTACGCTTAACTTTCGAGTTGGGAGCGATGGTGAGATTCAGGAGGTGCCACCCATTCTCCCCCCGTCTAATGCTAACGGCGACTCGAAAGTTATATATCTCAGAGGGATTGATCCGTTAGTGTTCGAGTCCGTCGTGCAGGATTTACTCAGCCGAATGGGGTACGTGACCAAGCTAACTAAGGCTTCGCACGACGGTGGAGTCGATATCGAGGCAGTCAATCCCCAGCCAGTTGTAGGGGGGAAGGTCGTGGTTCAATGCAAGCGGTACCAGACCACAATCGGCGTCGCAACCGTCAGGGAGCTATACGGCGTGGTTACCGCCGCGAAGGCAACGAAAGGGGTCCTGGTGACAACGTCGGACTTCTCCGCCGATGCCTACGCCTTTGCTGATGATAAGCCAATTGAACTCATAAACGGCGCCCGTTTGACAGAGTTGCTGCGCCGGCACGGCTTCGATGTTAGATAGCACTGTTTAGCGGCCAAAGCGAGTTCTGTGAGGACTGGTCTGAAGCGATATCACGGGCAGGCGTAGGAGTGGTCAGCTCGTTTGCATAGGCAAAGCAGGCTTGGACGTCCTCGATGGTGAGGGCGGGATGGGCAGCGAAGAGCTCATTCAGGTCAGGGTTGTAGGCTAGCTCCTCAAGCACTAGGTCCACGGGGATGCGTGTCCCCTTTACCACACCACGGGCTTCCCGAACATAATTCGGGGATCCTCAATGATACGATCGTTGAAGCGAGCTATCTCTTTTGCCATAGGTCACTTCCCCTCAGGTTCACTGAGAGTATATCAGGTTTCCGGCCAGCAAAATGATCAGCGACGGTCTTGGGCGCGCAGGCCGAGCGTTGCCTCACCCCCTACCCCTCTCAAGCCGAGGCTGAAAAGGGGAGAGAGGGGTGGCCGGCACCCCTCTCTATCGTCAGATGGAGAGGGGCTGAGGCGACGGTCCTTCACGGCGTCGGGTACTTCTCGGCATCGTGGAGGTCGCGGCGGGGGCGGATCTCGCGCTGGCGAAACTCCGCCAGAAATTTCGCGAGGCGGCTTGCCGCCACTTCGAGCGCCCGGGCTCCTTTCTCGGCGGTGGCCAGCGTCGGCTGGCCCTGGACGCCGGACAACGTGTTCCGCGAGAAGAACTCCTGGAAGGTCACCGGACCGCTGTCGTTCAGATCCCAGTAGATGCTCTCGCTGGTCTGGACCCCGTCAACCTCGTCGACCGCCTTGGTCATGTCGACGAGGTCACTGCGCAGGTGAAGCAGCATGGACGTCTCGAGCTCGCAGGCGTGGGCCATGCCGCCCGGAAAGCGCGACTCTCGCCAGCTTAAATCCTCTTTCGTCAGCATCGACCACCACGACGTCATCGCGCAGATCGCCGGCGTCTGGTTGGTGATCAGGCGCGCCGCGATGTCGAGAAACGGGACGTTCGAGCCATGGCCGTTCAGCAGGAGGATGTGGCGGAAGCCGTGGTGCGCCAGCGAGCGACCGATGCAGACGACGTAGTCGATGATCGTGTGCGCGTCGACGGCGATCGTGCCAGGGTAGTCGAGGTGGTGCTCGTTGAAGGAATAGGGGACCGGGTGCATCAAGAGCGCGTAGGGCGCGGCTTGCTCGACCGCGGCGCGCGCGACCTCGTCCGCGCAGAGGTAGTCGACCATCAGCGGGAGGTGGTAGCCGTGCTGCTCGGTGGTCCCCACCGGCAAAACGACGACCGGATCGAGGGTCACTGCCTCGCGAATCTCGGGCCAGGTCATCTCTTCGTAGCGATACTTCATTCGTTTTTCCTCATCCCTAATTTTCTCATCCCTAAATAGTGCATCCACCAAGTCCGTATCACCGGTCATGCTGAGCGGAGCGGAGCGAAGGGCTCAGCATGACCATTCGCGGCTTTTGGGGTGGATACACGACTAAAGGACCGCGAAGGCGGCATCGCAAATCTCCAAAGTCCGATCGACGTCGGCGTCGGTGTGGGCGAGTGAGACGTAGAACTTCTCGTTGGGATTGACCAGGAGGCCGCGCTTGAGACACTCGATGCCCCAGCGCAGGCCGAGGGCGCGATCGTGGGCTTGCAGATCCAGCCAGCTCTTGACGTCGTCGTTCTCGAGGAAGCGGATGCCAAACACGGCGTCTTCGCCCAGCGCCTGGGTCGGGAAGCCGCGCCGACGCCCGGCCTCGACGATGCCCGCGCGCAGGCGGCCGCCGATCCGGTGCAAGTGCTCGTAGGTTCCGGGTTGAGAGAGGACGTCAAGCGCGGCCAAGCCAGCCGTCGCGCTGATCGGATTGCCGTTGAGCGTGCCACTCGCCCAGACCAATTCGGTCCGTGGCAGGCGGCGGCCATCCAGGGCGGCCATGATCTCGGCGCGGCCGACGAGGCAGGCCATCGGAAAACCCCCGGCCATCGCCTTGCCGTAGGTCGCCAGGTCGGGGACGACGCCGTAGCGCTCCTGGGCCCCACCCCAGGCGATCCGGAAGCCGGTCACGATCTCGTCGAAGATCAGAACGACGCCGTGGCGGCGGGTCGCTTCGCGCACCGCTTCGAGGAAGCCCGGGCGCGGAGTCAGCACGCGCTGGAGGGGCTCGACGATGACCGCCGCTAGCTCGTGGGCGTGCTGATTGATCAGCTCGACCGCGCGCTCCGGGTCGTTGAACGGCGCGACCAGGACCTCACCGCCGATCACCTCGGGAATCCCGGCCGAATCGGGCCGGGCGCGCGGATAATCACTGGCCTCGCTGGGCACGGTTCCCCAGAGGGCATAGTCGTGCATACCGTGCCAACCGCCCTCGAACTTCAGGATCTTCGAGCGCTTGGTATGAGCGCGGGCAACGCGCAGAGCGAAGAAAGTGGCCTCGGTGCCCGAGCCGGTGAAGTGGAGGGTCTCGGCGCAGGGAACGGCCTCGACGAGACGCTCGGCAAGGCGAATCGCCGGCTCATTGAGGAAATAAAAGGTCGTGCCCTTGCCGAGCTGGGCGGCAACGGCCGCGGTGATCGCCGGATGGGCATGACCCAGAAGGTCCGGCCCAGAGCCCAGGTGGTAGTCGATGTAGTCGCGGCCGGCCACGTCGGTGACGTGGCTGCCCTTCCCCTCGGCGACGACGAGGTTCACCTCGTCGGGCAAGGTGAAAAGTCCTAGCCCTCCACCAGCGAGCACGCGGCCCGCGATCGCCAGCAGCTCCCGCTGCTGCTCGGCGCCACTGACGGCAGTCAGGTTCGTCGCCACGGTTACCTCCGACGATAACTGGAATTCCTTCTCTCCTTACGCCAGGAGCAGACACGACGGCGTTGGCACTTGCGCGACCTGTCCCCGGGACTCCAGCTGCCCCGTCTGCTGATCGACCGTGAACAGGATAATCGAGTCGCTATCCTGGTTCGCGACGAGCAGGTGCGCGCCGGTTGGATCGATCGTAAAGTTCCGTGGCGTCTGGCCAAGCGTCGATTGGTGGCCGAGCGGGGTCAGACGGCCGAGCGCTTCGTCCACCGCGAAGATCGCCAGGCTGTCGTGGCCGCGATTCGAGCCGTAGACGAAACGCCCGGAGGGGTGAACATGGACGTCGGCACAGGCGTTCTGGCCGGTGAAGCCGGCCGGCAGCGTCGAGATCGTCTGGATCGTCAGCAGGGTGCCAAGCTCCGGGTTATAGGAAAAGACAGTGATCGAGCCGCCCTGCTCGTTGATCACGTAGACGTACCGGCCGTTGGGGTGGAAGGCCAGGTGGCGTGGTCCAGTCGCCGGATCGGTCTCGGCAAAGGGCTGGGCCGGATTCGGCACGAGCTTGCCGCGCTCGGCGTCGAACAGGTAAATGAAGACACGGTCCAGCCCCTGGTTGCAGATCAGGGCGTAGCGATTGGCCGGGTCGAGGTTGACCGAGTGGGCATGCGGCCCCTGTTGCGAGACCGGATGCGGGCCGGTGCCGGTATAATAAATGACGTCCGTTGCCGACCCGAGGCGACCGTCGGCCTGGATCGGCAGCACCGCGGCACTTCCACCAGCGTAGGAGGTAGAAAGGGCCCAATGGCCGGTGCGGTCGACGCTCACATGGCAAGGGCCAGCGCTCTGCACTGACTCTCGATTCAGGAACGTCAGCGTCCCATCGTTCGGGTCGATCGCGAACGCGCTCAGTGCCCCGCCCGGGTGGCCGTCGATCTCGGCGTTCGCGTTCACCGAATAGAGGTGCGTCCCGTCCGGCGCGAGGGTGATGAAGGAAGGATTGGGAACGTCCGGCATCGTCTGTCGGTGCCTCAGCCTCCCGGCCGCGAAATCCACCTCGTAGAGGTAGATTCCTTCCGCCTTGCCATAGGTATGCGGTGGGGCGCCGGTAAAAGTCCCCACGTAGAGCAAAGTCTGCCCTTTCGCCTGGCTCGCCATCCTTCTTCTCCTGGCAGATGCGTTTCGATGACTATAGCCTACTATAGCCGAGGCGAAGCATAAAGTGCAGAGGAACACGAGTTACTCCGCCATGGTACTTCCTTACTGGCTGCCCCAGCTCTCCTCCGCCTCCGCCAACGCTTTCCGGGCGATCGCCACGAGCTCCCGCCCGCTCGCCAGCGCTCGATCGGCGATCCCCTTCAGGTTGACGGCCGCCTCCCGCCAGGTCCCGGTCTGCGGCGCGTACTGGACGAAATCCGGATCCACTCTCGCCGGCGCGTCGAGATCCGCGTATGTCTGCGCGGCGTCCAGGACCTCCGCGACGTACTTCTTCCCCGACGTGCCGGTCACGTCCGTTCCATCGGTCGGATTCCCGTTTGCATCGATCGCCCCGAAGTACGCTGCCAGGCCCGAGTCGACTCTGCCACCAAAAGCGTCTATCTTCTCCCGCAGGATCCGACAGCCTACCTCCAGATTCGTCGCCGGATCGTAGCCGTTTTGATTGCTCCCGAAATGTCCCTGCAGCACCTGCATCAGCCCGAGCGCGTGCCCCAGCCCCGGCCCGTTATCCGGCGACGTCGCCTGCGGATCTCCTCCACTCTCGCAATCGATCAGCCCCGCGACAAGGCTCGCTCGATGCCGGTATTTCCTCGCGTAGGACTGGATCAGCCCGGCGAACCGTCGTACCTGCTCCTGACTCACGCACGCACCTCCGGCCGCGCTACTCCCAGCACCAGCATCGCCGCGTCTCCCATCGCGATCCCATCTGGCAGCACCTCTGGCCCCAGGCTCACCACCTGGAACGCTGTCCCCACCAGCTCGAGCGTCACCGCCAATCCCCCGTCACCCTGGTTATACATCGCCACCTTCACCCCGCTCGCGAGCTTTGACTTGAGCGCGTTGGCCAGATCCGTCTGCGTGAACCCCAGGTTCGCCATTTTTCCCCCTTTCTTCGGCGCCCGAAGGTCCGCTTCCTCCGCCATCAGCGCCGCCACCGTGCCCACTTTCTTCTTCGCTGGCAAAATGTCCTCCTCGCCTACGCCGTGTAGCCCCACATGCTCAGCCGATAGTTATAGCTTGCGTTCCCGTTCTCCAGCACCAGACTCACCGACTGGCCCTGCCCGATCTGGATCGGATTCGGGAACGCCTGATTGAACAGTGCTCCATACTGGCCGATCAGCGACCCCACGCCGCCCGCCTGCACATACCAGTCTCCCGAATTTCCCCCCGAATAGCTGATCGCGATCCCACAGACGTAGTGCGACTTCCCCGCCACTGCGCCCCGGGTGATCGTCACCCCGGGTCCCGCGTGTGCCCCCGAATCAATCGCCCAGGTCGTCGGTACCTGCTGCTCCAGGGTCGCCCCCGCCGTGTCCCCCCCGGCCGCTCCGTAGGTCTGCTTGGCATTGACCACCATCAGGTTCCCCTGGCTATCATAGTTACTCACCTCGGCTCCCTCCGCTCTTGCGCCCCCGTGGCGACCTCCAGGCTTGGCTCCGCGCTCGCCCGCGATGGCAACGCCTTCGTCGATGCTGCGTTCTGTCCCGCCCTGGCGTGACTATACAGCCCGCTTGCTGTCAGCCCGGTCAGCATCCCTACCAGCACCACCGACTGCAGGCTCGCCCCGGTCACTGTCGACAAGGCCAGGTTCAACCCAATGGCGATCGCCAGCGTCAGCGCCGGCACGTAGTGCGTCGGCAGCTCCGGCCAGGTCGCGCGCACGAGCTGGACGAGTGCCAGCACCAACGGCGCTCCGGCCAGCCCCACCAGATCCGAAACGTTCAAACTCCCCATAAACCCTCCCGTGTTCAGATCTGAGAACCGAGTCCCCCTCGTCAATACACTCCCGTCAATGCACCCCCACGATCATCGCGTCTGCCGAATCGTGGCTGTCGAAGAACATCACCGCCGCGGTCGCTCCCACCGTCAGTAGGCTCGCGCTAATCGCTCGACTGACCGGCACATTCGCGATCGTCGTATCCGGCGACCGCGCCAGGCTGATCGTCGCGGTATAGCTCCCGCTGTCGAATCCCTGAATCGTCGCGTGAGCCCGATTGATCGCCGGCTCGGTTACGTGGCTCGTCGCGTGCGTCCCCTTGTGGGGCTTGCTGGTCGAGCTCTTCGGCTTGCTCGTCCTCGGCGCCGTCGTTTGGCTCGCTGGCCTGTGCGTCGTCGTATGATGCCTCGACGACTTCGCCTTGCTCAGCTCAAACAAGATCCCTCCGATCATCAGCCCCCGCCGTGGCGGCTCCGCTCAGACCGCTCCCAATGAGCCCACTCCTCCTTACCCCGCTCATTACTCATCACTCCGCACTAATTCGATCCCTCTAGCCGGAGTGTCTGTACGATCACGCCCCGCGCGCGATCCCAGCTCGTTAGGTAGCCCGCCACCGTATAGACCTGGGCCGAGATCGGCGCCGTCGGAATCGTGATGTCCACCTGGTCGCCGACTTCCAACCCCACGTTGACCAGCGCCTCCAGCTCGCCGCCCCGCTGCTCCGGGCTCAGCCAGCTCCCCACGTACCCCGCCGCGGCGTCGGTCGCCGCTTGGTTGGCCAAGGTCTTATCCACCAGCCGCTCGGTCAGCTCCCGCCAGAGCAGCCAGAGCGACGTCCAGTCCCGCCACCGCGACACCGTGCTCGCTCCGCTCAGCTCCACCGACGTCGCCGAGGGCTCGACGTAGGGCGCCACCAAGCTCTGGACGATTGGCTGCTGGCCGGCGTTCGGCCCGTAGCTGTACACCGAGCCCCCGCTCGCCCACGGCACCGCCTCGGCGATCACCGAGTCCCAGCCGGTGCCATCGGCCGACGTCTGCGACGTCTTGAACCGAAGGCACACCCCGCAGATCTCACCGAGCCGTCGGGCCGCTCGGGCGTAGGTCTCTCCGGCGTTTAACGTGAATGGACTCACCGTCAGCCCGCTGAGCTGGGCCAGCCCCGAGGCCGGCGTCCCCGCTACCTGCCACCAGATCAGCGCCAGGAGCTGCGCCGCCGTGAGCCCGGTGTAGGTGACCGAGCTTCGCACCCGCACGCGCTCCAGGATGCCCCAAGCGTCGACGCAATGCAGCGTCACCAGGGGCATCCCACTCGCGATGTCGTCGTGAAAGACGACCTGCTCGATCCAGCACGGAAGCTGGACGACCCCCTCGTCGCCGGCGTTCAAGCCGTAGGCCGCGTTGCCGTTCCCGCTCGCCGTGTGATAACCGAGCGTGATCGCCACCTGGGACCACTGGCGCAGCCCCAGGTACGCCCCGGCCTGACCAGCCGTCGCCAGTACGCCCTCCGGGTTCAACACCGTGATCGCGATCGCCGCGGGATGGTTTTCCCGCGGGACGTCGATCTTGAGCGAGACGACCTCGTCCTGGGTGAACCGGATCCGCTGGCCCGCGCTTGCCGAGGCCGAGTCCGCTTGACACCGGTAGACCTGGTTACTGGTGATCACCCACCAGTATTGAGTCGACTGGCTCGTATCGCGGAACACCCGGACGCCATGCGTCGCGGCGTACCGCCAGGGCACCACGTTGGTCACCCAGCCGTGATTGGGGGTGAAGCAGATCTGGCTCACCGTCCCCAGCGGCGCCGGCGCCGTCTCCGCCCAGGTGATTACCGTCCGTGGCACTGTGCTCGTGACCTCACCGATCCGAGGAGAGGCGTAGCTATATCCCGACCCCACTCCCGCTTGGAGCAGCACCTGATCGGTGGAGGTCGACGCCCAGCCGCTGCTCACCGTCCAGCTCCGCCGCTTCAACGTCGTCGGGTTCCCGTAGGTGATCACCAGCGAGTAGCCATTGGCTGACGCCAGATACCCCGCGCCGATCTCCGGCAGCGTGTAGCTCTGCCCGTCCCCGGCCGGCGTCGACCAGCCCGTCCCGGTCCAGTGCGTCTCGAAAACCTGCCCCCCGCTTACTACGTAGAAGAACCGCTGGGTCGGATCCAAGCTATCCGCCGCCAGCCCACTCACCAGCCACCCCGCCCCGGCGTCCACTGCTGTCAGCATCCCCGACCAGCTTCCACTGAGGTAGCTCGCCCACCGGATCGTGTGCCCGTCCGCCGCCAGCCAGTACACGACGAGCTGCGACCCACTTGCCCACACCGCCACCGGTCCCCCGGCCCCGGCGTAGCTATAGGCCGTCGCATCCAGCCGGTACCAGGTCGACCACGCCGCCGGGCTCCCCGGCGGTGTCACTACCTGGGCGTAGACGTTCCCTGCTCCGTCCGCGTAGGCCCGCCCGATCTGCCCGCTCGTCAGATAGCACGCATCAAACGATGCGTCCGGCTCGCTCCCGCTGTACAAGCTCGTCAGTCCTGCCACCCGCGGCGTCTCGGGAGGCAGATCGGAAACCAGCACCGACACCCGGGCGTCGACGTCGAAGCGCTGCTGCGCCGCCTTCAGCGTCGCACTCAGGCTCTGCACCCCACCTCCCCGCGATGCTTAAAGTTTGTACCAGTCACGATCGACCTGCCCCCACTGCGGCTGCGGCACCCCGGGCGTCCCGTAGCTCGACCGCAGCACCTCCAGCGCCGCTTTGTACTCGGCGATCTTTTCGACCGCGAAATCCGAGATCCCCTTCGGCGTCCAGTAGCTCGCGTTCAGTCGGTGCTGCGCGTAGCGCGCCGCCGCCTGCGCCGCGTAGGCCACCCCGCCCAGAGCGATCATCTCCTCGTGCTCGGTCAGGATCGTCGACGTCGTATTACTCAAGGTGTGCGTCTGGGCGTACCAGATCTTCATCTGGTCACCCGCCGCCGGCGGCTCCCCGGTCGGCAGATAGAGCGTCCCCTGGTCGAGCAGCTCCTCCCGAAACACCAGATAGGCCGGCGGATCGTTGTCGATCGGGTACTCCACCCGCTCCGTCCAGAGGTAGCCCGTGGGCAAAGGGCTCCCCACTACCTGCCGCCGCGTCGACCCGTTCGCCGCCGTGACCACCGTGATCGTCACGTCGTTGGTCAGCGGATAGATCCGCTGGTAGTCGTCCACCGCGTGCTGAATGTGGCGCGCCAATTCGCTGTCCTGCCAGAGGTAGTTCGTACTGTCCAGGTCTTTCAGGTCCATCCGGACGTTCGTCGTCATCGCCGCCAGGAGGGTGATGCCCATCCCTTACCCCTCACGAGAACCACACTGCGGAGGCGCAGAGAGGGAACCACGGGAACCCCGGTGTCCCTGCGTTCTCTGCGCCTCCGCAGTGAGCTTCATTCCTTCACCGAGTTCAGGGCAAGCTCTAGCTCGTCGGCAGCGCCGCGAACGCGCCACGGTAGTCAAGCCACCCCATGCCATAAATGTGGCGAATTTTGTAGCTGATCTCGTCGTTGGTGAAGACGTTCCCCGCCGTCGGGTTATCCTGCACCAGAAGCTCTGGCTCCTCGCGCCCATTCAGGAAGCCGATCTCGATGCTCTCGATCTGGGCCGGATCCGCCAGCAGGTACCACTGGTAGGCCGTCGTCAACTGCGGCACGATGATCGGAATGATCTGCCCGGCCAACGGGTTGATGTCGTTGTTCGCCGAGCCCGCGACGAACTGGCTCTGGGTAATCACCTGCGCCGTCCAGCGCAGGTCCGGCGGGATCAGCAGGTAGCGCCCTTTCACCCCGATCCGCTTGCCCGCCGTGTTGGTCATCTTCTCCAGCGTCGTCATCGCCGTCTGCAGCGCCGCGCTCGACAGATCCATTCCCGGCGTCGCCGCGCTCGTGTTCCCCTGGTGGTTGGCCGCGTCGAACACGTGGAAGCCGTCGCTCATCACCGGCCCCGTCCCCGCCGACTGGGTGAACAGGTTCGCTACGTTCTCGTTCAAGGTCACTACCGCCGCGTGCGCCAGCTTCGTCGGAATCCGCTGCACCGCGTGCAGGTCGTCGTTCAGAAACATCTCCAGTGTCACCGCGACCAGATTGCCATACTTGCTCGGGGTGTAGTTCTCCCGCGCATCGGCCCAGGCCACGTTCATGTACGCCGAGGCTTCCGCCACGTTCGCCAGCGTCCCGAAGTCCGCCAGCCGGATCCGATTCTGCTGCTTCATGTCGGTCACCGGCACCTTGATGCAGAACGGCTCCCACCACTTCGGCTGTGCCTGGTAGTCTTTCACCAATCGCTTGGTCATGCTGTTGAGTACGACGTTGCTCATCACCGCGGTCGTCGTCTCGTTCGCCTCGCGCACCACTGACTCTTCCCAGTGGTACTTCCCGTCGAAGTACTTGTCCCCGGTGATCAGGATATACGCCTCGCGAATTCCACTCAGCCGCGGCACCCCGCTCAGGTGTGCCGGTACCTCCAGTCCGAACAGCCGATCAAACGCCGCCTGGATCTTCTCCAGCGGCGTCACCATCGGCCGCGTCGGATCCAGCACCACCGTCCCGACCCCCCGTATGCTCTGCTGGCCGAACACCGAGCCGAGCAGAGAGCGCATCGCCGCGATGCTCGCGTCGAGCTCGCCTGCCTCGAAGATCCGCCCGGCGAACTGCCCCCGGATCTGCTCGGCCGCCGGCGCCGGTAGGCTCGCCGCCTGCAGTTTGGCATCGAGCACTGCTTGACAGAGCTCCACCCGCAGCGGCTTCGTCGCTGCCTCGATCGCCGCCGCGATTGCCGGGTTATTCGCGAAGGCCTGTGCGCTCCAGGCCTCCAAAACGCCCGTCAAGGCCGCCGGCGACGTCGTGCCCGCGGCGGTTGAGCCCTCACCAGTCACGGTTGAAGCGCTATTTTGCCTGGCGCCCGGCCGAGCCGACGCCGCGACGGAATCGCTCAAAGGTCCCTCCACAACCAACACCGAATAGTCCACCGGCTCCGGCCGGCTGCCCTCCAGGATACGATCAAAGGTCCCGCCCGCGCTCGGACGGATCACCAGGTCGCCCGAGTTGACCGCGACAATCGCATGGACGTCATAGCGCGGCCGGCCGTCCGGCCCCGGCTTCGCTGGCGACTTCAGCAGCCGCCAGTCCGCCGAGACCCCGATCGGTGGCGCCGGCCGCCCGGAGGTCTTTGCATTCACTGCCTCTCGAATCGTCTCGAACACACCGTGATCGTTCGGCAGCAAGCGCAGCCGTGCCCGAATGCCTCGTCCCTCCTCGTAACGCGCGCCCTCGTAGACGCCCACCAGATCCCGGAGGCTCCGAGATCCTGCCCGCGTCAAATCCAGCGCCGTGGGATGATCCAGGAACGCCGGTGCGCCATTCCAGAGTGGGGCCGCGTCCCGCAACACCGATTCCCGATAGTTGTACCCGTTCGCCGAGACTCCTGGCCGGACGATCGTTACCTCGATCACGTGCCCGGTCTCGTCGGCGAGCGTGGCCTCGGCCACCTCCTCCAAGACCGACGTTGTTTCCTCGACGACCGCCTCCCGCGTCGCGGCCTCGCCCATCGAGCGATCCCCGACGGAAACGCCGTCGCGCTCGCGGGTCCCCTCTGGGTACCGCTCTTGGCGAACGCTCAGCTTCACCCCGTGCCGGTGCAACGCCCGAATGATTCGCTCCCGGCCCTCTTCCCGCTCGAAGGGCGAAAGTCCTTCCGTCCGGTCGAGCATGTCCCACGCCAGCCGGGCGTGCTCCTCGTCGTGAATCGGCAGCTTGCGCTTGCCCGGAATCGCGAAGTCGGAGTCCACCAGCCGGTGCCGCTCCGCCTCGCTCAGAATCGCCATCTCTCCTCCAAATCCCTAATCATTGCCATCACTGTACAAGTCCCGGTACACCTCCGTATCGCTCTTCTCCGCGCCCCGCGGCTCGCGACCGGTGTACTCCGGCGGATCCGGCTGAGGCTGCTCGTGTGACCAGGCCGAATCTTCGCTCCTGATTCCGGCCAGGCCCGCCCGGATCGCGTGCTGCTCGGTCAGAGCTTCGGGCAGCATCGCGATCCCGAGCCCCTCCGGCGTCCCGCAGGCCCCGGCCTCCCCGAGCACTCCGCCCGGCACCGGATGCACCGTGTCGTCCCCGTAGGTCGCTAGCGACAAGCGACCGTCCCGCTGGCCAAGCGGCGGCCCAGCCGCGTCACTAATCTCCCCATCGGCCGCCCGGCCGAGATCGTGGAGAGAGTAGCCCGTCGGATCGACCACGTCCGGCTGCGCATAACCCGGCCGCTCGCCGAGCATGGGAAAACGGCCGCTTTGGTCGCGGATCCCGCGACGAAGATCAACCTCTGCTCGTGACAAAAAAACCTCCTAAATGTTGATAATTGGCTCGGGCTTGATCAGCCCGCCACCCGCGAAAGGCGGCGGAATCGGCTCCTGCGCCGCCGGGGAATTCGGATCCAGCACCGGCCTGGCCGGCCGTGCCTTCCGCCGCTCCTCGGCCTTGCCGCCAGGGAGCGGCGTCGCCCGCTCACCCGTCTGGGGCAGGCTCGCGTTCTCGCCCACGTAGTGCCGATAGATCGCGCCGGCTTCGTCGCTCGTCAGCCAGCCGTGTTCTTCGGCCAGGGCGAGCGACTGCGCGAGCTGCGCCGCCGCCTGCGCCGTCTCCAGGCTCGCGCTCGTGTCCAGCTCGGGAAAATCCGCGACGACGTCGGAAAGCTGGACATCCACCAGCCCCCGCCGATGCAGTGCCTCCACCGCCAGCGTCCGGATCGCCCAGCCGAAATAAATCTGCCGCTGCCGGAAGTGTCGGTAACTCGGCTCGCTCATCTCGGCCGCGGTCCCCCGCGCCGTGTGCTCGGCCTCGGCCAGCCAGTAGAGCGGAACGCCGGCGCCCGCCGCGATCATCAGTCGCAAGGCCAGACCATCGTCGGCCACCGTCTGCGCGTCGATCTTCGGCTGCACGGCTTCCCAGGTCTCGTTCTCGTTCGAGACGATGACCGAGCCCGGCGAGGGCGGCTCGGCCAGCTCCGCCTGTCGCTGGGTCAAGGCCCGCCGATCGGCACCCTTGAGGGTCACGTGCCACAGGTAGGCCGTTTTGTACTTGTTGACCCGCACCCGATCGGTTAGCCAATCCCGATAGCGCCGCAGCCAGGGTAACAGGGCCGCCAAATCGGACTGACCGCGCACCACCCCGGCTGGCCGGTTGACCGCGAAGTGAAGCATCTCGCTCTTGTCCCACCAGCGCCCCTCCGCCTGGAGGGCGCTCGGCATCCGCATCAGGGTATCCGGCGTCATTGGCTGGGCTGTTTGGTGGAAGCGGAGCTCGTCTTCCAGATCGTCCGGATTCGTCTCGATCCGGTCGACGAGCGCCGCGGGAACGAGGCGCACGTAGCTCGTTCCATCGAACGGGTTGGTATGCATGGTGACGAAGATCTCCCCGTCCATCGAGAGCGCCGTCAGAAGCTGGAACTGACGGACCGCCATGTTATTCAGCGGGTGGTGCCACCACAGATCGAGCTCCGCCTGGACCCGGGGGTCGAACGAGCGCAGCGCCATGCCGTCGCCCAAGACGTGGTCGACCTGGAGCTGGATGAGCCGAAAGGCCAGCGGATTCGTCCGGAAGGCCTCGGTCGTGTTGTTCAGATTCTCGATGATCTGCGCCCAGGTCAGTTCGCGCATCCCACCGGAAATCAGTGACCGCCAGCCTCGATCCTCGTCGGTCAGCGAGCTGGTCGCGTAGGTCGTCGAGTTCGGCGCCTCGACGACCCTTCCTTCGTCAGGGCCGGCGGAGGCCGGCGAAGGAGAGCTGGCCCCTGGGACTGGAGAAGCGACGAACGGCCCAGGCCCCGAGAGCCAGCCAAGAAAGCGCCGTGCCGGATTCATCTCACCCAAATCCTCCGAACCGGCGCTCCCGCTCGTAGGGATCCACGCCGGGAATGACCATCGCTGCCGCTGGCGCTGGACAGTTCGCCGCTGCCACCGGCAAGAGCGCCAGCGCGCTCAAGAAATCATCGTGCCCCCGCCCCTCGGGCACCGCCCAGCGCATCAGCCGGCTGGGGAGGACGGTGTATCGACATTCGGCCACCTCGTGCCAGAACTCCCGCCCCTCGGCGTCGTCGTCACCGTGGGCATACCATTTCACCCGGCCCCCCGCGATCGCCGCGAGCAGGTCATAGCCCAGTTGCGACTTGCTCGCCGCCGAGAATACGACCGGCTCGACGACGTCCTCGGGAAACGCACCGACGAGGAAATCGGCCAGCGCCCGCCCCAGCCCGGTCGCATCCACGGCCACCCGCTGGGCCCGCCAGACGTTGCGCAGAAGATCCACGATCTGCGCGTACTGGGTCCGCAAGTCCACCCCGGTCCACCAGTAAGCCTGCTCGACGTAGATGACCGGCTCCCGGCCAACCTCGCCGACGTCGCGCCAGTCCAGTCGGCCCAGCAGGATCACCGTCGAGTCCTGGCGCCGCTCGCGCACGCCTTCCGCGACGGCCTCGGTCTGGTCTTCCGCGCCGCCGGCGACGTCGATTGCCGCCACGTAGCACCCATCGTCGACCGGCAGCGCGCGCCGCGGGTGGTGCCCGACGAGCTGGGCACGGTGGGCCGGCGTGAAGAACCCCGTTTCGCCCGAGATCACTTTGAGCTCGTACTGGGTGCGAAAGAGGGGATGATCCGCGCCGAGCCGATCGCGCTCCGCCTGGACGTAGGCACCGTAGGCCGGGTTGAACTCGGCGACCCGGTCCCACGGATAGGCGAAGTGCCGGCGGATTCCATCGCGCTTCTCGGCGGCCAGATTCGCCTCGATCTGGCGCTGCAGGAGCGTCGTCTCGTCCCAGGCCGTCCCGTAGTAGACCCGAGTCGCGTTGGTCGCGCTCGCCATCGGCGCGAAGTCCTTATCGTGCTTGGCGATCCCGACGTCTTGCGCCTCGTCGACCTCCAGCAACAGCGAAGCAGTTGCTCCGACTACCTGCGCGCCCGGCTCGGCCGAGAAGAACAGCGCCCGCGCTCGACCCACCCGAACGATGTAGCCGCGCTCACTCGCCCACCGCTTCGCCGTCAGCGGATTATCGAGCAGCGTGCCCAGCCGCATCAGCGAGTTGACGATTTGTGGCTTGAAGGTCGGTGCCGCCTTGACGAGCGTCTCCGCTCGGCCCTGGTAGCGGGCCAGCAAGAACGACTCGAGGTGCGCCGACAATTCGTTCTTGCCGGCCTGCCGGCTCATCATCACCGTGATCATCTCGCCCCGCCCCTCCCCGATCGACCGCAGAATCGCCCCGGCCGGCTCGAGCTGGTAGGGCCGCAGCGGACGACCCAGCACCTTCGCTGACCACATTCCTAGCCGAGTCATCGCGTATCGAAGTGACGTTCCCTGGCACGCCTGGCGTTTGCCTTGGCACTCGCTCCTCTTCCCGATCGCCGGGACTGACAACTGGTCACTCTCCACTTATCAGTGTCCAATCGTCCGGTACAGCTCGGCCAGCAGCGCTCCGAGCATGGCCAGGAAAACGCCATTGATCTTCAGCTCCAGCCGCTCGACCTGACGCGTCAGATCCTCCAACCCGCGTCGGGTCACCTGCTCGAACGATGATGGCGCTTCTCGGGTCTCGGCTGCCTCCCGTCCCTGGCTCACCGCCCGGCCAATCTTTGCAATCGACCTTGCTACCGCCGATCGCCGCCTCGCCTCGGCCATGGCCCCTCCCTGGGATCAGGATCGGGGGATCCCCCGACTCTGTCCTCGCTCGCTGATTCCTAGATCCCCATTTCATTCCCAATCTCTTCCAGCACCCGGCCCAGCGCTTCGTCAAGACTCTTCGCTGCCTGGCCTTGAATCACCCGCTGGACTCGCAGCATCTGGGCGAGACGACCGAGCGAACGGCTCAGCGTCTCCAGATCCACCCCTTCGGCGACGCCCCGTCGAATTAGCACGCGCAGCAGCGCGACCTCCTGCTCGAGGTCGCTGCTCGCCACCGCGTCCGCCAGCGCCGCCCGCTCGTCCGCACTGAAGAGATCCTCGTACAGCCGCCGTAGGGTCCTCCGATTCGACGAGGCACGGTCATTCCGGTCATCAGCCAGCTTACCCTTCCGCCTGCGTTTTTCCATCCCTGCCTCGCTCTGGTGCATCCCATGGGAAATAGTACATATGTTCTATCAGGACTCCACAGCATGAGCAGGGAAAAGGCGCCAGGGGACGAGGGACGGCCGAGCGGCCGGGGCGCCCGATCCTTTCCGGGGCTTCTTGTCTACGCCTTCAACGCGCCCGCGGTGAGCCCGCGAATGAAGTACCGCATCCCGAATAAGAACATGATCAGTAAAGGGATCGCCGAGAGCAGGTAGCCGGCGAAGCGCGGCCCGTAGTCGATGATCCCGTAGCCGGAATTGAAGGTCGTCAGGGCGACGGTAACGACCTGCAGGTCGTTCGAGTTGATCGTGATCAGCGGCCAGATGTAGTCGTTGTAGGACTGGAACGCGTGGACGATGCCGAGCGTCACCAGGATCGGTAGCGAAAGCGGAATGGCGAGATAGCCGAAGAGCTGGATCTCCGTTGCGCCATCGATTCTTCCCGCCTCGAAGAGCTCTTCCGAGAGCGTCGCGAAGAAACCGCGGCAGAGGAGAATGCCAAAGGCCATGTTCCCCGCCATCCAGGGGAGAATCAGCACCCAGGGGGTATCAACCAGGCCCAGCGACTTGACCAGCAGGTAGCGCGGAATCAGAGTGAGCACGGTGGGAATCATCATCAAAGCGAGGAAAGAGTAGTAGAGCGGCTCCTTGGCGGGGAAACGGTGCCGCGCGAAAGCATAGCCGGCCATGCCGGCAAACAGCACGAGCAGCACCGTCGAGGCGAGCGAAAGTGAGATGCTATTGAGCAAGGACTTCTGAATCGCCCCCCAGCCAAGGGCATAGTTGCGGAGGATCCAGGGGTCCGGTAATGCCCAGAAGTTCGCGTAGATCTGGGCATTGTTCTTGAATGAGAAGATCACCAGGTAGAAGATGGGGAGGAAGACCAGAAAAAGGATCAGGAGAACCAGGGCTAATAGGACGATCTGGCCGACGGCACCTTTTTGCCGCTTCATGGATACCCTCCCTCCCCTCGCTCTCAGGCTTCATACTCAACGCCCGATTTGAGATAGGTCATATTGACGATTGTGATCAGCAGAATCACCAGGAAGAGCGCGAAGGCGATGGCGCAGGCGTAGCCGTACTTCGAATCCTGGAAGGCGGCAAAGTACATTTCGAGCGCCGGGACGATCGTCGAGGTAAACGGTCCCCCACCGGTCATCACGAGAATGTTGTAGAACCCCTGGAATCCTTCGATCACGCTCAAGACGACGAGCAGCTTGATCTGACCGAGAAGCAGTGGCAGGTCGATCAAGAGGAATCGCGCCGAGGCACGTGCGCCATCGACGGTCGCCGCGTCGTAGAGCTCCTGAGGGATCGACATCAAGCCACCCAACAAGATCAGGAACGGCAGCACGTGGACCCAGGGGAAGCCGACGAAGATGATCGCGGGCAGCGCGGTGAGCGGATCGCCGAGCCAGGCGTGCTGCCAGGATTGCAGGCCGATGCCGCCCAGAAGCTGATTGAGCAAGCCGATGTTGGGATCATAGATCTGGATCCAGAGGAGGATGACGGCGATCGCTGGCATGACCATCGGCACGACGAAGAGGGTACGTAGCCAGTACTGCAGGCGGGGCGAGCGCAGGTGGAAGATCAGCTCGGCGACGAGCAGTGGCACGGTCAGGTTTTTCAAGACCGTCGCCACGACAATCTCGAGGACGTTGCGCACGCCGGTGCCCAGGGTCGCATCCTGGAAAAGGGCGGCAAAGTTATCCAGTCCGACAAAGTGAACCTCTTGAAAGCCCGGGTTCCAGTCGGTGAACGCGTAATAGAATCCCGAGAACGTTGGCTCGACCATAAAGATGAGGACGCTCAGCAAGGCCGGCAAGATAAACAGGTAGGAGACCCGCCCGGCCCAGATCTCCCCCCAGAGCGAGCGTTGGCGCGAACGAGGAATAGGACGAACGTCACTAGCCATGGCAGACCACTTTTACTTGGGCGGGTTGGGCTTTTTTTCCGGATGGTCCAGATCGAAACCCTGGGTCTTGGCGACCCGGGGCACCGCCTGCATGATCGACGCTTCGAACTTCTTGAAGAAGTCGTCTTCCGACAGCTTGTCGGTCGCGTATTGCTGGGCGAGGGCGACCCATTCACGCTGACTTTGCGGATCGATCCCGTGAATCCCCGGCGCGCCGCCTTCGCCCTGGCCCCGGCCACCGATGACCGCGAAGCGATCCTCCCAGACTTTCGGCAAAGCCACGTCTTTCAAGGTCGGCGGCCCGACCAGATCATACTTGGGATCGGTCAGCGTCGTGTTGACCAGCAGACCCGCCATCTTCGGCTCAGTCATGAACATCAGAAAGTCGACTTCCAGATCGTTCTGGGCCTGATTTTTCTTCGGAATCACCCAGTAGCCGGCCGGGTTGTCGATGGTTCGGGTCGGGGCCTGGACGAGCTTGGAGTCGTCGATGTCGACCAGGTTGAAGGTGCCGTAGTCGAAGCGCTTGAGGCCGTTGGCCGGATCGCCCATGAAGTGTTCGAACTGGGAGAAGAACCAGGTCGCATCCATCCAGATGCCGGCTTTGCCAGTCAGGAAAAGCTGGCGCGCGGTATCGCGATTCACCCCGAGGAAGCCCGGTTGGATGTACTTCAGGAACTGCTTCAGGTGCCGCCACCAGTCGCGGTAGCCGGGGTTGTCGACGCTGAGCTTGCCATCGCGGAACGCCTGGATCATCCGAACGGGATTCCGGGTCACCTTGCCAAAGGCGTCGTTGTAGGGGTCTTTCGGATCGTACTTCCAGGTGGCGTCGATCTTCGGGTCGTAATCCCAATCGCCCGGCTGAGCGCGAATGATGTTGATCGAATCGCGCATGTAGGCGTCGGCAGTAATCCGATCGAGCCAAGAGATGCCCATCCGGGCCCAGCCATCGTAGTCGCCAGCCATCGGCGTTGGCAGAATCTTGGCATCCTGGAAGGTCTGAAGCACCTTGATGAACTCGGTCCAGGTCTTCGGGGGATCCTTCAAGCCTACCTGGTCCCAGAGCTGGCGGTTGTAGAACCAGAGCACGTAGACCCGAAACATATTGAACTGGACGACCTGTCCGGTGTTAGAGTCCGGAATGATCGTGCCTTCCTGAAACATCGTCTGCCAGACTTTGTTCGTGTACGGGTTGACTGCCTTGAGATAAGGAGTGAGATCGACGAACTTCCCGGCGGCAACGAGGTCCGGGCAGGTGCAGTCCCGCAGGTAGGATGCCTTGGTTCCGCCGACGACCTGGGCGCGGGCCCAGTCGATGTAGCCGTCGATCGGCTTGGGGTCGATCTTGATCTCGACCTTGGGATAGAGCTTCATGTACTCTTGGGCGACGGCCGCCATGCCGCTGGCGTGGCTGTAATCGTCCTCGATGTTGGCGAGGATCGTCCCTTCGTGCTTGAGTGGCGCTGTGACCGTCGGAATCGGGGTGTAGACCGGTGAGGCGGCGGGTGCGGTCGTAGCCTGGCTCACCGCGGCCGGGCTGGCGCTGCTGGCCGCGACGGAGGGAGCAGCACTGGTCGTGGCCGGTGCGCTGCTATTGGCGGCCGGCGAGCCGCTGGAGCACGCCTCGAGCAACGCGGTGGCGGCGACGACGCCGGTCGCCACCGCCGCGGTCCCCAGGAACGTGCGACGAACGACGCGATGCGAGCGATCTGACCCTGGGCGCTTCTCTGACATTTCTCCGTCCTCCACAGATCATGTCCCGTCCGGGCGGGGACGAGTCCTTACTCCTCCCTCTCCCGCCCCGAGCGGGGGAGCGATCCAACGAACTACCTTAACCGTAAACGAACGATAGCATCCTCGTGGGGCGAGCATAGCACTTGGGGCAAGGTAGGTCAATCAGGGACTACGACCGGAGACGACGATGACGAAGCACGTCTCCCCCGGGCACGCCGCTCGGCGATGTCCGGGGGAGACGTGACCGCGGTTGTCAGGGGGCTGGAGACCGGATCATTGCCTCGGACTGATTCCCGTCAGCAGATCTGCCTCGGCCAGCAGCGGCTGGTACCGCGAGTCATCGTCAAGGGAGGAAGGGAGTGTTACCGACTCGACTAGCGTGAGCAAGCGAAGGGGAGAAAACGGCTTGTTCAGAATTGCATCGGCACCGACCGCCTGGCATGCCGCTAGCTCTCGCGTGTCGGTGTTGGCGGTCAGGATGATGACCATCGTGTCACGGAGTCTGGGATCACCCTTGACCTGTCGACAGACTTCGAGCCCGGAAATGTCCGGGAGACCGAGATCCAGGATAACCAATCGCGGATGCTCTCGATGGATGAAGTCCAAAGCGGGAAGCCCGGCCGCTGATTCGCTGATCGCCCATTGCCCATCATTGAGGGTCGTTGCCACGAGCTGCCGGATCCAGGAATCATCATCAACGAGAAGAACTTTCTCCATCATCACCACCACTTCTATCTGGACCTAGGTTATATCTGCTAGCCTGCTAGCACAATAGCCCACTTGTCCTCTTCTCGCCGTTTTGCGCTAGGACACCTCTCCTATTGGCCTATCGCAATCTCCCTCTCGGGCACGATTCGGCGACGAGGTCCAACGCGGTCAGCTTACCACGGCAGCAGCTCCCCCCATCTCTGACTTCCCCCGTTTGGGCTCAGCGGACCACAAAGGGAACGTACACCCGGGGCTGGAGGCGAGCGACGGTGCCGGTGGAGATCGCTGTCCCCGCATCACCCGCCGCGATACACACCGCCGTGTCGCAGCCGATCCGCCAGAAATACCCCCCTGCAGTACCCGAAGCGGTGCGAGAGACCGCGGCTTGCACCGTCGCGCCGTTCTGATAGGTGATGCTCCAGGTTGCTCCGCCATCGCTCGTGCTGATCGCCGTCTGCCCGACGCACCCGGTGCAATTGGTCCCGCCAACTGCTGAACCCTTGGTGCTGCTGCTGAAAGTAATCCCCTTCAGGTAGACCAAATTGGACAGGTTGCTCGGCGGCGACACTTGGGTCCAGCTCTGTCCCGCGTCGGTCGAGCGCAAAATGACCGCGTTATCCCCCACGGCGACCGCGGTCGAGCCATCGGTCGTAAAGGCGACGTCGTTGAGCTGGATCAAAGGGTAGCTCTGGGAAAACACTTTGGTCCAATTGCTGCCGTCGGTTGTCCGGATGATGTCGCCATTCGTGGCGACCGCCAGTCCGACGCCGGCCTGATTGAAGGTGATCGAGTTCCATTGCTCGTCGGCCGGAACGTTGCTCAGTAAGTTCCAGGTCATGCCGCCGTCAGTCGTCCGGAAGATCTCCCCGGTTTCGAGCATCTGATCGAGAAGCTCGCCACCCGCCAGGTAGCCTACAGAGGAACTGGTAAAGGCGATACCGTGGATGATCGGGTAGCGCGTCTTGCCCGAGGAGTCGGTGACCGGGACCGGAACCCAATTGATTCCCCCGTTCGACGAGGAATAGAGTGTTCCCGCCTGCCCTCCGGCCCAGGCGTGGCTCGCGTCGGCGAAAGCAACGCTATACAAATCGAAGGATCCCTGGTTGCTCGCGTTGATCGTTTGCCAGGTCATGCCATCGTTCGTACTGCGCACGATCTCACTGCCCTGGCCAACGGCGATCACCGTCCCGCTCCCATTGAAAGCTACCCCGTAGAGCGACACGGTGGATGGAACTCCCGTCGTGAGCGACGTCCAGGTCACCGAGCCCGACCCGGGAGTAGACGTTGGCGTCGGGGTGTTGGTAGCGGTCGGGGTCGCCGAGGGGGGAGGCGCGGTTACGGTCAGCGATGCTGTCGCGGTATCGCCGAAGCTATCGATCGCGAAGATCGTGTGCGAGCCGACCGTGGTGTCGGCCGGGATCGAAACGCTGACGTTGTTGAACGAGCCGCTCGAATCGGTCGGCGGCGAGGCGGGCTGAGTAGCTAGCTGGGTGCCATACAGAGTGTCCAACCAGAACGTGAGGGTATCATTGGCATCGAAGCAACTCCCCGAGGCAGTCACACTGCCGCCCGCCGCCACTGTCGTCGGAGAAACGTTGAGGTAGGACTGATAGCCGCAGGAGGCAACACGGATACTGCCGACGCCCGGCCGCGCGCCGGGCGTCGGCGTCGGCGTCAACGCGCTCGGACTTGACTGTGCCTGGGTACCTGTCGCGGAAAACGCGGATACGCCAACCGCGAGCAGCGTTGCGATGACGAGAGAGATCAGCCACGGCCACCGGGGTCCAGCGTGGAAGGTCCGAACCATGCGCGTATTTATCACCTTAGCCATGAAACGTGCCCTCTGATTGATGATCATGACGGAAAATGCACGCTCGCCCAGACCGCCAGGCGCTTCGTGGCGAGGCCCCTGGCAGTAGGAATCACCGAGTAGATGAGATCTCTAGCAATCCGTACAACCAGCCATGGTGCGAAGCGGACTCACTTTATAACAGACATAGCAACCTTGCAAGAGCTTTGTGCAGTCTATTGAATAGGAGTAGCATAAAAGAAGTGCCCGATGGGGACCATATCCCAATCGGGCTACCGGGCATACCCCGATTGTCCTATTTTTCTGATAGCCACTGGTAGGCATAATCTAGGAAGGGAATCCGCTGATTCAGGAGAACGGCCCGGTGAAAACGATCAGGGGTGATAACTCGGAAGTTGCTGACCTTGACCAGCGCATGGCCGCTCACCGCGAGGCCGCGACTTCAGCGTCGACTCCTCCACGTGCTTTCCGGTCGTTGGTGAGTCGGGCAGTTGTCCCACCCCTCCGCTTCGTCGGCGCCCACGCGCTGGCCAGCACCATAACCATGACTCTTTTATTCATCGTTCGTCTTGGGAAGATCGATTTAGACGAGATCTTCTAGATCGTCGAAGAAGGGGCCGCATTCTGGGACACCCCCGATACGACGGACTTCGAGGAAGAGTTCAAGCCGGTCAAGGCTCGTTTCGCCAAGAACTTGTCCCAGAGATTGACCATCCGCTTCGACCGTGCGATGCTGGAGAGGCTTCGTGAGGAGGCGAGCGCAACGTGGATCGGGCCGACGACCTTTGAAATCCCGCCGTCGCCTCGACCACAAGCAGACAGTCTTGGAGGCTGGGCGCGTGAGGCAGGCGCCAGCCGCCACAATCATCCGAGCCAGCCCGGTCCGCGGACTGGCTCATCCGTTACATAAAGGTCGGCGACGCTCAAACTCCGCTGCAAATCGGCAGGCCTTGTCCAGATAGGCCAAATCAGCCAGCGACCTCACAAGTAACTTTCCGGCGTGCGCTACGGGGTTCCGCGCATAGTCCCGCAAGTGCTCCATATCGGCAGCCCAGTTTGAACCAACCGTTTCCACCAGCCGGGGCGCCACCGTCGGCGAGGCTGCGCAGAGCCGTATGAGCTGGGTTAGGGATGCATAGCGAATCGGGTGGAGGTCAACGCCGCTTGCTCGCGCCGGCCGCCAGAACTTCTCAATCACACTTACATCTTTGGGCCCAAGCCAGTCACGCCAAGCGTCCCCTCCCGCCAGTGCTGCCTCCAGCATTTGAATGAGTGCCTCCTCGACCTGGCTGACGCAGGTAAACACTGCTGCTCGTACGAGGAGCTTGTTGAAATCTGCGTAAGTTACGATACCGCCAACATCCGCTTCTCTAAGGACGAAGTAGAAGCCTCGCTCCCGTTGAACCATCAGATGCAGCAGGCTAAGGATCGGTGTGTCAGCGGCGACCAGATCCTCGGCGCCGATCGGCTGCAAAAACGGCACTGACCGGGTACAATGAGGGTAGGCGCGCGGGTGAACCCAAAACGCGCTCACACGATCGTCTACGGGCAGGACATCGAGTTGGGTTTGGCGCATCTGCTCTTCAACGTCCGCCGCCTGGTCGCTCGCAGCACAAACAAAGAGACCAGTTGGGGTGGCGATCGTTTCCGCAGTCAGCGCAGTCTGCAATGGATCGATGGCCAGGGGGTTGGGGAAGCGTTCACTCATGATGCTTGATCTCCTCCTGAGCAATTACGGCTCATCGCAGGATTCATCGCGCAGCAGACGCACCCGGGTCGGGTCGAGCCGGCCATGGACGCAGCAGACACGCCAGCCGAACGTCGATTCATGTTCGGGCCGCGTGGAGCACCCCGCCTCGCTCATAATCCAGAGAATCATGGACAGCCAGAATGACACCGCGAAGATCGCACCCAGCGGGATCGCGATGATACGCGCGACCGGTGTGAACTACGTGGCTGATACGGCGTGCCGCTAGATGAATGACAGGACTACAATAGCAAGCCACACGCGGAACAGGAAGCCGGCAACCCGCCTGTGCGACCGGGCGTCCTCGGCCTCACGCTCCCGGCGCTCCCGCTCGAAGTCCAGCATGGTACCTCCCTACTTTCTCGACCTGCCCCAGCCCGCGATCCATCCCATCGCGGCCAGATAGGCGAGCAAGGCCGAGACGTCAAAGGTCAGTCCTAGGACCTTCTCGACGATGTCCTGACCTATGACCGGCACATAAGGGTAGTACAGCGCGTGGTAGAGCAGCAGGATGACGAGGTTGATGATGCACACCCCGACCAGGATCGCCAGGACCAGAGGAGGCACGCACCCCCGCGGAATCTTGATCTGGACGTCGTCTCGCGCCCCATCCCCGTCTACCATCCTCACCTCCCGAGCACGTCGCCGATGGCGTTCAGCTTGTTGTTCGGCGCGCCGAACTCCGCCTCGTGCTCCTACATCATCGGCTTCTGGCGCTCAGCCTCGACCTCCAGCACCGTCGCCCCCTGCGCCTTGTCCTCGACCAGCCGGAGCGCCGCGCTCAGCGCCAGGACACGCACCTGTCCCTTGAACCGGCGCACCAGCTCGGTGATAATCAGCTCGGCCACATAGCTGCCACCGGACTGCGCCGTTTGAAATAATCCCGCCATTTGGCAGCCGCGCCCGGCTGGGTACGGTTGAAGATCGCTGGCAGGTAAACTGGGGATTGTCTTGCGGGCTGAGCCGCGGTTATTGGCCCGATACGGGCGGACACCAGCATTGGGGTCACGAGCGCAGCCATCGTAATCCCGGATCGGGTTCGCATCGGCGGTCTCCGCTTCGACCAAAGAGTTGGAAGATGGCGATGATCGCTATGCCGCGATGGTAGATGGTATAGGACTCAAAGCCGCAAGAGGCGACACGGATATTGCCGGCGCCCGATCGTGCGCTGGGCGTCGGTATCGGTGTTGGCGTGTTCGCGCTAGATTGTGCCTGGGCGCCCGTTACGGAAAACGTTGATGCAGCAACGACGAGCACCGTCACCGCGACCAGATAAAGCAGCCCTAGCCGCCCGGGTCCGCCGCGGAAGGTCCAAATCATACTCCTATCTACCACCTTAGCCACGAGACATGGCCTCTTAATCCTTCGATCAGTTGCTTAGGATCAAGCTAATGAAGGGTTGCCATCTTAAAAAGCGAGTTCAGTGTACAACAGGCATAGCGAGCCTGCAAGGGCTCTGCGTGATGCATTGCATAGGAGTAGCATAAGAAGAGCACCCGATTGGGACCAGATCCCAATCGGGCGATCGAGGATGCCCCGATTGTCCTATGAGCTTGGGCATCAAGCTCCGAGCTCCAGCCGCAGCACCGTCACCGAGTGAGCAGGGAACGTGTGCACGACGCTCGAGCCGCTGACCTCGAGGGATTGGCTATGAACGTCGACCTGCTTCGGTTGCTCGAACGAGTTCACCGCGTTGGGGGACGGGCCGTCGACGACGTAGGCGATGCCATGGGTCACATGCGCGTCGGTGAGCTGGACCGTCGTTTGGATCGCCTGGGCCCGGTCGCGGTTGACCACCGCCAGGGTCAGGGTCTGGCCGTCCGCGTCGCGAGTCGCCGAGACGTCGAGCAGATCGAACGGACCGAAGCCCTGTAGCCGCTGAGCCCGCGGGGTGGGGTCGTCGGTCGGCGGCAGCTCGAAGCGTTCGCAGTCGACGTGGACATCGAGCGCGATCTCCTGGACGTGCTCGGCGTAGAGCCGCAGCGGGTGGTAGATCGTCTGGAGAAAAAGCCCCTCTTGAGAGGTGAAGATCGGCGCGATCACGTTCACCATCTGAGCGAGGTTTGCGATGCGTACGATCTGACAATGACGCACGAAGACGTTGAGGTAGGTCGCGACGGCAAGGGCGTCGGACAGGTCGTAGCGCTCTTCGAGGCCGGAGGTGCGACCGCGCTGGCGGTACCAGACGTTCCACTCGTCGTAGGCAACGTACACCGGATGCGCGATGCGCTGGTTGTAGCGGACCTGCTCGATCAACGCCTGGCAGATCCGAAGCGCTTTGTCGGCCAGGTGGGGCTCGAAGACGTTGCGGTAGTAGTCCGGACTACCCGTGTAAAGATGGATGCTGTGAAAATCGACGTAACGCGCGAGCCCTTCGAGGACGATCCGGTCCCAATCATTCCAACCGTTCTGGCCACAGCTCACGAGCTGAATGCTCGGGTCGGTCAGCTTCATGACCTTGGCGAACTCGATCGCCTTCTTGACGTAATCCTCGGCGGATAAAGCGCCGATCTGCCAGGCGCCGTACATCTCGTTGCCCAAACCCCAGTACTTGACGTTGTACGGTTCGGAATGGCCGTTCGCGCGGCGCAGATTGGCCCAGTAGGTATTGCCGGTCCCATTGCAGTACTCGACCCAGGCCTGGGCTTCGTCCATGGTGCCCGAGCCCATGTTCACGCAGATGTAGGGCTCGACGCCCAGCGTCCGACAGTACTGAATGTACTCGTCGGTGCCAAAGCGGTTCGACTCCTCGGAATGCCAGGCGAGCTCGATCCGACGCGGTCGTTTCTCCTTCGGGCCGATGCCGTCCTGCCAATGGTAATTGCTGACAAAGTTGCCGCCCGGCCAGCGCAGCACCGGCATGCGCAAGGGCTTGAGGGCTTCCAAGACGTCGCGGCGAAAACCACGCTCGTCGCTGAGTGGTGAGCCCTCTTCGTAGATCCCGCCGTAAATGCAACGCCCCAGGTGCTCGATGAATCCCCCGAAGATGCGCCGGTCGACCTCGCCAAGCGTACGGTCCAGATCAACCTTGATTCGCGCCATCGTATCCCATCCTTTCTCCTGATCTGACGACCGTTATCATTGACGTTCCGTGCCAGCAAAGTCAAGACGGTGCGCCGGCCGTCCGTCGTTGTCGGAGGCAGTATAGTCAGCTCCTATCCGAGGCGATATAATGCCATAAGCTGCCGGCGATATCCCCTGCTGTTGACCGGAATCCGGACCGGGGGATTGGAAAGAAAAAGAGATTGGGAAAAAGGGTCGTTTGAACAAGCACCGGCAGCCGGAGAGGATCTCATGGTGTCAGCCCGAGCTTCCCGACGGCACCTGCTGCTTTCGCTGGGAACAGTCCTGATGGTCGTGCCGACGATCGCCGCGTGTAGTAGCGCGCAGGCGCCAGTAACCGCCCCCGCGGCGAGTGGTGCACCGTCCCAGCCGACCGCGGCACCGGCCAGCGTCGCCAATCCGACCACTGCCGCGGCCCAGCCCACTGCCCTTTCGGTCAACCCAACGGCGGTGCCCACCGCCGCGGCTTCTGGCCAGCCGGTCACGATCACCTTCATGGGCAATCACGACCTCGCGCCGGCTCAAGCGGTGGAGAAGGCGGTTCAAGCCTTCCAGCAGGCGAACCCGAACATCCACGTCAACTGGTCAAACGTTACTCAGAACTACAACGCAAAGCTCGAAACGATGGCCGCGGGCGGCGATCCGCCCGACATGTATCGCCTGGCCGGTACCGACTTCGCCCAGTACGCCTATCGTGGCTTCATGCTCCCCCTCGACGATTATATGGCCCGCGATAAGTTCGACAAGGACGATTTCTATCCGGTGGCCTTTAGCCAGTACCAGTGGAACGGCAAACAGCTTGGCCTGTCGTCCGACGTTGGCAACCGCATGGTCTTCTATAATGGGGATCTCTGGAAAAAGGCGAGCCTCGCCCTGCCGCTCGCTGACTGGAGCCCCGAGGGCTGGACGTTCGACGACTTCCGGAAAACGGCCATCTCCCTCACTCAGAAGCAAGGCGGCAAGATCAGCCAGTTTGGCTTCGTCAACGTACTTGACTGGATGACCTGGCCATTGGCCAACGGTGGCTGGCTCTGGAATGCTGACACCACCGACTCGATGGTCGACAAGCCCGAGGCGATCGAAGCGTTTCAGTTCCTCCAGGATCTCATGTTCAAAGACCAGGCGGCCGAGACCAAAGACCAGCAAACCGAGCTGAACCCTTCCCAGGCCTTTCTCACGGGCAAAGCCGGGATGACGATCTCGTCGACCGCGACCGGCACGACGACCTACCGCCAGATCAAGGCGTTTACCTGGAACGTGATCGCCATGCCACGTGGGCCATCGCTGCAAGGCGACCGGCGCGTCTTCGGTGGCGGCAGTGGCTGGATGATCTATCGCTTGACCAAACAGCCGGACGCGACCTGGAAGCTCTTCTCGGCGATGGAGAGCAAGCAAACGTCGCTCCTGCTCGCTGCCCAGGGCTTCGCCCCGGCGCGCCTATCCACGGTCCAGAGTGACGTTTGGCTGGATCCGAAGCTGCCGCCGGCCTCGAAGAAAGTCGTTACCGACGGTCCGAAGTACATCGTGCCGTTTCCCAAGGCGACGACCTGGAACGAATGGGTCGACGCGGTGAACAAGCAGCTCGACCTACTCTGGCTCAACAAGATCAGCGCTAAGGATCTGGCCCCCAAGCTCAAGGAAGCGACCGATCCATTAGTCAAAAAACACCTTGATAACCTGAAGAACGCGCCGAAGTTTTAGAGTCACTGGTAAATCACAATGTCCGGCGATGGCTTGAGCGCCAGGACTTCGGACGGGGTCATCAGGTTGGTGTCCCAGTCGAAGAAAAGCTTGATCCCCCCGTAGGGAATCGCCGAATTCGCGACGTACATGGTGTAATGGCTG
Source organism: Chloroflexota bacterium (assembly GCA_021323915.1). GTDB lineage: Bacteria > Chloroflexota > UBA6077 > FW602-bin22 > CADDYW01 > JAJPKB01. Next base: position 17,331 of record JAJPKB010000642.1, on the reverse strand, counting down.
ATCTTGATCGATTGTCCACCCCAGCCATCCATGACGATCGCTAAGTCGACGTTTGGATCGCTCTCGATATTCGCCTTGTCCGGGAGCATGCTTGCCGCGAACTGATGGACGATCAGAATCTTCCGCTGGCCGGTTGAGCGAGCGATCTGTCCCATGAAGCCGAGCGCCCAGTTGATCTCGGCCGCGGTCATGTGGCCAAGCTCGACGCCCGGCACCTGGTTACCCCACATGTCGAACTCCGGGTCCAATGCCAGGTGGACGTGGGGCTGCTGGAGAAACGAACGGATCGCGCTGACCTCGTCTTGCACCGTGCTCAAGCCGACCTGAACGTCGGCAATGAAGAGCATATTGTTGGCGGCGGCCAGGTCGACATACTCTTGGATCAACGAAGCGGGCATGCGCGCCCGGTAAAGCCCATCGCCACCCGGACTTCCCTGGGCGGTGGTGACGACCATATGAATCGTTGGGCGGGCCGGCTTGTTGCCAATTTGGGCGTACTGCTTCGCCCGATTCTGGAGCGCGGCGACGAGCTGCGACTTGCTCAGCGCCCCGAGGATCCCCATCGCCGCCGTGTAAGGGTTGCCGTAATAGGTGACCAGGCGGTACGGAGTGAGAATCGAGCCGAGTGATTCAGCCGGCTCAGCAGAAGGAGTGGCAGCCGGAGCTGCGCGAGTCGCGGCCTGGGGTGCTGCGAAGGTCGGAGTCGCGAGTCCGCTGGTCAACGCGAAGACTCCGGCTGTGGACAGGAGTAATCGACGACGTGTCAGAGAGCCGTGGGGACGAAGCATCCTGGTAATCCTTGCTGTCTTGAGCGTGATGAGAGCTATCTTAACAGACGATGCAAACTCCTTGCCGAGCTTTGGCCCAGCCAGTTGATTTACGCTATGCTCTCGGATTCGGTAGCGCCTGGCATGTCGTGGAAGCGTGCCCCCACGGCTTCCTCGATCCGGCGCAAACGGCCTCGGATTGTTGACAAGTGCTAACGTCCCGGCTAGCATATTCTCGTCAGTCGCTGGTCTATCTCTTCGTAAGTAACCTCTCATTGTCCACGACGTGCGACTGGCGTCATGGGCCGGGCTCGGGCAGTCACCAGGCTGTCTGGCCCGTTTGGGTGTCGCGCGTCCACAGCCATGTGCGTCCCGATTGGCGAGCGTGGGGGCCGCGTCTGCACGTGACGCGTCCAATCGGCGTCGTGTACCTGCTCCCCCGCTTGCCAAGTGGCATTATTGGAATGAGGGCAGTGAACATGGATCCACGAATTGGTCGTCGGACACTTCTCCGGTACCTGGGTGGCATTGGCGCGCTTGCCGCCGCCCCGCTCGTTGCCGCCTGTAGTAGCCAGGCACCTCCCGCCACGGCGCCGACCGCGGCGAGCGCGCCAACTGCCCCGGCGAGCAATCCAACCGCGGCGAGCCAGGCCGCCCCGGCGGCAAGTCCGGTGGCGACGAGTCAAGCCGCGCCGGCCGCGAAGCCCGCGTCGCAGGGCGCGACCAACAAGCTCCGTTACCTTTACAACGCGACGCCCGGCGTCGACGAGCAGGTCCACCTCGATCTGGTCGCGCTTTACAATAAGCTCTATCCCAACGTCCAGGTCGAGAAGATCCGCGTTCCCAACGACGCCGAGATCGTTCGCAAGCTGCTGGCGATGCTGGCGGCGCATGATCTGCCCGACCTGTTCTGGAATCGCCAGCGCACCGCGCCGCCCTTTATCGACCGTGGCGTGGTTCTCGACATCACCCCGCTGATGGCCGCTGACAAGATCGATCAGAAGGACTTCTGGCCGAGCGCAATCGAGACCTACGGCCGGCAGGGTAAGCTCTATGGCCTGCCGAACTCGTCCAGCTCGAACTGCCACTATTACAACGTCGACATGTTCAAGGCGGCCGGCCTGCCGATGCTCTCCGAGACGGTCAAGCAGGGCGGCTGGAACTGGGACTCGCTCCTTTCCGTCGCGACCAAGCTGACCAAAGGAAGCGGACCAACCAAGCAGTTCGGCTTTGGCCAGATCGTCGATGTCTACGCCGTCGACATGTACATCTGGCAGAACGGCGGCGACCTCTGGGACGCGAATGTCACTCAGTCCTACTTCAATCAGCCCGCCGACGTCGGGGCGATCCAGTGGCTGGTCGATAACGTCGTCAGCCGCAAGATCTCGCCAAGCCCGCTCGACATCCAATCCGGTACGGATCTGTTCGCCGCCGGCCGGGTGGGAATTATGATGGCCGGACGCTATGAGCTGCCCAACCTCGCTAAGTCGAAGTTCGAGGTGGCGATGGTCGTCTCGCCGGATGGTCCCAAGGCGAACACGACGCGCGGCGACGACCTGGCGGCAAGCATCCTCCAGGAGGCGCCGAACCGGGACAACGCCTGGAACTTCGCGAAGATGTGGACCTCCGACGATGGGCAGAAGATCGTCCTGGTCAGTCGGCGCAGCTTCACCGCGCGCCGCTCCTACGCCCAGAGCGATGCGATGAAACAGAACCTCCTGCCCTGGGAAGACCTCAATACCTACATCAACGGATTGGAGCGCACCCGGGCCTACCACGCACCCGCCCAGACCGGCCAGGTCAACGACGCCTTCGACAAGCTATTGAAACTCGCCTACACCGGCGAAAAGAGCGTCAAAGAAATCACCGACACGATGACCAGCCAGATTAACGAGATTTTGAAGCAGCCGCTGTAGGGAATATCCCGAGCGGACGTAGCGTGGGTATATAGCAGCGGACGTCCGTCCGTAGGGGCGGCCCCCCGTGGCCGCCCTGGGGAGGCGGGGTGGTCGGGCAGGGACAGGGTGGCTCCTTCGGAGCGTGCACGGTTCGCGGAATGATGGAGAGGGCAGGCACGGGGGCCTGCCCCTACCAAGGAGGCAGCACGTGAGCGTCAGGGAGAACACTCGGCCGATCGCGACCTCCGGCCGCCGCCAGACCTTGCGGCGGCGTGAGACGGTCGCCGGTTATCTGTTCCTTTTGCCGAATATCGTCGGCTTTCTGATCTTCTCGTCGCTCCCGGTGCTGGCGACGCTGGCGATCTCGACCCTCCACTGGGACCTGATCCGCGCACCAACCTTCGTCGGCCTCCAGAACTACCGGCAGATGCTCTTCGCCGACCCGACCTTCTGGACGGTCCTGCGCAACACGACCTACTACGTCGTCGGCACGGTGCCGGCTGGCGTTATCCTCAGCCTTCTCCTCGCCCTGGCGATGAACGCCAACATCCGGGGGATCGCCTTTTTCCGCGCCTTGTTCTTCATTCCGGTGATCTCGTCGTCGGTGGCGGTCGCGGTGATGTGGCAGTGGCTGTACAACACCGATTACGGGCTGATCAACTACGGTCTCTCCTTCCTCGGAATCCACGCGGTCCCCTGGCTCACGAGCACCGGCTGGGCGATGCCGGCCGTTATTATCATGGCGATCTGGAAGCACCTTGGCTACGACATGATCATCTACCTGGCCGGCCTGCAAGGCATCCCGACGACGCTTTACGAAGCCGCGGCGATCGACGGGGCGAATCGCTGGAGCAAGTTCTGGTTCATTACCGTTCCGTTGCTCACCCCGACGACCTTTTTCATCCTGGTGATCTCGATTATCAACTCCTTCCAGGTGTTCGACCTCGCCTTCATTCTGACCCGAGGCGGTCCGGGTGATGCGACGAACACCGTCGTCATGTACATCTACAACCAGGCTTTCCAGTTCTTCCAGATGGGCTACGCCGCCGCCGTCGCCTGGGTGCTCTTCCTGATCATCATGGCGATTACTCTGATCCAGTGGCGGGGCCAGAAGAACTGGGTGCAGTACGAGTGAGGCCCGATGGATAAGTCCGTGGCGCAGTCGGTGCGCGTGGTCGCGACGCCCCGGGCGAGGCGTTCCCAGCTTCTCTTGCACGTTCTTGCCTACCTCGCGCTCGGGATTGGCACGCTGGTGATGATCGTCCCGTTTCTCTGGATGATCTCGAGCTCGGTCAAGGCGGATAGCGACGTCCTGGCCTTTCCGCCCGCCTGGATCCCCCCGGACGTCGAATGGAGGAACTATCTCAAAGTCCTGGTCTTGCTGCCGTTCGGACGCTATCTGGTGAATACGACGGTCGTCTCGATCACCGTGACGACGCTCGAGGTGCTCACCAGCTCACTCGCCGCTTACAGCTTCGCGCGCCTGCAGTTCCCCGGCCGCGATCGCCTCTTTCTGCTCTACCTCGGCACGCTGATGGTGCCGGGTCAGGTCACGATCATTCCGAATTTCCTCCTGGTAAGCCTTTTCGGCTGGGTCAACACCTACACCGCGCTGATCATCCCGGCGGCGTTCACCGCCTTTGGGACGTTCCTCCTGCGCCAGTTCTTCCTAACGATTCCGGTCGAGCTCGAGCACGCCGCCCGGATCGATGGCTGTGGTTACCTGGGCATCTATCGGCACATCATCCTGCCGCTCTCCGGGCCGGCCCTGGCAACGCTGGCGATCTTCTCCTTCACCGCCCAGTGGAACAGCTTCCTCTGGCCACTGATCGTCACCAACAGCGATAACTTCCGCACCCTGACCGTTGGCCTGAGCTACTTCCAGGATGAATACGCGACCCAGTTCAATTACATGATGGCCGGCTCGGTCCTGAACATCATCCCGATCCTGATCGTCTTCCTGCTGCTCCAGCGCTATTTCGTCCGTGGCATCGCGCTCACCGGGATTACCGGTCGATAAGGAGGAATCGCGTGAAAATCGACAAGATCGAGAACCTGCTGGCCGGGCGGTGGCATTTCGTCCGGATCACGACCGACACCGGGATCGTCGGCGTGGGCGAGTCCGGGATCTGGGGCTATCCGGAAGCGTCGGAGCGGATCGTCGACGTCTGGAAGTCCTATCTCCTCGGCAAGAATCCCCTCCAGATCGAGCACCACTGGCAGTACCTCTACCGCAACTCCCACTTCATGGGCTCGGCCGTCGGCGGCGCGCTCGGCGCGGTCGACATCGCCCTCTGGGACATTGCCGGCCAGCATTACGGCGCTCCGATCTACGACCTGCTCGGCGGCAAGGTCCGAAACAAGGTCCGCTGCTACATTCACGTCCACGGCTCCTCGGTCGAGGCGCTCGCCGCCGACGCCCAGCGGGTGGTCGAGCGTGGCTTCACCGCGGTGCGCTTCACCCCGTTCCGCGAGGATTTCCCGACGATGCGCTACGGTGGCTTGCTGCGCGAGGCGGTCACCCGGGTCGGCGCAGTCCGCGAAGCGGTCGGGCCGGACGTCGACCTCTGCGTGGAGATTCACCGGCGAATGTCGCCGATGGAGGCGATCGGCCTGAGTCGCGAGCTCGCCCAGTTCCGCCCCTTCTTCCTCGAAGACCCGATCCTGCCGGACTCGGTCCAATCGATGGCCGAAGTCCAGAAAGCGATCGAGATTCCGATCGCCACCGGCGAGCGCTTCACCAACCTCGTCCAGTTCCGCGAGCTTCTCGAGGCGGGTGGCTGCCGCTTCGTTCGCCCAGACGTCTGCGTCTGCGGGGGAATCTCGCACTGCAAGAAAGTCGCGGCCCTGGCCGAGGCGTACTACGTCGGCGTCATCCCGCACAACCCGCTCTCGCCCATCTCGACCGCCGCCTGCGTGCAGCTCGACGCCTGCATCCCGAACTTCGCACTCCAGGAGTACACCGGTGAGGACACCCCGCCCAAGCGCGACCTCGTCGTTGAGCCCCTGAAGCTCGAAAACGGCTACCTCCGGATCCCCGAGACACCCGGCCTGGGGATCAAGCTCAACTTCGACGTCATCGAGCGCGTCCCCTTCGCCCGCCGCGAGCTGACCACGCCGCTCCACGAGGACGGCTCGGTGGCGGACCAGTAGGCTACAATAAAGTCGAGCTCCGAGAGCTTGGGGATCTGGTGAACGAGCACCGCGCGCGTGACTTGAGAGGATGTCGTGAGTATTTCGAACGCGCCTGGACCCGTCATCGCAGCAAACGCCGTCTCGGTTTGGTTCGATGACGCCATGCTCTACATTTGCCTTGCCGATGGGCGCGAGATTGGAACTCCGCTCGCTTGGTTCCCGTCACTTCGCGACGCTACATCAGAGCAGCGAGGTAACTGGCGACTGATCGGCAACGGCATCGGCATTCATTGGGAAGATCTCGACGAAGACATCTCAATCGAGGGTGTGCTCCGCACGCGATAGGGAGCCCGTAAGCTGTTAATCTGGCCGCTGGCGCAAGGGGGCATCGATCGCCCCGAATATCGATGAGTCCGAGGATCTGCGGATCGCCCATCGAGGCGCAAATGGAAAGCGCGGAGGGCGCTCATTCCTCATCTGACATCATGACCTGCTTGAGTCTGCGTCAACCCTGGCTCGAACTGATCCTGAACGGGCAGAAGACGATCGAGGTTCGAACTTGGCGCAGCCGGTATAGAGGTCCGTTGCTGCTGCACGCTTCGCGGTCGATCGACTGGGATGCCTGCGTCCACTTTGGGATTCGTCCTGACTCCCTGGCGACCGGCGCGTTGCTGGGATCCGTGGAATTGGTCGATTGTGTCACCTTCACACGTGACACGTGGCAAAGCCTCGCGCCCGCGCATCTGAACTACCGCGACTTCCGGCCAGGTTTGATCGGCTGGTTCTTCAGAGATCCCCAGCGGTTGGAGCCGACCCCTTTCCGAGGTCAGCTCGGGCTGTTCAAAGTACCGGGCGCGCTACTGATTTCGACCGGACAATCACCTTCATTTGTCGCCAGGAGGAGGCTCTCGCCGTGCTGACCACACCATCGGCCGACGTTCGGCGCATGCTGATGCTGCTCCAGGCGCGGATTCAGGGGATCCTCGGTGACAAGCTGGTCGGACTCTACGTGACTGGCTCACTGGTGACCGGCGATTTCGACGAGGCGGTCAGCGATCTCGATCTGGTCGCGGTGACCGCCATTGCTCTCGAGCCGAATGAGCTTGATCGCTTGAGGGCGATGCATCAGGCAATCGCGCACGAAGAGCCGAGGTGGGACAACCGAATCGAAGTCATCTATCTGACAGCCGAGGCGCTTCGAACCTTTCGGACGCGGACCAGCACGATCGCCGTGACCAGCCCGGGCGAGCCTTTTCACACCAAAGAGGCCGGGAAGGATTGGCTGATCAATTGGTACGTCGTCCGCGAAAAGGGCGTTGCCCTTTTTGGCCCTTCGCCAGGGCGGTTCATCGCTCCGATTTCGAAAGCCGAGCTGGTGCAAGCGGTTGAAGCGAGCGCGTTCGCCTGGCGCGACTGGGTCAGCGAATGCCGCCACCGCAACGCTCAGGTCTACGCCATCCTCACTTTGTGCCGGGCGCTCTATACCTTCAAAACCGGCGAATATGGCTCGAAGCGACAGGCAGCGTTATGGGCGGAAAAGGAGATGCCCACCTGGGCGCCGCTGATTCGTGAGGCCCTCCGAGCCTGGCGCGAAGATTGGTACAAAGCTGACGTGGATCACGAGGCGACCTTCGCGGAGACTGTCCGCTTCGTCAATGCAGTTGTCGATGAGATTGTTGGATGAACGACCTTATTACCCTCGCCCCGGATCTTTTCGTCTATCCGGGCGCGATCAACGTCGGGATTCTGCGCCAGGGCGAGCGTGCCTGGCTGATCGATTGCGGCGACGGCGACGTGTTGCCCGCGCTGAGCGCCCTGGGCATTCGCCAGGTCGAGGCGGTTCTTTTCACCCATTACCACCGCGACCAGGCGTCGGGCTTTGGGCAATTGCCGGGCAGTCCGTTGGTCCGCGCCATCGTGCCCACCGGTGAGCGTGACTATTTCGCCCAGGTCGAGCGATTCTGGCAGGATCCGGCCTTTCGCTGGCACCTGTACAACTTCCAGCCCAGCGACCTCCTCCTGGCCGAGTCGATCCCGGTCGACGCGACCGGCGCCGAGAACACGACTTTCGCTTTTGGCCCCTGGACCGTCCGGGTCCTCGCTACCCCCGGTCACACGCCCGGCAGCGTGTCCTACCTCGTCGAGCGCGCGGGCCAGCGCTTTGCTTTCGTCGGAGATGCGATCTACGGACCGGGCCAGCTCTGGGACGTGTATAGCTTGCAGCGGGGTGGCACATTTGGCGAGCGAACGATTCGCGATTACCACGGCTTCCTCGGCGCTCGGACGGCGCTGGCCCAGAGCCTCCGGAAGCTGCGCGAGGCCGGGGCGCAGGCACTGATCCCGTCGCACGGGGTCATGATGACCGATCCGGTCTCGGCCATCGACGCGCTTGTCGCGAACCTCGATCGCGCCTACGCCAACTATGCTGGCATCTCCGCGCTACGCTACTACTTTCCAGAGATGTTCGCCGACTATGTCGGTCAGCCGGAGGCGATGCCGATTCGACCGGGAATGGCGATCCCAGACTTTGTCCGCCACGTCGGGACGAGCTGGATCATCGTCGCCGACGACGGCGCGGCGCTGCTGATGGACTGCGGCAGCCACAAGGTGCTCGACGAGCTTCGCCACTGGCAGGCGAGCGGGGAGATTCGCCAGGTCGACGCCTTCTGGATCAGCCATTATCACGACGATCACGTCGACTTCGTCGAGGAGCTCCAACGGGAATTCCCCTGCCCGACCTATGCCGACGCCCAGGTCGCGGCGATCGTTCGCCGGCCACGCGCCTACCGGTTACCCTGCATCTCCCCCGCTGTCGCGCGAATCGATCAGGTGACAACCCACGGCACCAGTTGGCGCTGGCACGAGTTCCGGCTCACCGCCTACCACTTCCCCGGTCAGACCTACTACCATGGCGCGTTGCTGGTCGAAGGCCACGGCCAGCGGCTCTTCTTCATCGGCGACTCCTTTACGATGGCCGGAATCGACGACTACTGCGCCGGCAATCGCAACTTTCTCGGCGCCGGTCGCGGCTTCGACGCTTGCCTGGCCCTGGTCGAGGATCTCCAGCCGAACCTCCTGTTCAACTGCCACGTCCCGGTCGCCTTCGCCTTCACCGCCGACGAGATTCGCTTCATGCAACGCAACCTCGCCGAGCGCGAAGCGATCTTCGCCACCCTCCTGCCCTGGGAGGATCCGAACTTCGGCCTCGACGAGCATTGGCTCCGCGCCGAGCCGTTCGAGCAGGACGCACGGCCCGGCGCGGTCGTGTCGCTTGACGTTGTGGTCACGAACCACGCGAGCGCGCCACGCCTCGCGAGCGGCCAGCCCATTGTGCCGCACGGTTGGGAAACGCGACCGGTCGTCCGCGCGGTCATTCCCCGGCGTACCGAGCGAGCGCTGTCCTTCCGAATTCCCGTGCCCGCCGAGGCCGAGCCCGGCCTTCGGGTGATTCCCATCGCGGTCGAGCTCGCCGGGCGAAAGCTTGGCCAGTTTCGCGCGGGGATGCTATGGGTGCGGTGAGCGGCAGGGGGTGAGGGAGCCCGGCTTCCCACTCTACGATCCTCCGATGGCCGGCAGGCCCGACGGGAAATTCGCCCCGGTCAGGACAATGCCGTAGACCACGGGCTCGCTGGTGAAGTTCGACACCGCGACCCAGTAGACCGCCGAGTTGCTGCGACCGGTGAACCAGTAGAGCGTCCTTAAAGTTTTTCTCAGGCACTCGAAGAAGTGCTTCCATCACTGGAAACCGAGCCGGCCACGCTTGTAATCTTCCTCGCTGGCTCGTTCCTCCGTGGCCAGGCTGGCCCGACGAGTGACGTCGATCTCTACGTGATCGTCAACTCCCGCTTTCGCCAGCGGCGTCAGGTGGTGACGTCGTCGGGCGTCCTGGTCGAGATCTTCCTCAATCCCGAGAACGAGAGTCGACGCCAGTTTCGCGAGGAGAACTACCAGGCCATGCACATGGTCGGCTACGGCCAGCTCATCTTCAGCCGTGATGGCGCGCTGGCTCAATCGCTCCAGGCCAAGGCTCGGCAAGCTTACGATCAGGGACCACGTCCTCTCGAAGGCATCGACTTCGTCGCCGCCCGCTATGGCCTGATCGATCGCTACGAAGACGCCTTGGACGTGCTCGCGACCGATCCAGCGCGGGCGGACCCGGCCCTCTGGCGAGTGCTGGACCAGGCGATCGTCCTGCGCTACCGGCTCGCTCGCCGCTGGTGCGTCAAAGCGAAGCGTTTGCTCGCGGATCTGGAGAAGTGGGATCCCGCTCTGGCCACCCTCGCCAGCGCCTTTTATGGCGCGGCCTCACCAGCCAAGCGCAAGGACATTCTCGACCAAGTCCTCCGCCATGTCCTCGGACCGGAGGATAGCCTCAAGATCGAGCCCTGGGAGAGCGTGCCAGAGGACGTCAGCGGATAGGCTGAATTGGCACACCGATTGGGACGGTGGCCCATGAACGATCGGCCGTGACCACGGGTTGCTTTCGCGCCTGAGCGAGGGCAAGACAAGCTCGATCACCCAGAGACAGCCCCAGGTGTTGCGTGGTCGGGCGAAGGCGAGCCGCCCGATAGGCGAGGTCGACATCGAAGTCGACGATCTCCAACCCAAGCGAAGCGAGCGCCGTCTCGATCGCCTCTTCAGGAAGTCCGGCTTCCCCGAGCTTGGCGACGACTTCGGCAAGATTCACCGCGCTAACAGCGGCGCCCTCGGCAACGAAGGTCGCGACCATCTCCGCACCTGCCTCTTGATTGAGCAATGCCAGGATTGCCGACGCGTCCAGAACGGGATTACTCACGGCGGGCTTCCTGACGCCGCTCGGCGATCAGCTCATCGGCGAGCGAGCGCCCGCGCGGCACATACTGACGAACGATCTCCTGAGCGCGACGAATGGCTTCGCGCACGCTGATGATCCGCACTTCGCCGTCGATCAAGCGGAGAACGACCTCGTCGCCGTCGTGAAGTCCCAGCGCGCGGCGATATTCAGCAGGGATCACCACCCGTCCTCCGCCCGTGATCTTTGATCGAATATCGGTCACGTGGCAGATCTCCTTTCATTGCCATGTTCTCCAAATTTGTCAGTTGTGATAATCTTACCACGCACGACCTCGTTGACGTAGAACGGGAATATTGAGAAAGGATACGAAAATGCCTCTGGAGGTTTTTGACTATCGCACCGACGTTCGCAATTTCGTGGTCACACCGGAGATCCGGGGACGCTTCCTGCGTATGGAGCCCGGCCAGGTGGCGGCGCGGCACAGCCACGATCTGGGTCAGGAGATGTTCCTGGTTCTCGAAGGCCAGTGCGAGTTCGAGATCGCCGGCGAGCGGGCGGTGCTGGGACCGGGCCAGGCCTGCTTTGCGCGCCGGGATGAGCTGCATCAGGTGCGGGTGGTCGGCGACGTGCCGATGACGATGTACCTCTCGGTGACCCCTCACATCGAGCCAACCCATACTCATTGGACGGCCGACCCGGCTGAGGGCGGCCAGAAGCAGCGCCCGCGCTACGGCACCTGGAAGGCCCCCAAGCAGGACGGTATCCCGGATCCGGAGGGGACGATCGCTGAGCTGATCGATCGCCAGCTCGCGGCGGCGCGAGCGCTCAATCAGATCGTCCAGCAGACGACGGCGAGTCAGGAGCAGAACGCCCTTGCTCTCAAGCGCGCGGTGGCCGAAGGGGACCAGGAAGCGGCGCGTGAGCTGACCGACGCCCTTTGGGCCGACCTCTATCCTATCTTCCGTGCGATCAGCGAGCTGGGCGCCGCCTGGAATGACGTCGCCTTCGTCGCGGGAGAGAGTAGCCGACGCCCGAGCGCCGCTCCCAGATGAAAAGGAATCGACGCTTGTTCCACTAGGCGGTCGCGTCGTGGACGGCCGGGGCCGGATTGGCCCCGGTTTCGAACCGGCGCTCCTGGTCTTATTGACGGGCTGGGGACAGTAAGGTACACTCGGTCGCACATAATTAATGCTGAGAGGTGCAGCGATGTTGTCCAAAGGAGGTCAACGGGTTAGCCGACGTGGTCTATTCAGGACCTTTGGTAGGTTAGCGGCCACCGGTGCGCTCGTTCCTATCCTCGTCGCGTGTCAGCAACAGACGGTTACGCCTTCGCCGACGGTTAAGCCTCAGACCCAGGCGCAGCCGACCGCGGCGCCTGCCCCGAGCGCTGCAACTGCTCCAACTGCTTCGGCCGCTCCAACGGCGGCCCCGGCCACGGCGCCGGCCGCCGTCCCGACAATCGTGCCCGCGAAGGCCCAGGTCGCTCAGGGCGCAGAAGCTGGCCTCATGCGCCCGACCGATGGCACCCCCAAGCGTGGTGGCACTCTGCGTAACTGCTTCGGCGTGACCACGCCGCACTACGACATCCACCAGGGCGCGACCACGGCGGTACTTTGTCAGATGTACAACGGCCTCGTTCGGCGTAATCTGGTCGACGGCTTGCGGACGATCATTCCGGACCTGGCCCAGAGCTGGGACGTCTCGCCGGATGGTCTCACTTATACGTTCCACCTCCGGTCGGGCGTCAAGTTTCACGATGGCACGCCGTTTTCGGCCGACGACGTCGTCGCGACGTTCACCCGGATCGTCAAGCCGCCCAGCGGGATCGCGATCCCGCTGCATACACTCTTCGACCAGGTCGCCAGCGTCGAGAAGTCCGACGACATGACCGTCACATTCATGCTGAAGAAGGCGCAGGCGTTCTTCATGGAGGTTCTCGCGCTGCCGGATCTGGTGATCTACCCGAAGGCCTGGCTCGACAAGTACAACAACGATCTGCGCAAAGTGATCGCCCCCGGAACCGGGGCCTTCAAATACCAGGACTACAGGCAGGCTGAGAAGTGGACCTTCGTCCGTAATCCCGACTACTGGGATAAAGATCTGCCTTACCTCGACCAGCTCGAGCTGCTCCACGTCCCGGCCTGGTCCGACCGCGGCACGGCGGTCCTGACCGATCAGTCTGACATGACCTGGAACGCCTCGCGCGAGACCTGGCAGGAGAGTGCGAAGCACAACGTGCTCGCGAACAAGCTGCCGAACTTCGGTGCCTACGCGGTGATCTTCAACTGCAAGCAGAAGCCGCTCGATGACCCGCGGGTGCGCCAGGCGATCTCGCTCGCCATCAGCCGTCAGGATCTGATCCAGGCTTACATTACCCAGGAGTGGATCGACCTGACCCGCTGGGTGCCCCACGGCGACGAGTACGCGACGCCGCCGGACAAGATCGCGACGCTGCCCGGTTACCGGCCAGACAAATCCGCCGACATCGCGCAAGCGAAAAAGCTTTTGGCGGACGCGGGCTACAAGGATGGGATCAGCGGGCTCGACTTTCTCTCGGCGTCGGTCGCGCCGCACGCGCAGATCATGGCGCCGGCAGTCCAGGACCAGCTCAAGCGCAACCTGGGCATCGAGGCAAAGATTCGCGTCCAGGAGCGCTCGTTGCTCGGCGAGCAGGAGCGGTCCGGTAAGTTCGGCATGGTCCTCGACACGCCCGGCGGATCGATCCCGGACTTCTCGCCGATCGCTAACCTGTACTTCAAAACCGGCGCCTCGCAGAACTACGGCGGCTACTCGAATCCGAAGTTCGATGACCTGCTGGCGAAGAGCGACGCCGAGCTCGACCACGCCAAGCGTCGTGAGTACCTAGACCAGATGCAGGATATCCTCGATCAGGACCCACCCTGGCTCCTCATTGGCTATACGTTCCACCTGCCGATGTGGCAGCAATACGTGAAGGGCCTGGCGATGGACAAGCGCATCATGACCGAGTGGGGTCGGGTCGAGACGGCGTGGCTCGATAAGTAGGTAGAGATATCGTGCACAGCTATCTGGCTCGGCGGATCCTGGCCGCGATTCCCACCATCTTGGGGATCACGGTGCTTATCTTTCTCGCGATGCGCGTGTTACCGGGTGACCCGATCGCAGTTATCTCGAGCGAAACGTCGGGGAACTACGTGCTCAGTCCTGAGCAGATCACGGCGGCACGCGCTAGCCTCGGCTTGGACAAGCCTTACCTTGTCCAATACATCCAGTGGATGGCCGACGTTGCCCATGGCAACCTGGGCGAGTCCTTTTGGACGCGCGATCACATCAGCGATCTGATTTTGCGTCGCGGTCCAATTACCGCCGAGATCGCGTTGATCGCGCTTGTCATCTCCTGGCTCGCCGGGATTCCGGTCGGTATCCTCAGCGCCACCCATCGCGATACCTGGCTCGACTTGCTCGTCCGGGGCGGGATCACCGTTTTTATCGCCATTCCGGGCTTTTGGATTGGTCTGATCATCGTGCTCGTCGGCGTGCTGTACTTCAACTGGCGCCCCCCGCTGACAATTTCCTACCTTTGGATCGACCCGGCCAAGAATCTCGAGATCGTGGTCGGCCCCGGTGTCGCGCTCGGCATCGGACTCGCCGCGGCGACCGCCCGGCTGACCCGGGCGACGGTTCTCGAAGTCTTGCAGGATGATTACGTCCGCACCGCCCGGGCGAAAGGCCTGGGTGAGCGGTGGATCCTCGCGCGGCACGTGCTGAAAAATGCGATGCTGCCGGTCGTCACCTTTTCCGGCCTCGCCTTCGCGGGACTCCTCGGGGGGACGGTGGCGACGGAGACCGCCTTTGGTGTTCCTGGCCTGGGGACCTTGCTCGTCCAGGGCCTCAACCAGCGCGATTGGATGCTTGTCCAGAATATGGTCTTGCTCTACGGCCTCATCGTGACCATCATGAATCTGCTCGTCGATCTAAGTTACGGCTGGTTCGATCCGCGGATCCGGTATGAGGGCTGATGCGATCTGCTCAACGTGTTCTCCCAGTTGACGATCTCCTGACGATCAAAACGCCCGCCGAGCGTAGAGGGATTGGTCGCGCTTTCGATAGCGTCGCTCGCTTCGCTCGGTTGTCGCCGATTGGCACGCTCGGCGCGCTGTTTCTGATCGTCGTCTTCCTGGTTGCCATCTTTGCGCCATTCATCGCGCCCTACGATCCATTGGCCGGGGATTACGCGGTTACTCGCCATCCCCCAACGATTCAGCACGTGCTTGGCACCGACGACCTCGGACGGGATGTCCTGAGCCGGATCATCTTTGGTGCGCGCATCACGATGTTAGTCAGCGTTACCTCGACACTGATTGGCGGCGCGATCGCGTTCCTCTGGGGTGTGACGAGCGGCTACGTCGGCGGCTGGTTCGATCTTATCAGTCAGCGGATCATCGAGGTGCTCTTGTCCTTTCCCACGCTCATCCTGGCGATGCTGCTCTTGATCGGTCTGAACGCGGGCATTCTGCCGGTCATCATCGCTATCTCGGTGACCCAGGTTCCCGGCTGCACCCGGATCGTTCGCTCGGCGGCTATCTCGACCCGGGCGTTCGCCTACGTCGAGGCAGCCCGCTGTGTCGGCGCGACGCGGTGGCAAATCATGCTACGGCACGTTGCCCCGCAATGCATCGCGCCATTTCTCGTGGTGCTAACGCTCAACCTCGGCTCGGCTGTCTTCGCCGAGGCCGGTCTGAGCTTTCTCGGAGTTGGCGTCCCGCCGCCGGCGCCAAGCTGGGGTAATATGCTTGGGGGCGTGCTTGCCGCTGCCTTCCGACCCTCCTGGTGGCTGGTCCTCTTTCCCGGCATCGCTATTACTCTGACGGTCATGGCGGTGAATCTCTTCGGCGATGCACTGCGTGACTTCCTGGATCCTCGCCTCAAGCGACAGGTGCGATGATACGCTTACTCCACCGTCCGCCGTTCTAACCCGGCTCCCTTGGGTTTGCTGGTGATGACACTCGAACAGTCACGGTCTGTCCGCCGAGCTTCAGATCGTCCGGGACCGGCCTGGAGAAAAGCCTTGTTTGAAGATCTCTATCTCCCGCCCGGCATTGACCCTGGCCAGATTGTCGCCCGCCTCGGCTTGATCTCCGATACGCACTTTTCCCGGCGCTTGCGAGAGCTACCAACCGCGGTGTTCGAGGTTTTGCGCGGCGTCGACCTCGTCCTGCACGCGGGCGACGTCGGCGAGCTGTCGGTGTTCGATCAGCTCGGTCGCATTGCTCCGGTCATCGCCGTCCACGGCAACGACGATTCCCCGGAATCCCAGCGTGAGCTACCAGTCCAGCAATTGATTGCCGTGGCTGGACAGCGGATTTTGCTCCATCACGGCCATAGCCCGGATCCGGACGAGGAACGTGCCCGGCGGCAGGATGACGTCTGGGCGCCAAAGTTGGCTCGCCTGGCCGCGGCTGGGCGACGGGTCGGGGCATCCGTCGTCGTCTCCGGCCACACCCACGTGCCGATGACGTGCCTCCAGGATGACGTGCTTTTGGTGAATCCCGGGGCAATCGCCTCGCCAAGCTCGGCAACCCGACAAATCGTTCAAACCGTCGCCGTTCTCTACATTCTCAAAGATATCCAGCCGCGGGTCGCCCATGTCGACCTGGCCGCGCCGAATCGGATTTTTATCCCGGATATCGATTGGGAAGCCGGCTTCCGAGCGGCGCACGGCCGCTGCAGTGTCTCGATTCTGGATCCGGACTTGGCTGCTGACTGGCCGCGGTTCGAGGCACTGGCCCGTGCGCTCGCCTTCGAGCCATGGATACAGGCCGTGCAGCGGGTTGCCCACCGGGTCTGGGCAGGCGAGCTCGCTGTGATTACTCGGGCGGACCTCATCCGTGAACTCGAGCGAGAGCCGACTCTGCCCGCCGAGGCGCGAAGACAGCTTCTCGCTCGGCTCAATTCTTTGCGATGAATGGCAGAAAGATTTGCTCGATCGGCGTGGCCTGGACGACAATTGAGCCGTGCATAAATGGATGGATATTACAGTGGTAATTGTAGGTACCAGGGGAGTTGAACGTGAAAGAGAAGCTATGGCCCGGAGTCAGCGTTTTGGAATCGAATGAGGAGTCATCTGCGGTGACGGTGTGATTAGTCGGCGTCGTTTTGTCGGTGTCATTCGTCCAGGTCACCGTTGTTCCGACGGCGATGGTCAAGGTTTGAGGACTGAAAAAGAAGTTTTGGATTGAAACGTTAGACGTCGTCGCGACCGCTGAGCTCGCCGCTGATTGGGAGGTGCTCAATCCTCCAAGCAGAATCACGCCGAGCATGAGAACGGCCACGTACCGCATTTGCCGTGGGGTTGGAACCATGTTCGTGTCTATCTCCCTTTGCCCCCTCATGGAGGGTATACGGGCTCGGGTTACAGGTTGGTCGACGCGATCCGGTTGATTCTTTTGGTTTTGGCCAAGACCTCTTGAAAAACTAATGGTATATGGGCGCCGGCGCGATCGCCTCCACGGCACGGTCCTGCTGGTCCCGGGCGCCAGCCACTATCTGCAGGTCGAGAAGGCCGACCAGGTCAACCCGGCCATTGCTTCCTTCCTGGTTGAGCATCAAGGGAGCTAGGACCATGCCGCGTCAGGGGCTCGATCGGGCAGCCGTGGTAGAAGCAGCCGCTGCAATAGGGTCATGTCAAAGTCGGTCCATCGCAGATAATCCTCTTACACAATCTACACGGGAGGGGAGTCTGCGATGGACCAGCACAAGTTTACGACACTGGTGGAAG